>NZ_QTPZ01000008.1:0-217300 GCF_003853505.1 Burkholderia sp. Bp9015
CAGGCCGGCGGCCAGATGATCAGCGTCGCGCAGCTGTTCTGCGAACTGCAGCGCGACTGGGCGCGCAGCGCAACCGTCCCCGCGTTCATCAACCTGTTCATCGAAACCGGCGGCACCGCGGGCATCCAGTTCTCGTACGACAAGAGCTGATTGCCGCACGTCCGCAAGCGCCGCGCTCGCGGCGCGAACCCGGCCCGCGTCGCAGCCGCCGGCGCGCGTTGCGCCACATGAACTACCCCGCCCGGGCCGGCCCGGGCGGGCACCCGCGATACCTAAACCACGTGGTAGCTTGCCGGCGGATACGCCGCCTCCAGCGCGGCCCTGAGATCCGCGTCGGACGCCGTGGTCGACGTGAAGACGGCCGTCGTGGTGCTCGCGGTGTAGGCCAGCGTCACGGCCCACGTCGGATGGTCCTCGTTGAGGTTGTCGCGCGTGGCTTGCGCGCCGAACGCGCTCGGGCCGCTGTCCGAATTGAACCCGTAGACTGAAATGGTCGGCATGGCATGTCCTTGTCGGTTGGTTGGGGAACGCCGCCGGCACGCGCCGGCGACCTGCCCAGCGTAGGCGCCGCGCACGCGGGCAGGAATGTGCCGAAGGTCATGGCCGAAGGCCCGTGACGGGCCGTGCGATACCGGTTTTCCCAGCTCCGCCTCGCCCTCATGCACTCTCACGCACCCTCGATGCCGCACCGCGCGCCGCCATCGCCGCGACGCCGCCAGCCGTGTTCGCGGATACGTGATTCAATGTCATTCGAACCGGCGTCGCACGCTGCCGCCACGGCGCGCGTCGCGTCCCCCTCGACCGACCTTCACGAAAATCCCATGACGAACCCTGCAGACATCAAGGCGCTCGTTTTCGACGTGTTCGGAACGATCGTCGACTGGAGAAACGGCGTCGCGCGCGAAGCCGCCACGTTCCTGGCGCGCCACGCGCCGGATCGCGATCCGTTCGAATTCGCCGATACGTGGCGCCGCGAATATGCGCCGTCGATGGAGGAAATCCGCAGCGGGCGCAGGCGCTACGTGCGGCTCGACGTGCTGCACCGCGAGAACCTGGTGCGCACGCTCGACCGCTATGGTATCGACGGCGTGCCCGACTCGGAGATCGACGCGCTCAACCTCGCGTGGCACCGGCTCGATCCGTGGCCCGACTCCGTCTCGGCGCTGCAGCGGCTGAAGCGGCGCTACGTGATCGCGCCGCTGTCGAACGGCAACATCCGGCTGATGGTCGACGTCGCGAAGCACGGCGGCCTGCCGTGGGACGCGATTCTCGGCGCCGAAGTCGCGCACGCGTACAAGCCGTCGCCGAGGGTCTATACCGAAGCGGTCGAGATCCTCGGTCTCGAGCCGGCCGAGCTGTGCCTGGTTGCCGCGCACAATGGCGATCTGGCCGCCGCGCGGCGACTCGGGCTCGCCACCGCGTTCGTGCTGCGGCCGACCGAACACGGGCCGAACCAGACGACCGACCTGAAAGCCGACGACGCGTGGGACTTCGACGTCAAGGACCTGAACGAACTCGCGGATCGGCTCGGTTGTCCGGGTTGAGTGCCGGCTGCTAGACTCCGCACTCCGACCACATTCAGCCCCGGCCTATGTCGTCATCCCTGCGTCTGGTAGCAGGCAAGCTCACCGCGATGCGCTTTCTGGAGCGTCCCGATCGGGAGGACGCTGCGCGCCATCAGATGCCGCCCGTCGATCCCGAAGCCCGGAAGAAATCGCTCGGCTACCGGTTCACGCACTACGTGGTGCCGATTGCCGCGGCGCTCACCGGCAACGGTGCCGCCGCCAATGCGCTGGTGGTTCAGCAAGCCGACGAAGACCTCGCCCTGGCCAGCTTGAACGCCGCGGCCGACAAGGTCGAGCATCCGGCGACATGGTCGTATGCGAATATCCGCGGCAGCAAGACCTTTGCATCGGAAAACGCCTACGTCACCGTCGGGAAAAACGGCAGGATCCTGTTCGCGAAGCTCCCGGTCGAAATCGAAATCGGCGGTGACACGTACCGCGGCTTCCTCGGCGGACAGTGCTTCGACGTCGGCGACGACGTCGTTGCCGTGGTCGATCGCCGAGGCCGCCTGCTTGCGCTGTCGTCTCCGGACCGCCGCCACATGGTCATGGATCACACGTGCGGCGACACCGGGTTGGCCGGGCTGACGCATACGCTCTGGCTTGCGTGGAAATGGATGTTCATCGGCATGACCTGTTTCCTGATCCCGCTCATGCTGCTGGGCATCTGGACCAGCGACAGCGGATTTTCCGATCCGACGCTCGTCGTTCTCACGCTGCTCGGCGGACCGTTCGCATTGGGCGTCATGCTGGCACTGCTCATCGGCGTGCGCCTTGCATGGGCGGACTGGCTGCCCGCGTGGCGCGTGTCGCGCATCCTCACTGCATTGGGCCGACCGGACCTGTGCACGCGCGATTTCGGCGATGCGCTCGACGACGCCGAACGCACCGGGCGATTACGCGACACGGACGTCGGGCGAATCTATTACGCCTAGGCACGCCCAGGCGGCCGGCTGCCTGGCGGCGGCCCCTTCGCCGCGCTCGCGTGACGCCGCCGCGGGTGTGCCGCAACGCGGTGCACCTGGAACCGCGTGAACCCCGACCCGCCCGCTGCGCAAATCACCGCCGCCTCCAGCCCCGCTATTCCGGATCCCCGACGAACCGGAGCCGCTCCGACTCCCCCATCAACAACGCCCGGTTCGCGTCCGCCGCCGCGCGCAGGTAATCCCACAGCGCCGTCACGCGCCGCAGCTTGCGCAGATCCTCGCGACACGTCAGCCAGAAGCACCGCGTGACCACCACGTCGTCCGGCAGCACCGGCACCAGCGCCGGCTGCGTGGCCGCCATGAAGCACGGCAGGATCGCGAGCGCGCCGCCCTGCAGCGCCGCGAACACCTGCGCGATCACGCTCGTCGTGCGTAGCCCGGCCGTCGCGCCGGGCACCGCGCGCTCCAGGTACAGCAGTTCGCTGCTGAACGCGAGATCGTCGACGTAACTGATGAACGCATGCCGCGCGAGATCGTCGGTGCAGGCGATCGGCGGATGACTCGCCAGATAGTCGCGCGTCGCATAGAGCCGCAACTGGTAGTCGCACAGCTTCGTGACCACGTAAGGCCCGCGTTCGGGCCGCTCGAGCGTGATCGCGAGGTCGGCCTCGCGCTTCGGCAGGTTGACGAAATGCGGGACCGGCAGCAGGTCGACCGTCACATGCGGGTGCGCGACGCGAAACCGCGCGAGCTGCGGCGCGAGGAAAAAGCAGCCGAACCCTTCGGTCGACCCGATCCGCACGTGGCCCGACAGCGCCTCGCCGGTGTTCGCGACCTGGTCGCACGCGGACTGCACGGTCGTCTCCATCGCGTCCGCATACGCGACGAGCCGCTGCCCCTCGGCGGTCAGCGTGAAGCCGCCCGAGCGCGACTTGTCGAACAAAAGCGTACCCATCGCGGCCTCGAGTGCGCGAATGCGCCGCGCGACGGTCGTGTAGTCGACCCCGAGCCGCTTCGCGGCCCCGCTCGCGCGCTGCGTGCGGGCGACTTCGAGGAAGAAGCGCAGGTCGTCCCAGTTCAGGTTGCCGGAAACCGGCTCGGTGGCGTGTCGCATCGGCGGGAAAAAAAGCAGGTGTCTCGGGGCCGGGTGCCGATATGCATAAATGCACATCCAACCGGCTTTCTTGTCGGTACATCATGGATCCGCGCATAACTATACTCGACCGTGACCTGCGGACCATGAGCCGCGGGCAATAAATACGGAGACACCATGCAGACGCGATCCACCCTCGATGAGCATGCAGCCATCGCGACGCCGGCGCCCGCCCGCACCGCGCGGCACTACCTGCTGGCCGGCTGGGCCAGCATGGCCGGCACCACGATCGAGTGGTACGACTTCTTCCTCTACGGCACGGCCGCCGCGCTCGTGTTCAACCGCATCTTCTTCCCGTCGCTGGACCCCGTCGTCGGCACGCTCGCCGCGTTCGGCACGTTCGCGGTCGGCTTCATCGGCCGGCCGATGGGCGGCATCGTGTTCGGCCACTTCGGCGACCGCATCGGCCGCAAGTCGATGCTGATGATCACGCTGCTGCTGATGGGCGTGCCGAGCATGATCATCGGGCTGATCCCGTCGTACGACCGCATCGGCTACTGGGCCGCCGCGCTGCTGATCGCGATGCGCTTCCTGCAGGGGATGGCGGTCGGCGGCGAATGGGGCGGCGCGGTGCTGATGGCCGTCGAGCACGCGCCGAAGGGCCGCAAGGGGCTGTTCGGCAGCCTGCCGCAGACGGGCGTCGGGCTCGGGCTGATCCTGTCGTCGGTCGCGATGGCCGCGGTGGCCGCGCTGCCGGAAGCCGACATGCTGTCGTGGGGCTGGCGCGTGCCGTTCCTCGCGAGCATCGCGCTGGTCGGCCTCGGCTGGTTCATCCGCGCGAAGGTGCCCGAGTCGCCGGACTTCGAGAAGATGCAGCGCCAGGGCAAGGCCGAGAAGTCGCCGGTGACGGCCGCGCTGCGCCGCCATCCGCGCGAGGTGCTGACGATCGTCGGCGCACGCGCCGCGGAGAACACCTGGTTCTACATGGTCGTCACGTTCGCGCTCGCGTATGCGACGCAGCAGCTGCATCTGCCGAAGGCCGAGATGCTGCACGCGATCACGGCCGGCGCGGCGTTGTCGCTCGTCACGATGCCGCTGTGCGGGCATCTCAGCGACCGCATCGGCCAGCGCCGGATGTTCGCGATCGGCCTCGTGCTGATGTGCCTGTTCGCGGCGCCGTTCTTCCTGATGCTCGGCACGCAGCAGACGTCGACCGCATGGTGGGCGATCGTGCTCGGCCTCGGCATCGTGTTCCCGATCCTGTATGCGCCGGAGTCGCTGCTGTTCGCGCAGCAGTTCCCGGCGGAAATCCGCTACAGCGGCATCTCGCTGTCGGTGCAGCTCGCCGGCGTGATCGGCGGCGGCTTCGCGCCGATGATCGCGACGTCGCTGCTCAAGGCCGGCGGCGGCCAGCCGCACTACGTGATCGCGTACCTCGTCGGCTTCGGCGTGTTCGCGCTCGCGTGTACCGCGTTGATGCGTCCGGCGCGTGCGTAAGCATCGGCCCGCAGCGATCCGCATCGCCCCGATTTCAGTTCGACCTGCCGTCCGCCGTGGCCGCACGCGCGACGGACGCAGCCCACGTGTTTTCTTCGCATCACCGTTTCCCGGAGAGTTCCATGAACGCCGCAGTTCCCCAGACCACCCTCGCCCTGCCCACCGCCAAGCTGCTGATCGACGGCGCGTTCGTCGAATCGCAAAGCGCCGAATGGGGCGACATCGTCAACCCCGCGACGCAGGAAGTGATCGGCCGCGTGCCGTACGCGACGCTCGACGAGGTCGATGCCGCGATCGCGTCCGCGCAACGCGCGTTCCAGACCTGGAAGACGACGCCGATCGGCGCGCGGCTGCGCATCATGCTGAAGTTCCAGGACCTGGTGCGCCGCAATCTCGAACGGATCGCGCACACGCTGACGGCCGAGCAGGGCAAGACGCTGCCCGACGCACAGGGCGACATCTTCCGCGGCCTTGAAGTGGTCGAGCATGCGTGCTCGATCGGCACGCTGCAGCAAGGCGAATTCGCGGAGAACGTCGCGGGCGGCGTCGACACCTACACGCTGCGCCAGCCGATCGGCGTGTGCGCGGGCATCACGCCGTTCAACTTCCCCGGCATGATCCCGCTGTGGATGTTCCCGATGGCGATCGTGTGCGGCAACACGTTCGTGCTGAAACCGTCCGAACAGGATCCGCTGTCGACGATGCAGCTCGTCGAACTCGCGATCGAGGCCGGCGTGCCGCAGGGCGTGCTGAACGTCGTGCACGGCGGCAAGACCGCGGTCGACCGTCTGTGCACGCACCCGGACATCAAGGCGATCTCGTTCGTCGGCTCGACGCGCGTCGGCACGCACGTGTACAACCTCGGCAGCCAGCACGGCAAGCGCGTGCAGTCGATGATGGGCGCGAAGAACCACGCGGTCGTGCTGCCCGATGCGCACCGCGAGCAGTCGATCAACGCGCTGGTCGGCGCAGGCTTCGGCGCGGCCGGCCAGCGCTGCATGGCGACGTCGGTCGTCGTGCTGGTCGGCCAGGCGCGCGACTGGCTGCCCGAGCTGGTCGAGAAGGCGAAGGCGCTGAAGGTCAACGCCGGCGCCGAAGCCGGCACGGACGTCGGTCCGGTCGTGTCGAAGGCGGCGAAGGCCCGCATCCTGTCGCTGATCGACGCGGGCGTGAAGGAAGGCGCGACGCTGCTGCTCGACGGCCGCGACGTGAAGGTGCCCGGCTACGAGCAGGGCAACTTCGTCGGCCCGACGATCTTCTCGAACGTGACGACCGACATGTCGATCTATCAGGAAGAAATCTTCGGGCCGGTGGTGGTCGTGCTCGAAGCCGACACGCTCGACGACGCGATCGCGCTGGTCAACCGCAACCCGATGGGCAACGGCGTCGGCCTGTTCACGCAGAGCGGCGCGGCCGCGCGCAAGTTCCAGAGCGAGATCGACATCGGCCAGGTCGGCATCAACATCCCGATCCCGGTGCCGGTCCCCTACTTCAGCTTCACCGGCTCGCGCGGCTCGAAGCTCGGCGATCTCGGCCCGTACGGCAAGCAGGTCGTGCAGTTCTACACGCAGACGAAGACGGTCACCGCGCGCTGGTTCGACGACGACGCGACGACCGGCGGCGTGAACACGACGATCGCGCTGCGCTGATCAAGGAAGCCTGCACATGGAAATCGCATTCATCGGACTCGGCAACATGGGCGGCCCGATGGCCGCCAACCTGCTCAAGGCCGGCCACGCGCTGACGGTGTTCGACCTCGACGCGAACGCGGTCGACGCGGCGGTGCGCGCGGGCGCGACGGCGGCCGCGTCGCCGCGTGACGCGGCCGCCCGCGCGTCGCTGGTGATCACGATGCTGCCGGCCGCGCAGCACGTGCGCGCGGTCTACCTCGGCGACGACGGCGTGCTGGCCGGCGCGCGTGCCGGCGCGACGTTGGTCGACTGCAGCACGATCGATCCGGGCACCGTGCGCGCGGTGGCCGACGCCGCCGCGCAGCGCGACTTCCCGTTCGCCGACGCGCCGGTGTCGGGCGGCACCGGCGGCGCGCAGGCCGGCACGCTGACCTTCATGGTCGGCGCGCAAGGCGCGCTGTTCGAGCGCATCCGCCCGGTACTGCTCGACATGGGGAAGAACGTCGTGCATTGCGGCGGCACGGGCACCGGGCAGATCGCGAAGATCTGCAACAACCTGCTGCTCGGCATCTCGATGATGGGCGTGGCCGAAGCGATGGCGCTCGGCGCCGCGCTCGGCATCGATCCGGCCGTGCTGGCCGGCATCATCAACACGTCGACCGGCCGCTGCTGGAGTTCGGACAGCTACAACCCGTATCCGGGCGTGAACGACGCGGCACCCGCCGCACGCGGCTACTCGGGCGGTTTCGCCGCGAACCTGATGCTGAAGGATCTCGGGCTGGCGACCGAAGCCGCGCGCAGCGCACGGCAGCCGGTGTGGATGGGCGCGCTCGCGCAGCAGCTCTATCAGTCGATGAGCCAGCACGGGCTCGGCACGCTCGACTTCTCCGCGTGCGTGAAGCTGTACGAGGCGCAGCCCGCGTAACGCGGCCGGCGGACGTGCGACGGCCCGCGCTGCCCGTCAACGGCATCGCGGGTCGGTTCACATCCGGAGCAGTGCGGAGGTTACGGCCGCGCGGGCGGCGCGGCGCTTATCCGCGCGGGTTCGACGCGGTCTCGAAGGTCGGATGGCACTCGAACGCGAGTTCGGAGCGCGCGTCGACGCGGCGGCCGCCGGTCACCGACTCCTGCTTCAGGCTCGCGCGCATGCCGCGCTGCGTGCAGTAGTTGGTCGCTTCGTCGACAGCTTTCGCATGGGCGTCGGCCCACGTCGTCGACACGCCGAGCGTGCGCGTCGTCACGGTGAAGACGTTCGGATTCGACGTCGTGGTCACGTCGGAAGCGGTCGAACATGCGGCGAGCAAGCATGCAACGGCCGCGATGGTCAACCCTCGCAGGGATCGAAAAGATAGAGCAATGGACATGGGGGGCAAGCGCGCGTCGATTCGACGGCATTGAGCAACATAGTCGACAGTATGCCTACCCGATCGCCGGAGATCATGCCCTTTTCAGTGAACACATTGTTTCGAATGGTTAAACGATGGGGTGCTGCCGGCAAGATTTGCGGCCCGCGTCACGCCCGTCGTTGCGCAGCGTGTCGCTTTTCCCGGCTTCTCGGCCGACGCACGGTTTCTGCCCGGCGACCGGCATCGGCCGGCGCGCCGGTCAGTGCGCACGCGCCTGCCGGATTCTCGCCGAAGCCTCCTCCAGGCTTCGCCACGCCGGTTGGCCGGGCGCATAGCGCGCGCGGATGTATGCGGCGAGCTCGGCCATCTGCCGGTCGTCGAACGCGTCGCGGAAGCCGGGCATGTAGCCGAGCCCGTCGGTGGCTGGATGGTCGATCCCGTCGTGCAGCACGCGCAGCAGGTTGTCGGGCGCAGCCTGGCTGACGCTCGTGTTGAGCCCCATCAGCGGACGCACGCCGAAATGCCCGACCCCGCCCGTCTCCGCGTGACAGACCGCGCACGCGGCATCGAACGCGCGCCGGCCGCTCTCGAGGCCGAGCGTCGCGACCGCTTCCGCACCGCGTGCATGGCGGGTCGCCGCGTCGACGGCCACCGCGGCATCGACGGGCGGCGACAGCGACGCCAGATAATGCGCGATCGCCCGGACGTCCGATTCGGGCAGCGCCGCGAGCCCCGCGACGACCGGCGCCATCGGCCCGGCCGCGACGCCGTGCTGCGCGGAGAAGCCCGTGCGCAGGTAGTCGAACAGCGCGCCTTCGGTCCACGGCACCGGCGACGCCGGCGACGCGACGAGCGGCGGCGCGACCCATCCCTCGGCCTCGCCGCCGGCCAGATATGCGCGGCCGCCCCGTTCCGCGCCGAGCGCGTTGCGCGGCGTATGGCACGCGCCGCAGTGCCCGGCGCCGTCGACCAGATACTTGCCGCGATTCCACGACGCGGAGCGCGCCGGATCCGGCACGAACGCCCGCGCGTCGTGAAACAGCCAGTTCCATCCGGCGACGAGGCGCCGCTGGTCGAGCGGGAACGGCAGCTTCGTCTTCGGCGGCGCATGCTTCACCGGCGGCTGCGACATCAGGTATGCATACAGCGCGAGCAGGTCGGGCTCGCTCAGCTTCGCGAACGCGGTGTACGGAAACGCCGGATACAAATGCGAGCCGTCGCGCCCGATGCCTTCGCGCATCGCGCGCGCGAACGCCGGATACGACCATGCGCCGATGCCGGTTTCCGGATCGGGCGTGATGTTGGTCGTGTAGATCGTGCCGAACGGCGTGTCGAGCGCGAGACCGCCCGCATTGGCCGCGCCGCCCGGCGCGGTATGGCAGACCGCGCAATCGCCGGCGAGCGCGATCAGGCGGCCGCGTTCGAGCGTCGCCGCGCTCCACATCGTGCCGTCCGCGCCGCCGGGTGCGACCAGGGCGATCGGCGCCGGGCCCGGCAGGATCGCGCAGGCCAGCCCGATCAGCCCGCCGACGACCCCGCCCGCGCCGCCACCGGCCAGCCAGCGGCGCCAGCGCGATGACGCGCGGCGCGGCGCGCCGGAACGGCGCTCGCCGACATCGGCCGGCTCCGGCCGGGCCAGCGCGTCGCGAATCCGCGCGGCGTCGAACGGCGGCGCGCGAAAACGCACGCCCGTCGCGTCATGCAGCGCGTTCGCGATCGCGGCCGCCGCCGGCGCCACCGCCTGTTCGATCCGTTGCGCGTCGTATGTCGACAGCGACCGGGCGCGACCGACTCCCGGCTCTGCGTCGTCGAACGCGACGAGTTCATGTGCGATCGCATCCGGCGCGACATCGCCGCCGGTCTCGTCATGCGCCGGCCGTGCGGACAGCCGCGCGCCCATCACGCGCGAAATCGCCGCTTCGATCTGCCACGCGGGCAAGCCCGCCATCGACGCCTGCCCGGGCTCGCCCGCGCCCTGCCCGGCGACGACGCGGCGCACCGCGACGTCACCCGTCGCGCGATCGACGTCTAGATCGACGACCCAGGCGGACCAGTGCGGATCGCTGTCGCGGCCGTTGTCGCGGCCCGCGTCCGCGTGCGGGTTTTCGCCTGCGGACGGCGCCTCGAGCACGCCCGCACCATCGAATGCAAAGCCGCGCCCACTGAGGCGGTCCTGCGCCGCTGTATGGGCACGGCCCGTGGCCGGTTCGCCCCACGCCGCGCGTTCGCTGACCATCCGGATGATCTCGCGCGGCCCGGCATCGCGCGACGCATCGAGATGCTGCAGGCGCAATGCGACCGGATCGCGCCGCAGCGCACCGGCCAGTTCGTCGACGAACGACTCGCGCGCGAATGCGTGCGCGTGGCCGGGAATCGCGTGGTGGATGTCGGCCATCTCGATCGACGTCTGCGCATGTCGATAGACGAACGGCGACGACCGAGCCGATGCCCCGCCCTGCGCCGCCGCGCGCCGCGCATCCGGTGTCGTGCCGGCCTTCGCGCGATAGCGCCACGTCGTCATCCGCCCATCGGCAGCGGTCCGCGTTTCGAGCTCGAACGACGCGTGCGCACGCGCATCGCCGATCGGCCATTCGTAGTGTGCGCGGTGCATGCGCGCCGCGTCGTCCGCACGCCGCGCCGAACCGGCCGCCGCTTCATCGCGCCGCACATCGCTCGCATCGGCTTCGGGCTGCGCGGGCACGCTCAGGTCATGCTTCATCGCCGTCGTCCCGCAGATAGCGCGCGGCCCGATGCACCGCGCGGATGATCTCCAGATGCGTGCCGCAGCGACAAAGATTGAAGCGCAGCGCGTCGCGGATCGCCGCATCGTCCGGTGACGGATTACGGTCGAGCAGCGCCTTCGTGCTCATGATCATTCCGTTCAGGCAATAGCCGCACTGCGCGGCCTGCTCGTCGATGAACGCGCGCTGGATCGGATGCGGCGCGTCGCGCGAGCCGAGCCCTTCGAGCGTCGTCACGTCGCGCCCATGCGCGGCGGCCGCCGGCACGACGCACGCGCGCGTCGCCTGAGCGTCGACCAGCACCGTACACGCGCCGCACTGCCCGAATCCGCAGCCGTACTTCGGGCCGTTGAGCGCGCAGTCGTTGCGCAGGACCAGCAGCAGCGGCGCGTCGGGCGCGGCAGCGTCGAACGTGTGCGGCGTGCCGTTCACGCGAAACGCGAGCGGCCGCGACGGGGAAGCGGGATGGGACATGAAGGGATCCGGAATGCGGGGCGCGGGCCGGCAGGCCGTGTTGGGGCCGGCAGCGGGCACGGCCGCCGGCTCGCGACGGGCCGGCGTCGCGCGCAGCGCTCACGTATAACACGCCGAAATGCGTACCGCCGCATCGATCACCGATACGGCGGCGCGGCATCCGGCGCGGACACCGCATGCGCGTCAGGCGACGGCCGCCACGTTGCCGCGCGACGGCGACGGCGACACCAGCGGCACGTCGAACACGTCGTAGCCGAACACCCACGACGGATCCTCGTTGGTGCGCAGCCACGTGTTGTTGTGCGACACGAGCTGCACCTTCGACGCGCGTGCCGCGCGGTTCGCCTCGTACAGCGCGAACGCACCCGCGTAATCGCCGATGCCGACTTCGTCGAGGCAGCGCGCGAGCATCGCCGCATCCTCGATCGCCATCGCCGCGCCCTGCGCCATGTGCGGCTTCATCGGATGGCATGCGTCGCCGAGCAGCACGAGACGGCCGCGGCTCCACAACGGCAGCGGGTCGCGCTCGAGCAGCGGCCACTTCGTGATCGACGGCGACACGTCGATCAGATGCTGGATGTCGGCGTGGAAGCCGGCGAACGCCTCGCGCATTTCATCGCGGCTGCTGTCGACCATCGACACGCCTTCCGGCCACTCGGCCTGCGGCACGCCGGTCACGTAGTAGTACTCGTCGCGCTTCTCCGTCACGTAGTAGACCATCATGTGGCGATCCTCCGACCACCATTTCACGCACATGTCGTACGGCTTGTTGCCGAGCAGCGAGGCCGGGAACACCGCGCGATGCGCGACGTAGCCCGTATAGCGCGGCGGCTCCGCGCCGAGCAGATGCTCGCGGATCCGCGAGTTCACGCCGTCCGCGCCGATCACGATGTCGGCCGTCTCGACGCTGCCGTCGGCAAACGTCAGGCGCACCGCGTCACCCGTGTCCTCCACCGCCGCGAGCCGCTTGCCGAAGCGGATCGTGCCGGGCGTCACCGCCTGCGTCATCAGCGCGTGGAAATCGCCGCGATGCACGGTCAGGTAGCTCGCGCCGTAGGTCCTGCGCGCGTAGTCGCCGAGCGGAATCCGCGACAGCACGTCGGCCGTCTGCCAGTCGCGGCTGTACCAGCAATCCGGATGCGAACCCATCGTCTCCAGCGCGTCCTCGCAGCCGATGCGCCGCATGATCTTCATCACGTTCGGGCCGAGATGGATGCCCGCGCCGAGGCGCGAGAACGCCGGCGCCTGCTCGTACAGCGCGACGTCGTAGCCGCCGCGCTGCAGCAGCGCCGCGGCGGCCGTGCCGCCGAGACCGGCGCCGATGATTGCGATACGGGGTTTGCTCATGCGGATCTCCTGATCGTGAGCCCGGCGCCGGACGCGGCACGAGAACGGGCGGATTGAATGGCGTTTATGTAGCGTACACACTCAATTTATTCAAGACAAGGGGATTATTTCTGGTGGCCGTCCCATCCGGGAAAACACCAATAAAACCTCATATACATCCGAAAATAAACGATCCACGCCTGAAAGGAATCATTTTGACCCATTGTCATTTTCAAATGTACACACTAGACTTTCCCCGAAACCAGGCGATCCCGCGCCAGCGTGCCGCCCCACCCTTACCGACACGGAGCCTCCCGTCATGAGCAAGACCTACCGCATCGGCCAGATCGTGCCGAGTTCCAACACGACGATGGAAACCGAGATTCCCGCGATGCTGCGGTTGCGCGAGGCGATCCGGCCCGAGCGCTTCACGTATCACTCGAGCCGGATGCGGATGAAGAAGGTCGTCAAGGAAGAACTCGCGGCGATGGACGCCGAGTCCGACCGCTGCGCGGTGGAACTGAGCGATGCGCGCGTCGACGTGCTCGGCTACGCGTGCCTCGTCGCGATCATGGCGATGGGCCACGGCTATCACCGCGTGTCGCAGGCCCGCCTCACGAAGCACACGGCCGACAACGGCGCGCAGGCGCCGGTGCTGACGAGCGCGGGCGCGCTCGTCGATGCGCTGAAGGTGATCGGCGCGAAGCGCATCGTGGTGGTCGCGCCGTACATGCTGCCGCTGACCGAGCTCGTGGTCGACTACATCCGCAACGAAGGCTACGACGTGATCGCGTATCGCGCGCTCGAGATCCCCGACAACCTCGACGTCGGCCGCCACGACCCGGCGCGCCTGCCCGACATCGTGAAGACGCTGCCGTACCAGGACGCCGATGCGATCGTGCTGTCCGCGTGCGTGCAGATGCCGTCGCTGCCGGCCGTCGCGAAGGTCGAGGCGATGACGGGCAAGCCCGTGATCACGGCCGCGATCGCGACGACCTACGCGATGCTGCGCGAACTCGATCTCGAACCGATCGTGCCCGGCGCCGGCGCGCTGCTGTCCGGCGCGTATTGAGCGCCCCGCTACTTCGGAGCATCGCCATGTCCTCGACTTTCCTGTACGGCGCGAACGTCCGCGCCAACGGCATCCGCCAGCACTACCTGCGCTACGGCGGCGCCACGGGCGCGCGCGCGTCGCGCCCCGCGATCGTGCTGATTCCCGGCATCACGAGCCCCGCGATCACCTGGGGCTTCGTCGGCGAGGTGTTCGGCGCGGCGTTCGACACCTATGTGCTCGACGTGCGCGGCCGCGGGCTGTCCGACGCGTCGCCGTCGCTCGACTACGGCCTCGATGCGCAAGCCGATGACGTCGCGGCGTTCGTCGCCGCGCTCGGCCTGCCGCGCACGAGCCTGGTCGGCCATTCGATGGGCGCGCGGATCGCCGCGCGCGCGGCGCGGCGCGGCGTCCGCGGGCTCGAATCGGTCGTGCTCGTCGATCCGCCGGTGTCGGGCCCGAACCGCCGCGACTATCCGGGCAAGCTGCCGTGGTACATCGACTCGATGGCGCTCGCGCGCGCCGGCACCGACGCCGAAGGGATGCGCGCGTTCTGCCCGACCTGGACCGACGCCGAGCTGCAACTGCGCGCCGAGTGGCTGCATACCTGCGACGAGCGCGCGGTGCGCACGTCGTACGAAGGTTTCCACACCGACGACTTCCACGCGGATGCCGCGCAACTGGCCGTGCCGTCGCTGCTGATCACGGCCGAGCGCGGCGACGTGGTGCGCGACGACGACGTCGCCGAACTGCAGCGTGCGACGCCGTCGATGCGGCACGTGCGCGTGCCCGATGCCGGCCACATGATCCCGTGGGACAACGCGGCGGGCTTCTACGCGGCGTTCGGCAACTTCCTCGGCGCGCCGCTCGCGGCCTGATTTCTCCCCCCTTCCCTTCACGCCATTACCGGAGCCGACGATGCCAGTCAGCGACTATCAACTGATCGACGCGTGGAAGCAGGTGCTCACGCTGTCGCGCCTCGAACCGGGCCAGACCGTCACGATCCTGACGAGCGCGGCCACTCATCCGCAGACGCTGTCGTGCGCGCTGATCGCGACGCAATCGATGGGCGCGATCGTCAACCGGCTCGACCTGCCGCCGGTGAACGGCGAGAAGGCGTTCAGCCGCGACCCGCTCGCGTATCTCGGCACGACGCCGCTGACCGGCAACCGCGCCGCGATCGCCGCATTGCGCGAGAGCGACCTCGTGCTCGACCTGATGACGCTGCTGTTCTCGCCCGAGCAGCACGACATCCTGAAATCCGGCACGAAGATCCTGCTCGCGGTCGAGCCGCCCGAAGTGCTGGTGCGGATGGTGCCGACACTGGCCGACCGCACGCGCGTGCTCGGCGCCGCGAAGAAAATCGCCGCCGCGCGCGAGATGCGCGTGACCTCGGCGGCCGGCACGGCGCTCGCGTGCCCGCTCGGCGATTTCCCGCCGACCGCCGAATACGGCTTCGTCGACGCGCCGGGCCGCTGGGACCACTGGCCGAGCGGCTTCGCGCTGACCTACCCGAACGACCGTACCGCGCGCGGCACGATCGTGATCGATCGCGGCGACATCCTGCTGCCGCAGAAACATTACGTGAGCGAGCCGATCGCGCTGACCGTCGAAGGCGGTTATGCGACGCGCATCGAAGGCGGCGTCGATGCCGACCTGCTGCGCGACTACATGGAAACCTTCGCGGACCCGGAAGGCTATGCGATCTCGCACATCGGCTGGGGGCTGCAGCCGCGCGCGCGCTGGTCGACGCTCGGCCTGTACGACCGCGAGGCGACGATCGGGATGGATGCGCGCGCGTTCGAAGGCAACTTCCTGTTCTCGCTCGGCCCGAACAACGAAGGCGGCGGCGCCCGCACGACCACCTGCCACATCGACATCCCGCTGCGCCGCTGCACGGTCGAGCTCGACGGCGAAACCGTCGTGCGCGAAGGCCGCGTGGCCGATCAACCCGCCTGACCGACGAGTGCCCGACACCATGACCGATCTTTCCCGCCACGCCGAAGCAAACGTCTACCGCCAGCAGGGTTTCGGCACGCCGCTGCCGCCGCACGGCAACATCGGGCTGCTGATCGTCGACTTCGTGGTCGGCTTCGCCGATCCCGCGACGTTCGGCGGCGGCAACATCGCGCCGGCGATCGCGCGCACGACGCGGGCGCTCGCGCTCGCGCGCGCACGCGGCTGGCCGGTCGCGCACAGCCGCATCGTGTACGCGGACGACGGCAGCGACGACAACGTGTTCTCGCTGAAGGTGCCCGGCATGGCGACGCTGACCGAGCACCATCCGAACAGCGCGATCGTGCCCGAACTCACGCCCGCCGCCGGCGAACTCGTCGTGCGCAAGACCGTGCCGTCGGCGTTCTTCGGCACGCAGCTCGCGCCGTGGCTCGCGCAGCGCGCGGTGCAGACGCTGCTCGTCGCGGGCGCGGTGACGAGCGGCTGCGTGCGCGCGAGCGTGGTCGACGCGATGTCGCACGGGTTCCGCCCGCTCGTGCTCGCCGATTGCGTCGGCGATCGCGCGATCGCGCCGCACGACGCGAACCTGTTCGACATGCAGCAGAAATACGCGGCCGTGATGCCGCTCGACGATGCGATCGCGGCGATCGATGCCGTGCACGCACGCTGAGCCGCCGCGCCGATCGCGGGCAGTGCGGCACGGGTGGTACGAACGGCAGCCGTGCCCGCGCCGGCGCGCGATTGACGCTGCGCTTTTGTCGGCCTAGATTGACCGCGTGCGCCATCGCGCACGCCCGGGCCGTCGCCCCGTGCGCGGCACGCGGCAGCAGCGCCGCCGCCGCAGGCGCTGCGACCGGCCGCCGGTCGCGCCCTCCCCCGACAGGACACCTGAACCGTGAACCGCTCCGAACTGCTTGCGCGCGACGGCTGCCTGACCGTGATCCGGCCGCCCGCGCCGCCGCCCAAGCCGGCGCCCGGCCAGCCGGGCAGCCTGTCGTCGTACGTGCCGGCGCTGCCCGAGGTGTTCGTCGCGATCCTCGACGACGGACGCATCCTCGCGTTCAACGGCCACGTCGACCTCGGCACCGGCATCCGCACGTCGCTCGCGCAGATCGTGGCGGAGGAGCTCGACGTGCCGGCCGCGCGCGTGACGATGGTGCTCGGCGACACGGCCGCGACGCCGAACCAGGGTCCGACCATCGCGAGCGCGACGATCCAGATTTCCGCGACGCCGCTGCGCTGCGCGGCCGCGCAGGCACGCCACGCGCTGCTGGCGCTGGCCGCCGAGCGCTTCGGTGTCGACCCCGCGCAACTGAGCATCGACGACGGCACGATCGCCGCACCGGCCGGCGGGCACACAGCAACGTTCGCCGCGCTCGTCGCGGCGCGCCGCATCGCGCTCACGCTCGACCTGAACGCCCGCACGAAGGATCCCGCCCGCTACCGGATCGTCGGCCGGTCGTCGCCGCGCGTCGACCTGCCTGCGAAGGCCACCGGCCAGCTCACGTTCGTGCACGACATGCGCGTGCCGGGCATGCTGCACGGCCGCGTCGTGCGGCCGCCGTATGCGGGCCACGACAGCGGCGCGTTCGTCGGCACGTCGCTGGTGGACGTCGATCGCGCGTCGGTCGCCGACGTGCCCGGGCTCGTGGCGGTCGTCGCGCTTGGCGACTTCGTCGGCGTCGTCGCCGAGCGCGAGGAACACGCGATCCGCGCGGCACGCCAGCTGCGCGTCGCGTGGCGCCCGCACCCTGCGCTGCCGCCGCTCGACACGCCCGCGGCCGCGATCGCCGCCGCGCCCGCGCAACGCCGGTTGCTGCTCGACGAAGGCGACGTCGACGCGGCACGCGCGCAACCCGGCACGATCACGCTGTCGCGCACCTATGCGTGGCCGTTCCAGATGCACGGCTCGATCGGCCCGTCGTGCGCGCTCGCCGACTATCGCGCACCCGGCGACGGCCGGATCACCGTATGGTCCGGCACCCAGAACCCCGTATCGCTGCGCTACGACCTCGCGACGCTCGTGGCGCGCGACGAAGCCGATATCGACATCGTGCGGATGGAAGCGGCCGGCTGCTACGGCCGCAACGGCGCGGACGACGTCTGCGGCGACGCGCTGCTGCTGTCGCGCGCGGTCGGCCGCCCGGTGCGCGTGCAGCTGTCGCGCGCGGACGAGCATCTGTGGGAACCGAAGGGCGCCGGGCAGCTGATGCAGGTGACGGGCACCGTGACGCGCGACGGCCGCCTGCTCGGCTACGACTTCACGACGCGCTATCCGTCGAACGACGCGCCGCTGCTCGCGACGCTCCTGACCGGCGCGATCGCGCCCGAACCGCGCGTGTTCGAAATGGGCGACCGCACCGCCGTGTCGCCGTATGAAAGCCCGGACCGCCGCTTCGTCTGCGAGGATCTCGCGCCGCTCGTGCGCGCCTCGTGGCTGCGCGGCGTGTCGGCATTGCCGAACTCGTTCGCGCACGACGCGTTCGTCGACGAATGCGCGACGCTGGCCGGCATCGATCCGCTCGCGTTCCGGCTGCGCCATCTCAAGGACACGCGCGCGACCGAACTGCTGCAGGCCGTCGCCGATCGCGCGGGCTGGACGCCGCGGCGCGTGGATCGCGGAAATGAAGCGGCAGCAGCGCGCGTCGTCCGCGGACGCGGCGTCGCCTACGCACGCTACGTCCACAGCCGCTTCCCCGGTTTCGGCGCGGCCTGGTCCGCATGGATCGTCGACCTGAGCGTCGATCGCGTGTCGGGCGAGATCCGCATCGAACGCGTGACGGTCGGCCAGGACACCGGCACGATGATCAACCCCGACGGCGTGCGCCACCAGATCCACGGCAACGTGATCCAGGTATTGAGCCGCACGCTGAAGGAACGCGTGCGGTTTGCCGACGGCAAGGTCGCGTCGCGCGAATGGGCGAGCTATCCGATCCTGACGTTCGACGAAGTGCCGGACGTCGACGTGGTGCTGATGCCGCGGCAAGGCGAGCCGCCGCTCGGCGCGGGCGAATCGGCGTCGGTGCCGGGGCCCGCCGCCGTCGCGAATGCGCTGTTCGATGCGACCGGCGTGCGCTTCTACGCGCCGCCGTTCACGCCCGAGACGGTGCGCGCCGCGCTGCGCGAGGCCGGCCGGCTTCCGGCTACCGAAGCGAGTGTCGCAGCAAGCGCCGCATGAGGCCGGTTTGCGTCGAGGGCCGGACGGCGCCGCGCGTCACGCGTCGCCGTCGGCCTCCATCATCTTGCGCAGCAGGTACTGCAATGCGACGCGTTCGCCCGGATTGAGCGGCCCGTACGTGCGCTCGGTCACCTGCCGCGCGAACGGCACCGTGCGGTCGATCAGCGCGAGGCCCGCCGCGGTCGCGCGCACGATCAGCTTGCGGCCGTCGTTCGGGTCGGGCAGCACCTCGATCAGCGCGCGCGTCTTCAACCGCTCGACGACGCCGCGAATGGTCGCCTGGTCGATCGCCGTCGCCTTCACGATGTCGTTCAGCGAACACGCCTGCTTTTCCTTGACCGCGCACAGCGCGACGAACTGCGCGGCGGTCAGGTCCGAATCGGGGATCGCTTCCTGGAAGATCGCGACGTGCCGCTGATAGGCACGGCGCAGCAGGTGCCCGACCTGGTCGTGAAAGTCGTAGGAATCCTTGGAAGACGCCATGAAGATGAAGGCTCGCGCGGCATGAATGGGAAAGGCAAGCAGTGTACACCCTCAAATCGGTGCATCCGGTCACGCGGCCGCTGCTTCGTTGCGGTGCGTCAGGGTTCGTGGCGCCCGACCCGCGTCGCGCCCGACAAGCGCCCGACCATATCGGCCTGCTCGCGGACATCGACGCTGCAACGCCCGCGGCTCGCGCGATCCGGCGGGCTGCCGGACGCGCGCGCTCCGAACGCCGAAGCACTGGCGTGCACACACTCCACTTTTGAGCGTATACGCACGAATTTCGTGCATGCCTCAGGATGAAAAAAACCATGTTGATATGTGCACATTTCCAGATTAATCCCCGAAAAATTCCGGGTTTATCTGGTTTAACGATCGATCCCGGCGCGTTCACTTTCATGCCTACGCGATTCCGTATTTTCTAGTGTGTACGCTATGTAATTGGCGTGCTATACAGACTCCAGCGCGCGGCGAACCTTCGCTCGCGTCGAACGGCCACCCACTTCATCCGTCACATTCGAACAGGGGCAATCCCATGTCTACCGCACACCCGAGCGCCGCCGTCTCCGCCGACGACACGCTGCACGGCGCGCTCTACCGCAAGGTCACGCTGCGCCTGATCACGCTGTTCTGCCTGTGCTATTTCGCGGCCTATCTCGACCGCATCAACATCGGGCTCGCGAAGCTGCAGATGCTCGACGCGCTGAAGTTCAGCGACACCGTGTACGGGCTTGGCGCCGGCCTGTTCTTCGGCGGCTACATCCTGTTCGAAGTCCCGAGCAATCTGGTGCTGCAGCGCGTCGGCGCGAAGCTGTGGATCGCACGGATCATGATCACGTGGGGCCTGCTGTCGGGCGCGACGATGTTCGTGCATACGCCGATGCAGTTCTACGTCGTGCGCTTCCTGCTCGGCGCCGCCGAAGCCGGCTTCCTGCCCGGCGTGCTGCTGTACCTGACCCAGTGGTATCCCGATGCGCGCCGCGCACGCATCGTCGCGCTGTTCATGGTCGGGCTGCCGCTGTCGAGCATGATCGGCAGCCCGATTTCCGGCTGGATCATGCGTGCGTTCGACGGCGTGCACGCGCTCGGCGGCTGGCAGTGGCTGTTCCTGCTCGAAGCATTGCCGTCGGTGCTGCTCGGCTTCGCGGTGCTGCGCTGGCTGCCCAACAGCATCGAGAGCGCGCGCTGGCTGAACGCGGACGAGCAGCGCATGCTGCGCGCGAACCTCGACGCCGATCCGTCCGGCAACAAGAGCCACGCGCTCGGCCGCGCGTTCTCCGATCCGAAGGTGTGGGCACTCGGCCTCATCGACCTGTGCGTGCTGCTCGGGCTGTATGCGGTGAGCTTCTGGCTGCCGACGATCCTGCGCGACACCGGCGTGAAGGACGCGTATCACATCGGCTGGCTGATGGTGATCCCGAATGCCGCGGCCGTGCTCGCGACGCTGTATTGCGGCGCGAGCTCCGACCGTGCGCGCGAGCGCCGCTGGCATATCGTCGTGCCGTTCCTGGTGTCGGCCGTCGCGCTCGCATTCGCCGCCGCGTCGTCGCACGGCACGCTCGCGACCGTGCTGCTGTTCTCGCTGATCAACGCGGGCGCGGCCGCCGCGATGCCGGTCGTCTGGGCGCTGCCGTCCACGTTCCTGAAGGGCTCGGCCGCCGCCGGCGGGATCGCGTTCGCGTGCTCGATCGCGAACCTCGGCGGCTTCGGCAGCACCTACTTCATCGGCTGGCTGCGCGATACGTTCCATTCGCAAAGCGCGGGGCTGTACGGCTTCGCCGCATGCATGCTGGTCGGATGCGCGCTCGCGCTCGCGTATCCTGCAAAGCTCGTGAACCGCTGATGCGCTCCATGCGCGCGGCGACCCGAGGTCGTCGCGCGCGATTCGCACAATTCGCACGACTCTCCACGTATCGATGCGTGCCCAACGATACGCGCGCTGCCCCCCTCTCGCCCTTCCGCATTCGTCGCAGCGCCCCCGGCTGACGGCTTGAACAGCTTTCCTGGGCGCCGCACCCGCGCACAGGTCGCCTCCCGACGTGCCGCACTGCCTTTTTACAAACACGTCGCCTCGCGCGCGCGTTCGCGCACGGGCATGCCACTGCCTCCCCGCGCAGCTTCGCGCCACACCGGCGCGTACGCGTGTCCCGCCGTGCAGGCACGTCGTTTGCGAGATCAACGCGCCCGCCCCTCGGGCGGACGGCAATCCTTCCTTCAACCCGGCGCTGCGCACCGCGCGAGTCCTCGCGCGGCGATCCCGCATCGCAAGCAGGATTCCCCCTGAACGAGAGGACGACATGAAATCCATACGAACGATAGTGGCCCTGTGCTCGGTCATTTCCGTACTCACGGCGTGCGGCGGAGACAGCAACGACGTCGGTACCGTGCTCGGCATCTCGAAGCCGCAGGCGCGCTTCATCAACGCGGTGCCGGCCGGCCCGAATCTCGACTACTACCTGAACGCGAAGCTCGATGCGTCGGGTGTCGCGTACAAGGGCGTGACCCGTTATCACGACATCGATACGGGCACGCAGACCGCCAGTTACGACGTATCGGGAACGACCACGACCGTCGCGTCGCAGTCGTTCGGCGCGGCGAACGGTCACCACTACACGACCATCGCATTGCCGAGCACCTCGTCGGCGATTTCGCTGATCGACGATCCGTTCGACAAGAAGCTGCTGTCCGACAAGGCGCGCGTGCGCAGCTTCAACGCGTCGCCGAACACGCAGAACGTCGACGTGTACGTCGTGCCGCCGGGCACCGACATCAACACGCAAAGCCCGACGCTGGCGGGCGCCGCGTATCAGAACGCCGTGCCGGCATCCACACAGGATTCCATCTACCTGAACGGCGGAACCTACCAGGTGATCGTCACGACGGCCGGCAGCAAGGCGCCGATCCTGAAGACCGCGCCGGTCGCGATCAACAACAACGCCGACTGGTTGCTGGTGACGATTCCGGCGGGCGGCATCGGCGACGTGACGCCGAACGACATTCACGTGCTCGTCGCGCAGGGCAACGATGCGGACACGTCCGCACAGGAACTCGGCCCGCAATAACGGATAGCGGCTTCGGCGGACCGCGGGCCGGCGGTCCGCCCGGCAGCTCTCGCTACGTCGTCAGTCGGTCCGCTCGAGACGGATCACGTGCTCGACCCGCGTACCGTCGCCGTGCTCGACATCGACATCGCCGATATGCCGGACGCGCCAGCCCGGCCGCGTCGCAATCTGCGGCACGTTGCCGCCCGGCCGGCTGTCGATGCCGCCGAGCCCTTCGTCGGGCGTCTCGACCGCGTCGTCGAGCGACGCATTCGAATAGATCACGTTGTCGTGCCACTCGGTCGCGCCGCTGCGCGCCTCCATGCCCTTGCCGTCGACGTCGACCGTGTTGTCGGTCATCGCCATGTTCGCGTTGTCGAGCGTCACGATCCTGCCGCTGGCGCGACGCACCGGATCGCCGCTGTCGACCGCATGCGCGCCGACGTCGATCGGCGGCAGGCCGGTCGGCGTCTTCGCCGCGACGGCCTCAGGGGTCAGCGCCCGCTTCGTGACCTCGGCGGCTTCGGCGACCTCGGCGGCCTGGGTCGCCGCATCGGGCATGTCGCCGGCCGCTGGCGTCTGCACCGGGCTCTTCGCGATCTGTTCGCGCTGCTGTTTCGGGGTTGGGTTCGATTCCGCGTTGTGCATCGCACCTCCTGTTCCGGACGGCGTGCGCCGGCGGGATGCAGCCGGCGCCGGTCCGGGAATCGCTACAACGGTCGTTGCAAATCTTTCACGCGCGCGGCGCCGCCCACGCGTGCCCTGCGACACGCGCGCCGCGCCGACAGCCGTCCCGGCGGCACGCGGGCGACGGGCCCGCGCATGCCGCCCGCGCCGACGGTCAGCCGCCGCTTGCGCCCGCGGGCGCGGACGCCGCGCCCGGCATGCTCGCCGGACCGCCGGTCATGCCGCTGCCGGCCGTGCCGCTGCCCGGCATGCCCGACGGCGCGGTGGACGGCGCCGGCGCCATGCTGCTGGTGGAGCCGGTTGAGCTCCCGCCGGTAGTGGTGTCGCTCTCGCTCTTCTTCTGGCAACCCGCACCCACCGCCAGGCCGGCAATCAGGATGCCGGCGAAGACGACCCGCGATACGTGACGAATGGAATATCGCTGCATGACACCTCCGCTGATGTCGACTGGATGGAGACCTGTGGCGAGCAATGCGCGTGCCGTCCATCTCCTCCATCGCCACCGCCGGCGACCCGGCCCCATTCATTTTTCAAATGCCCCCCAGCCGAATATTTAATTTCCCATCGCCGCGACGGCCACCCATACTCGCGAACAAATCCGAGACATAACGTCCACGGCGGCCGGGCCTGCGCTGCGTGCACACGCTGCCGGTTCGCGCCCCGCACATGGAAGGAGACGAGCGTGCAACTGGAAGCCACCCACCGTGCGGGCATCGTGCTCGGCGCGCACGACGCATTGCAGCGAACCGATACGGCCGCGCGCGACCCCGCGCTGAGCCCCCGGCTGCACAACCCCGACCTCGCGCCGACCAAGGCGGAGGGCCGCACCTGGGGCCGCTACAGCATCTTCGCGCTGTGGACCAACGACGTGCACAACATCGCGAACTACTCGTTCGCGATCGGGCTGTTCGCGCTCGGCCTGTCGGGCTGGCAGATGCTCGCGTCGCTCGCGATCGGCGCGGTGCTCGTGTACGGCTTCATGAACCTCACCGGCTACATGGGCCAGAAGACCGGCGTGCCGTTCCCGGTGATCAGCCGGATGAGCTTCGGCATCTACGGCGCGCTGTTGCCCGCGATGATCCGCGCGGTGATCGCGATCGCATGGTTCGGCATCCAGACCTACCTCGCGTCGGTCGTGCTGCGCGTGCTGCTCACCGCGATCTGGCCGGGCCTCGCCGCGTTCGACGAGAACGCGATCTGCGGGCTGTCGACGCTCGGCTGGGTGACGTTCGTCGCGATCTGGCTGGTGCAGATCGGCATCCTCACCTACGGGATGGAGATGGTCCGCAAGTACGAAGGGCTCGCCGGCCCGATCATCCTCGTCACGACGCTGTCGCTCGCCGCATGGATGTTCAGCCGCACCGGCGGCCATCTCGCGATGTCGATCGGCAAGCCGATGACCGGCCTGAAGATGTGGACCGAGGTGTTCGCGGGCGGCGCGCTGTGGCTTGCAATCTACGGCACGCTGGTGCTCAACTTCTGCGATTTCGCGCGCGCGTCGCCGAGCGCGAAGACGGTGCGGGTCGGCAACTTCTGGGGCCTGCCGGTGAACATCCTGGTGTTCGCGACGATCAGCTTCGTGCTCGCGGGCGCGCAGTTCAAGCTGAACGGCCAGATCATCCACAGCCCGACGGAAATCATCGCGACGGTGCCGAACAAGCTGTTCCTCGTGCTCGGTTGCCTCGCATTCCTGATCGTGACGGTCGCGGTCAACATCATGGCGAACTTCGTCGCGCCGGCCTTCGTGCTGACGAGCCTCGCGCCGCACCGCCTGACGTTCCGCCGCGCGGGCCTGATCAGCGCGACGGTCGCGGTGCTGATCCTGCCGTGGAACCTGTACAACAGCCCGATCGTGATCGTCTACTTCCTGTCCGGCCTCGGCGCGCTGCTCGGCCCGCTGTACGGGATCATCACGGTCGACTACTGGCTCGTGCGCAAGCAGCGCGTGAACGTGCCGGACCTATATACCGAAGCGCCGACCGGCGCCTATTTCTACACGCGCGGCGTGAACCGCAAGGCGCTCGCGGCGCTCGTGCCGTCCGCGCTGATCTCGATCACGCTCGCCGTCGTGCCGGCCTTCAGCGCGATGACGCCGTTCTCCTGGCTGCTCGGCGCGGCCATCGCGGGCAGCGTGTACTGGCTGACGGCCGATCGCGAACGGCAATACGACGAGCGCTCGGGCGAACCCATCGCGGTCGCCTGCGCCCGACACTGAACGCAGCATACGGAGTGCACCGATGAGAATCCTGGTAGTCAACGTCAACACGACCGCGTCGATCACCGACGCCATCGCCGCGCAGGCGCGGGCCGCTGCGTCGCCGGGCACGGAGATCGTCGGGCTGACGCCGCGCTTCGGCGCGGAATCGGTCGAAGGCAACTTCGAGAGCTACCTCGCGGCGATCGCCGTGATGGACCGCGTGTTGAGCTACGACGAGCCGTACGACGCGGTGATCCAGGCCGGCTACGGCGAACACGGCCGCGAAGGGCTGCAGGAACTGCTGACGGTGCCGGTCGTCGACATCACCGAAGCGGCCGCGAGCATCGCGATGCTGCTCGGCCACCGCTACTCGGTCGTCACGACGCTCGACCGCACGGTGCCGCTGATCGAGGATCGCCTGAAGCTCGCCGGGCTCGACGCGCGCTGCGCGTCGGTGCGCGCGAGCGGTCTCGCGGTGCTCGAGCTCGAGGAGAACCCGGCCCGCGCGATCGAGTCGATCGTCGACCAGGCCGCGCGCGCGGTGAAGGACGATCGCGCGGAAGTGATCTGCCTCGGCTGCGGCGGGATGGCCGGCCTCGACCGGCAGATCGAGGAATGCACGGGCGTGCCCGTCGTCGACGGCGTGTCGGCCGCGGTCGCGCTCGCGGAATCGCTGGTGCGCCTGAAGCTGAAGACGTCGAAGGTCCGCACCTATGCGCCGCCGCGCCCGAAGCGGATCGTCGGCTGGCCGGGCACCTTCGTCAAATGACGGGCCGCGGGAACGCGTAGCGACATGCGGGACGCACCGGCGCCGAACGGCCTGTCCCTCGATGCGTCCGACGCAAGGAGTGCGCTCGACGGTCTGGACGCGCGCCTGATGCGCATCCTGCTCGTGCTGCTCACCGAGCGCACCGTGTCGCGCGCGGCCGTGCGGCTGAACATGTCGCAGCCGGCGACGAGCGCCGCGCTCAAGCGGCTGCGCACGCTGCTCGGCGATCCGCTGCTGGTGCGCAGCCGCTACGGCATGGTGCCGACCGAGTTCGGCGCGCGGCTGATCGAGCCGCTGCGCAACGCGCTGCGCGTGATCGACTTCATCCGCATCCAGCAGCCGACCTTCGACGCGCGCACGTCGGTGCGTACCTACCGGATCGGTTGCCCCGACTACCTGAACGTGCTGTTCGTGCCGAAGCTCGTCGCGTTGTTCCGCGAACGCGCGCCGAACGCGCAGCTCGTGTTCCATCCGCTCGGCGACGGCTACGACGACGAACGCGCGCTCGCCGACGGCGAGCTCGACGTCGTGATCGACAATCGCCCTGCCCGCCTGTCGCGGTTCCGGCAGGACGACCTGTTCGACGATCGCGTCGTGTGCCTGATGCGCGCCACGCATCCGCTCGCACGGCGCGGCGCGATGACGGCCGCCGAATTCGCGCGCGCCGCGCAACTGTGCCCGACACCGTCGTGGCTCGAAGCGTCCGGCGCGATCGACCGGCAGCTCGAACGCGTCGGCCTGCAGCGGCGGATCGTCGTCACGCTGCCGCACTTCGAACTCGCCGCGCATGCGCTCGTGCGCTCCGACCTGATCCTCACCACCACGTACCGGCTCGCGCGCCACTACGCGAAGCTGCTGCCGCTCGGCGCGGTGGCGCTGCCGGCCGAGCCGCCCGCAATCGTGTACCGGATGACGTGGAACGAGTCGGGCGCCTGCGTCGACGGCGTGCGCTGGCTGCGCGGGCTGATCGCGGAGGCGACGCGCGGCTGGCTCGACGCGGAGGCCGCGCAGCCGGCCGTCGCGGCGGTTGCCGCGAATGCGGATGCGGATGCGCGGGCGAATGTGCCGATCGCCGACGCCCCGCCGGAACCGACCCGACGCACGCGCCGCCGGCAGGCGACGCATTGCGGTGCATCGCAACGGCCGCGTGTCGCGCGCGCGGCGCGCGTTCATCGCGTCGCGACGAAGTCGCGCTGAATCGATCGCCGACGACAACCTGAACGCGCAAGCCCGGCGGCTCCGTATCGTCGCGTGCAACGAGCGAGGCATGAACGCCCGCCGCACGCATCACGCGTCGCGCATCGGTTGCGCAAGCAACTTGTATGCGATGACGGCGACGGCAAGCGCGAGCACGCCGCTGACCGTCAGCGCCGCGGCGAATCCGCTCGCGAAGGCCGCGGGTGCCGCATCGGCAAGCTGGCGCGCGGCCGACGGCGGCACGTGCGCGAGCGCCTGCGCAAGATCGCCGGCCAGCAGGCTCGACATGAACGGCGCGTCGACGAACGCGCGCATGCCCGGCGCGGCGGACAGCAGCCGGTCGAGGTGCGCGTGCGTGCTCGCGGCCAGCACCGCGCCGAGCACGCCGACGGCCGTCACGATCGCCGAGAAACGCGTGGTCGTGCTGATGCCCGACGCCATTCCGGTACGGCCCGGCGGCACGCACGCCATGATCGCCTTCTGCGTGTCGCCGTTCATGATGCCCGCGCCGCAGCCGGTCACGAACATGCCGAGCGCGACGAGCCGGTAGTCGCCGCCGGCCGTCAGCGCCGCGGTCGCGAGATTGCCCGCGCCGATCAGTGCGAGCCCGCCCGCCAGCACGCCGCCGGACGATACGCGCGCGGCGAGCAGGCCGCCGAGCGACGGCCCTGCGATCATCGCGAACGCGAACGGCAGCATCCCGAGCCCCGCGTCGATCGCGGACATCCCGAACGCGTTCTGCAGGTACAGCGGCAGGAACGTCATCATCACCTGCGCGCACGCCGCATAACCGAACATCGCGAGCACGGCACCGACGAAACGCGGCTGGCGGAACAGCGCCAGATCGATCATGGGCCGCGCCTGCCAGCGCTCCGCGCCGATGAACGCGGCCAGCAGCGCGGCGGCCAGCGCGAACCGGCCGAGCGTCGCGGCCGACAGCCAGCCATGCGACGGCGCGCCGATCAGCGCCGCAATCGCGCAGGCGAGCGCCGCGCCGAACAGCAGGCTGCCGGCGGCATCCACCCGTTTCGCGTGCGGATCGCGCGACTCGTCGATCGCGACGCGCGCGCCGGCCGCGAGCAGCGCGCACACCGGCAGGTTCAGCAGGAACACCCAGCGCCAGCCGATCCACTGCGTGATCGCGCCGCCGACCAGCGGCGCGACGGCCGTCGCGATCCCCATGCACATCCCCCAGATCGCCCACGCACGCGCCCGTTCGCGTCCGTCCGGAAAGCGGTTCGCGATCACCGCGAGCGCGGCCGTCAGCAACAGCGCGGCCCCGCCGCCCTTTGCCGCGCGCGCGGCGATCAGCCAGCCGGCCGACGGCGCGATCCCGCACCCGAGCGACGCGAGCGAAAAGAGCGCGAGCCCCGCGCCGAGCATGCGTTTGCGTCCGAAGCGGTCCGCCAGCCCGCCGGCCGGCAGCAGGCATGCGGCGAACGCGGTCATGTAGGCGCTCACGACCCATTCGATGTCGGCGAAACTCGCATGGAAGCCGCGCGCGATGCTCGGCAGCGACACGGCGACGACGTTCGTGTCGAGCACGATCAGCGAGCACGTCGCCGACGCGACCGCGAGCGTCGCGGCGGCCGGCAGGCGGGTGCCCGTGCGCTCGGCGGCAGGCGCGCCTGCGCGCGGGGCGGGAGAAGACTGGGACATCGACGGCTCCGGAACAAGAGGAACGAGCCGTATGCTAGGCTTGCCCGGTATTACCCGTCATTGACATACCGATGCAGTTTCATTAACGAAAATTGCAATCATGAATCCGCTCGAATTCCGTCACGTGCGCGCGTTCCTGAGCGTCGCGCAGCACCTGCATTTCGCGCGCGCGGCCGACGCGCTCGACATGGCGCCGCCCGCGCTCACGCGGCAGATCCAGGAGGCCGAGCGGCTGCTCGGCGTGCGGCTGTTCCAGCGCTCGCGCCGCGAGGTTTCGCTGACGGCGGCAGGCATTGCGTTTCTCGCCGAGGCGCGCGCGGCGGTCGAGCATCTGCAGCGCGGCCGCGAACTCGCGACGCTCGCCGAGCGCGGCGAACTCGGCCGGATCGAGATCGGCTACGTGTCGTCGGCCGTCTATTCGGGCACGCTGCAGCGCACGGTCGGCGCGTTCCGCGCCGCGCATCCGCGCATCGAGCTGAACCTGCGCGAGGTACCGATGGACGACGTCGCGAAACAGCTCGACGCGGGCCGGCTCGACCTCGCGTACGTGCGCCCGCCGTTGCCGCTGCCGGGCGGGCTGCGGATCGTCACGCTGCAGCGCGACGTATTCGTCGCGGCGGTGCCGGCCGATTCGCGTTATGCGGCGATGACCGCCGTGCGTGCCGCCGATCTCGCCGACGCGCGCTTCGCCGTGCCGGAACAGGAGCGCGGCACGCTCGAAGTCGCACGCCGCGGCCGCTTCGCGCCGGTGATCGCCGCGCGGCCGGGCGGGTTGCTCGCGGTGCTCGCGTGCGTATCGGTAAACGGCTGGGTCGCCGTGATCCCGGACGCGCTCGCCGGCTGCGTGTCGTTGCCGGGCGTCGTGTACCGGCCGATCGCCGGCAAGCCGATCATGTCCGAACTCGCGCTCGCGTACCGGCGCTTCGAGAAGGCGCCCGCGGTACGCGCGTTCCTGCGCGCCGTTCCTGCCGCGGGCTAGCGCCTGTCTCGCCGATAACGGACGCGCGAATAAGCATTTCGCGATTCGATGTTTGCCGGCGCGAAACCGATTCCGTAATCTGCCCGGCAGCCGCGCGGCCTCTCGCGCGGATCACCGAGGACCTGCCGCCGATGACTTCGCCCCCCGCCCCGGCCCGCCGCCGCGCACTGCTGCGCGTGGCCGCCCTGGCCGCCGCACCGCTTGCCGGCGCCGCCGCACGGCCCGTCCGCGCGGCCGGCCCCGACCTGTCCAACGTGACGCTGGTGCTCGGCGACCAGGCCGGCGGCCTGCGCGCGCTGGCCGAAGCCGCGCGCGTGCTCGACGGCGTGCCGTACCGGTTTCGCTGGGCGAATTTCCAGGGCGCCGCGCCGCTGTTCGAAGCACAGCGCGCGGGTGCGATCGACCTCGCGCCGGCCGGCGACCTGCCGGTGTTGACGGCCGCGCTCGGCGATCCGGCGCTGCGGATCGTGGCCACGCGCGTCGGCTCGCCGACATCGCTCGGCATCGTCGTGCAGCCCGATTCGCCGGTGCGCACCGTCGCCGACCTGAAGGGGCGCACCGTCGTCGTGTCGTCGGCGCGCGGCAGCATCTCGCAATACCAGCTCTACGGCGCGCTGCGCGAACACGGCCTCGCGCCTGGCGACGTCGACGTGCGCTTCGTGCTGCCGGTCGACGCGTTCGCCGCGTTCGAGGCCAGGCAGATCGGTATCTGGGCGACCTTCGATCCGTATTACGGCAACGTGGTCCGGCGCGGTGCGCGCATCGTGCGCGACGGCAGCGGGATCAATTCCGGGCTCGCGTTCCTCACGTCGCCGGTCGACACGCTCGACGATCGCGCGAAGCGCGCGGCGCTGTCGGACGTGCTCGCGCGGCTCACCCGAGCCGGCCAGTGGGCGCTCGCGCATCCCGCCGATTACGCGACCGTCTATGCGTCGCTCACGCGCCTGCCGCGCGAGGCGGCCGCCGACATCGCGCGCCGGGCGGCGCTCGCGCAGCGCGGTGTCACCGACGCGGACATCGACGTGCTGCAGCGCGTCGCCGATCGCGCGGCCGCGGACGCGATCCTGCCGAAGCGCGTCGACGTCGCGTCGATCGCGGTGCGCAACCTGTCGGCCGCGTAACCGGCTGCACGTCGTCGCCTGTGCGGGCGTTCAACGCGCCTTCGCCATGTCGAGATCCGGCACGTCATCGCCGAACGTCGACGCAACCAGCGTGCGCATCGCGGCGACCAGCAGCGTCGGGCCCGACTGGTTGAACGTGCAGCGCTCGCCGGCCGCCGGCACTGCCCGATGCAGCACCGCGCGCCACGCACCGTGCCCGCCGTCGCGCTCGAACGCGCCGAACGGCAAACGCTCGACGAGCGGCCCGCCGTCTACCCACGACGACGACGGCGCGTACGGCACCGGCGTGCCGCCCGGTTCGCGCAGGACCGTGCATCCCGCGGCGTCGACGCGCGGCGCGCCGAGTGCTTCCGCCATCGCCACCCAGAAATCGAGCGGCGCACCGACCAGATCGTGAACCTGCATCGCGCCCTCCCGCGGCCGTGAAAACGCCATCCTAGCGCTGCCGCGCGCGATGCGCCGGCCACGCCGCGACCGGTGCGTTGCCCGGCAAGCGCGCCCGTCGTGCGAAACCGCCGATACGTGTTACGAATCGGCGATTCCTGCGTACAATGAACGCAACTCGTATCGTCCGGGCGGCGGTGGACACGCACCCCGGAACCGCATTCACGCCGAACCGGGCCGGGCCTGTTCGGCGGACGACAACCGGAACCATACGGTGCAGCGCAGGCCGGATCTCTCGGGAGACCGCAGCATGTCCACGCACGCCAGGAAACCGCTGATATCGCTCGTCGTGCCGTTTCATGACGAAGAGGAAACGATCGACGCGTTCTTTGCCGAAACGCTGCCCGTTCTCGAGTCGGTCGCCGGGGTCCGCTTCGAGATCGTCTGCATCAACGACGGCAGCCGCGATCGCACGCTCGACCGGCTGCTCGCGATCGCCGCCCGCGACGCGCGCGTACACGTCGTGGATCTCACACGCCGCTTCGGCAAGGAAGCCGCGCTCACCGCGGGCCTCGACGAGGCCGCCGGCGCCGCGGTGATCCTGATCGACGCCGACCTGCAGGACCCTCCCGCCCTGATTCCCGCGATGATCGAACACTGGCGCGCCGGTGCCGAAGTCGTCGCCGCGAAACGCACCGACCGCATGTGCGACCCATACCTGCAGCGCGCGGCGGCGGCGCTCTACTATCGCGTACACAACGCGCTGTCCGAAGTCGAAATGCCGGAAAACGTCGGCGATTTCCGCCTGATGGATCGCGAGGTCGTCGAAGCGCTGCGCGCGCTGCCGGAGCGGCGGCGGTTCATGAAGGGGCTGTTCGCGTGGGTCGGCTTTCGCACCGCTATCGTCGAATACACGCGTGCGCCGCGCAGCGGCGGCCGCTCGAAGTTCTCCGGATGGCGACGCTGGAACTTCGCGCTCGAGGGCATCACGAGCTTCAGCACCGTGCCGCTGCGCGTGTGGACCTACGTCGGTCTCACGTTCGCGATGCTGTCCCTCGCGTATGGCGCCTTCATCGTGGTGCGCACGCTGCTGTACGGCAATCCGGTGCACGGCTACCCGTCGCTGATTTCCGTCGTGCTGTTCGTCGGCGGCATCCAGTTGATCGGTATCGGCGTGATCGGCGAATACCTCGGTCGGATCTATCACGAGTCCAAGCAGCGCCCCGTCTATCTCGTGAGGCGGCGCTACCGTGCCGAGCGCGATGCCGCCGCCCAGCCGGCATCGAAGCTGCTGCAGTTTCCGCTGAAGCGCGCGCCCGCGGCCCGCCGCAGGGCAGCGATGCCGGCGGTCGCCGGCGCCGCCGCCCGCAAAGCGTCGTTCAAGTAGAACCGGACCGCCGCAATTGGACATTCCCCGCGAATCGATGCGCTCGGCGGAGCGGCCCGTGCGCGCGTGGCTCACGCCGCGGCGCGTCGTCGTGTACAGCGTGTTGATGCTCGTGCTCGACGCACTGTTCGTCACGATCTGGACGACCGTCGTTCGTCACGGGGCCGGGAGCATCGGGGCACGCCCCGGTGCCGACTTCTCGGTGTTCTGGTCGGCCTCGTACGTGATGCTGCACGGCTCGCCGGCGCAGGCGTACGACTTCTCCGCCTTCTCGCGGCTGACGACCGGCCTGTTCACGCATCTTCGCCGCGACGTCTTCGCCCCGTGGCTGTACCCGCCCACCTATTTGCTGCTCGTGACCCCGCTGGCGCTACTGCCCTTCGCGCTCGGTTACCCGGTGTTCGTCACGATCGGCGTCGTCGTGCTCGGCCTCGTCGCGTGGCGCGTTTCGCGTCTCGGCACGATTCCGGGCGCATCGCGCGTCGGCCCGCTCGCGCTGGCCGCCGCGCCTTGCGTGTTCGTCACAGCGACGCTCGGACAAAACGCGTTCCTGACCGCATCGTGCGCGGCGCTGGCCGTCCACTGGGCCGAACGGCGGCCGATCTGGGCGGGCCTCTGCATCGGCCTGCTGTCGGTCAAGCCGCAGATGGCGCTGCTGTTCCCGTTCGTGCTGGTCGCCGTGCGCGCATGGCGCACGATCGCATGGGCCGCGCTCGCCACCGGCACGTTCGTCGCGCTGAGCGTCCTGGTCTGCGGCATCGAGTCGCTGCGCCTGTTCGTCGCGAGCACCGGACTCGCGCGATCGATCGTCCTCGAACACGGTGTCGTGTTCTGGCTCGCGTCGCCGACGCCGTTCGCGGCGTTCCGGCTTGCGGGCGTGCCGCTCGGTGCCGCCTATGCCGCGCAAGCGTGTATTGCGGCAATCGCGATCGCCGCCGCGTGCATCGCATGGACGCAATCGCGCGATACCCGCGTGCGCGCCGCCGTGCTGGCGGTCGCGACGCTCGTGGCGAACCCGTACGTGTGGCACTACGAACTTGCGTGGCTCGCCATCGCGATCGCCTGCATGCTGTCGATCGGCTGGCGCGACGGCTGGCTGCGCGGCGAACAGGCCGCGATCGCGCTGATATGGGCGCTGCCGGTCGCCGAATACCTGAACCCGTGGCTGCTGCTGCCGCAGATCGGCCCGGCCGTGACGCTCTTCGCGCTGCTCGTGCTGCTGCGCCGCGCGCGGCACGATGCTCACAACGCGAGCCGCGGCGGCACGTACACGCCGTAGTACGGCCCGACGCCCGTCGCGACGCCGGTCATCTTCACGCCGGCGACGAAGTGCCCCTGGATGTACTTGTACGTGCCGCCGAGCGACACGTCGATACGGAACGCCGCGAACGCGACGATCGGCACGTAGGTGCTGCTCGCCGTCTGCGTGACGACCGGCAGCACGACCGTCGTGCCGACCGGCACCGACGTGTAGAGCGTCGCCTTCACGCCGGTCGCGAGATAGATGCTGTCGCCGATATTGAGCGTCGTCGGGTTGCCGGTCACCATCAGGCCGCCCATCGTCGTCGTGTCGGTCGCGGTCGACAGGAACGACGTCCACTGGCCGCCCATGCACAGCGTGCCGTAGGTCTGGCCGTTCGTGATCGAGAATTCGTACGGCAGGTTGGTCAGCGGATTGATCAGCGGCTGGTTGGTCAACGTGTTCCAGTACTGGTTGTACACGCACTGGTCGATCGCGACCGGAAAGAGCCCGCCCGCCGCCACCCCGCCCGGCGCGGCGAGCACCGCGATCGCGGTCGCGCTGCCGGACGCGCCCGGAATGCCGAGCAGCCCGCCGAGCAGCAGCGGAATCGAGCCGCCGTTCACGCCCGGCGCGCGCGACACGGTGACCTGAACCGCCGGCACGTCGTATTGGCCGGGCGTGATGGTCGTCGGCTGCATCGATGCGGGGTTGCGCGTCACGTTCCAGTACCCGGTCGTCACCGTGCCGGTCGCGAGCGGCGCGCCTGCCGCCGCATTCTGCGCGATCACGCCGTTCGCCGCCGGCGCGGCCTGCGACCAGTTCAGCGCGCCGCCCGTGGGCGACATCATCGCGTCGGCCGCCGCGAGCGCGGCCGCGTCGGCGGCGTTCTGCAACTGGTTGCGCACCGTGGCCACCCACGCGATGTCGATTGCCAGCGCGCCGAACGACAGCAGCGGAATCAGGAACAGCAGGAAGAACAGCGCGACGGAGCCGCGCTCGCGCGTGGCGCCGATGCATGGCGTGCCGGCTGCGTCATTCATAGAGCATCACCGAGCTGGCCGAGATCGTCACCGGGCCGGTGAGCGCGCTGAATGCCGACCCCAGCACCAGCCCCGAATACGTGTAGGTCACCGTGACCGTCAGCGCGGTGCCGGCCGTCGTGCCGTTCGCCTGCGTCACGGTGATGGTCGGCGTCGTCGCGGTGCCGCCGGTGATGAGGCTGTTCTGCGTGTAGGTCGATGCGACGTTGGCGATCTGTGTCGGGGTCAGCATCGGCACGCGCAGCACGACGCCCGCGCGCGCGGCCTCGCGGCTCGCGTTCGTGATGACGGCCTTGTCGCACAGCAGCAGGCTCGTGTCGATGATGCCGATCAGCACCATCAGCAGGAACGGCAGCATCAGCACGAACTCGAGGGATACGACGCCGCGCGCGTGACGGACGCCCATCGCCTGGCGTGTCATCTTGCCGCCCCCGCGGCGGGCGGCAGCGCGTGCGGGTCGAGCGCGGCCCCCGTCGACGGTCGTGCGGCGGCGGGCGCCGGGCGCGCCGCAAGCTGCGCGCGCACTGCCTCGTAGACGCGCAAATTGTCGGCCACCGCCGATGCGGGCAGATCCGCCGACAACAGCTTCTTCGCCGAATCGGTGTTGCCGAGCACGCCATACGCGAACGCGAGGTTCTGGCGCGCCTGCCACGGCGCATCGGGTAGCCCGGCCACGTCGAGCAGCACGTTCACGCCTTCGCGCGGCCGGTTGCTCAGCACGAGCGACAGCCCGAGGTCGACGCGCAAGCCCTTCGCATCCGGATGCACGCGCAGCGCATCGCGGTATACGGCCTGCGCGTCTTCATGGCGGCCCTGCAGGTCGAGCACCGTGCCGAGCCCTTCCGCCGCAAGCGGCAGGTTCGGCTGCGCGGCCAGCAGCTCGCGGTAGCGCTGGGCGGCCTCGTCGAGCCGGCGCTGCCGCAACGCGACGCGCGCGAGCCCGACCTGCGGCCCGGGTTCCGCGGGTGCCTGCTGTCGTGCCTGCTCGTAGAGAATCCGCGCGCGCTCCAGATCGCCCGCGCGGTAGCTGACGTCGCCCAGCCCGAGGCGCGCCGGGAGCGAATCGGGATGCCGGGCGAGCACCTTCTCGTACAGCGTCGACGCGAGATCGACGTTGCCGCCGGCGAGCGCGCTGTCGGCAATGCGCAGTTCGGCCTGCGGGTCGTCGCTCTTGTGCGACAGCGCCGGCCGCGTCTGGATGCCCGGCGCGCAGCCGCCGGCCAGCACCGGCAACACCGCCGCGAATGCGAACGCACGGATCACGGATCGTGTCATTTGAACACCTCGAGCAGGCGAATCGCCGCCGGGCCCGCCGCGATCAGGCCGACCGTCGGCAGGATGAACAGCATCATCGGCAGCGTGATCTTCGGCGCGAGCTTCGCGGCCTGCTCCTCGAGCGCGACGATCTGCTCGGTGCGCTCGCTGCGCGACAGCGTTCGCAGCGCCTGCGTGATCGGCGTGCCGAAGCGCTGCGATTGCGTGAGCGTCGTGGCAAGCGAGCGCGCCGACGCAAAGTCGACGCGCGTCGCGAAATGCGTGAGCGCTTCGGATACGTTGCCGCTCAGCGTCAGCTCGTCCGCGCATACCGTCAGCTCGTCGGCGAGCGGCGGGCAGATGCGCTCGAGTTCGCGCGCGACGCGCCGCACGCCCGATACGAGGCTGTTGCCGGCCATCGTGCAGATCACCAGCAGGTCGAGGGCGTCCGGAAAGCACGCGGCGATGATCCGCCGGCGCCGCCGGATCATTGCGCCGAGCACGTATTCCGGCACGATCACGCCGATCACGAACGCGGCGACCATCGCCAGCGCCCGGATCACGACGTATTCGCCGAAGCGCGGAATGTACGGGCTGAACACGATCGCGACGCCCGCGAGCAGCACGCCGCAGCTCAGCTTGATGCCGATCATCGACGACACCGCACGCCGCTCGCGAAAGCCCGCGCGCGTCAGCTGCAGCGCGAGCTTCACACGCTGCATCGGGTCGAGCACGGGCAACCGCTCGCCGAGTTGCGCGAGCCGCCGCGTCAGGTCCTGACGTACCTCGCCCGGCTGCAGCCGCCCCGCCACCAGCGAAAGCGGACGTTGCCCGGCCGCCTGCTGCACGCGCTCCGCGATTCGCCGGCGCGTGCCGCCGCCGGGCGTCGCGAGCGCCGCCGCGACGCACGCGAGCAGCAGCAACAGTTCGAGGCCGCGGGCGGCCAGCATCGACATCGTCATCGCGCGGTATCCAGTTTCGAGATCTTGTGAATCGTCAGCAGTCCGATCGTCAGCAGCACCGCGGCGATCGTCAGCATCACGCGTCCGGCATGCGTGTCGAACAGCAGCATCACGTACGCGCGGTTCACGAGGAACAGCGCGCCGATCATCACGAACGGCACCGCCGAAATGATCTTCGTCGTGATCCGCCCCTCGGCGGTCAACGCGCGCGTTTTCAGGCGTATGTCGCGGCGCGTGCGGATGATGCTCGACAGCTCGTCGAGCGTCTCGCCGAGGCTGCCGCCGGTCTCGCGCTGCAGCAGCAGGTAGACGGTGAAGAACGAGAAATCCGCGATCATCAGCCGGTCTGCCGCGTGCGTCAGCACGTCCTTCAGATCCGCGCCGACGCGCAGGCTGTCGCCCATCGAGCGGAAGGTCGAGCGCACCGGCTCCGCCGCGCTGTCGCCCACCGTGCTGATCGCCTGCGTGACCGGAATGCCCGCGCGCACCGCCCGCACGATCAGGTCGATCGCGTCCGGGAACGCTTCGAGAAAACGCAGCCGGAACCGCTCGACCAGCGCGCGATAGCTGGCGCGCATCGCCACCAGCGGCAGCCCGACGTAGATCAGCGGATGGAGCGCGTGCGGCAACGCGACGAGTTGCACCACCACGATCGCGGCAATCGCGCCGGCAATCGTGCCGGCGACGACGATCCGCATCCCGCGTTCGCCGCCAACCGCCCGCACGCGCGTCACGTAGCGCTGCAGCCACGCGCGCGCGCGGCTTTGCCGCCGCGGCAGGTTGAACAGCGCGATGCCGGGTGCCGCGGCCGCACCGGCTTCCCGACCCGCCAGCGACGGTGCAAGGTGCCGCATCCGCTCGCGAATGCGCTGCTCCGGCGTGTGGCGCGCACGGTCCAGCCACGCGGACAGCGCGAGGCCCGCCGCGAGGATCACGACGAATGCGCCGAGCGCGAGCAGGTCCGCGGTGCTCATTGCCGGAAGACCTCGGTGAGCGCGTCCTCGACGCCGTAGTACGCGGCGCGCGGCGCGAACGCCGGCCGCAGCGACGACGCCTCGAACACGCCTTTCACCACGTCCCGCGTCGTATCGCCTTCCTGGCGGAACGCGAACAGGTCCTGCGTGATCACCACCTCGCCTTCCATTCCGACGATCTCGGTGATCCGGGTCACGCGGCGCACGCCGTCGCGCATCCGCTCGACCTGCACGAACAGGTGCACGGCGCTCGCGATCTGGCGGCGGATCGACAGCAGCTGCAGGTTCGCGTTCGCCATCATCACCATGCTTTCGAGCCGGCTGATCGCGTCGCGCGGCGAGTTCGCATGGATCGTCGTCATCGAGCCGTCGTGCCCGGTATTCATCGCCTGCAGCACGTCGAACGCTTCCGCGCCGCGGATTTCGCCGAGGATGATGCGGTCGGGCCGCATCCGCAGCGCGTTGCGCACGAGGTCGCGCTGCGAGATCCCGCCGAGCCCTTCCGTATTCTCCGGCCGCGTCTCGAGACTGACGACGTGCGGCTGCAGCAGTTGCAGCTCGGCCGCATCCTCGATCGTCACGATCCGCTCGTGCTCCTCGATGTGTTGCGACAGCGCGTTGAGCAGCGTCGTCTTGCCCGAACCGGTGCCGCCGGAGATCACGATGTTCAGCCGGCACGCGCACGCGATCTTCAGCACCTGCAGCATCCCGTGCGAGATGTTGCCCTGATGCGCCATCCGCGCGAGCGTGATGTCGCGCTTCGCGAACTTGCGGATCGAGATCGACGCGCCGCGCATCGCGATCGGCGGCAGGACCACGTTCACGCGGCTGCCGTCGGCAAGACGCGCGTCGACCATCGGGCTGCTCTCGTCGACGCGGCGCCCGACCGCCGCCGCGATCCGCTGCGCGACGCTCGTCACGTGCGCGTTGTCGCGAAACTTCAGCGGCGTGAGTTCGAGCCGGCCCGCGCGCTCGACGTACACCTGGTCGGGGCCGTTCACGAGGATGTCGGAGACGGTGTCGTCGGCGAGCAGCGGCTCGATCGGCCCGACGCCGAACATGTCGTTCAGGATCGCGTCGACGATCAGCACCTGCTCGCCCGCCGTGATCTTCAGGCGCTCGCGCTCGACCGTGTGCGCGGCCACCTGCTCGATGCCCGCGCGCACTTCGTCGCGCGTCTTCATCAGCGCCGCCGACATGTTCATCGACGAGAACACCGCGGTGCGAATCGCGTCGAACTTGCCGGAACGAATCAGCGCCTCGTGGGTATCGGCCACCGCAAGCCCGCGCGCGGATGCGGGCGCCTGGCTCGCTGCCGGGCCCGGCACCGGTGCGCCGTCGGGCGGCGCGGCGGGAGAAGCCGCCGGCCCGGGCGCAGGCGTCGACCGTTTGCGGGTACCGAACGTCACGATCCTTTCCTCCATTTCACGAAGCGCGCGTACCACGGCTGCGCGACGGCCATCGATTCGCCGGTGATGCCGTTCGCGAGCAGCCGGATCTCGTCCAGGAAGCCGCGGCGTTTCGTGCCTTCGATCGGCTCGCCGAGGTTCTCGGCGACCGCGAGCGTCTGCGGCTCGTGCGGCAGCTCGCGCAGCCGCACGCCGCCGAATGCGTCCTCGAAGTCGGCCGGCGCGACGCGCCCCTTGACCGGCTCGAGCGGGTTGTTCAGCATCATCGACAGCAGCCGCTCGCCGGGCAGCTCCCTCACGAAGCGCGCAAGCCGGGCGGCTTCGTACGCGGCATGCACCGAGCGGTCGGCGACGATATAGACGAGATCGGACACCGTCAGCGCATCCTCGAACAGTTTGCCGGCGCGGTTGCCCACGTCGAACAGCACGTAATGGAAGCGGTCCTTCAGCATCTCGACGAGCGACGCGATCGCCTCGTCGCGCAGCGGCGCGTCGTCGCCATACGCCAGTTCGGCCGAGAGCACGTGCAGGCGGTCGCCCTTCGTGACGAACATGCGGTCGAACAACGCGTCGTCGGGACGCTGTTCCATGTTCAGCAGTTCGATCAGCCCGTTGTTGCTCGACAGCCCGAGCATCGAGTTCGCGCCGCCGCCGTGCAGGTTCAGGTCGACGTATGCCACGCGGCGGCGCTTCTCGCCCGCCAGGCAGCGCGCGAGACTCACCGCGACCGTCGTCGTGCCGACGCCGCCGCGCGCGCCGACGAAGCTGACGATCTTGCCGGTGCGCACCTGCACGACCGATTCCGTCGCGGTCAACGCGCGCCGCATCAACTCGACGGTCAGCGGCTTCACGATGTAGTCCTGCACACCGATGCCGAGCAGGTTGCGGAACAGCCCGACGTCGTTCTGCGTGCCGATCGCGACCACCCTCACGGACGGATCGCACACGTCGGCGAGGCGCATCAGGTCGGACACCGGCAGCACCGAATCCGACACGTCGACGATCAGCTGGCGCGGCGAGCGCTCGTGCTGCTGCAGCAGCCGGATCGCGTCGTCGCAGTTGCCCGGCTGCACGTGGGCGCGCGTGATCGACAAGTCCTGGGCGACGCGGCGAATCACGTCTTCGCTGCCGGCATCGGACACGACCGCGATGAGATCCGCCGCACCGGCTGCGGCGGCGCGCTTGGCATTCTGGCGATCGAGGACGTTCATGGGCGGCATCGCGATGGGCATCGGGAGCGGGTCAGTGGCCGGGCGAGCCGGTCGTCGTCAGCGTCTTGTCCGGAGCCGGCTGCTTCACGCGATCCTCGACGTAGCGGCGCACCGCGTCGGCGGCGACTTGCGCATCGGCGCCGCCGTACGGCACGGGCGCGACCAGGTCTTCCGGCCGCGCGAGCATCGTCGCGAGATTCGTGTAGGTCGCGCAGCCGAACGGCACGCCGGGCCGCCCGAACCCCGCATCGACGAGATGCGACGGCTGCATCAGCTTCGCGCAGTCGGGCGGCACCGCGTGCACGCCGTCGAAGCCGATCGCGCGCGCATCGGGCAGGTTGAGCGGCGGCGGCGCCGAGAAGCAGCCCGCAAGCACCAGTGGCGGCAAGGCGGCGACGATGGTTCGAACTCGCATGCGCGCTCCTCCGGTCAGTACACGAAGCCCGCGGCGCCGACGAGGCGCGGCGTATCGCCCGTCAGCAGGTCGAGCCCGAGATTGCGCTGGATCGCGAACTCGAGATCGCTGCTCGGCCGCGCGACGGTGTCGAGCGCCTGCTCGAGCTGGCCGGGGCCGGTCGGCTGCACGATGTACGGCGTCACGATCACGACGACCTCGGTCTTGTTGTCCTGGAAGTTCTTCGACGAAAACAGCCGGCCGATGATCGGCAGCCGGCCGAGCCCCGGCACCTGCGCCACGGTATCCGCCGTCTGGCTCTGCAGCAGCCCGCCGATCGCGAAGCTCTGCCCGCTCGACAGCTCGACCGTCGTCTCGACGCGCCGCACCGAGAGTCCCGGCACCCTGACGCTGCCGGTCGTCACGCTGTTGTTCGAATCGACCTCGCTCACCTCCGGGCGCACCTTCAGGCTGATCCGGTTGTCGGCGAGCACGGTCGGCGTGAAGTCGAGCGACACGCCGAACGGCTTGAACTCGACCGTGATCGCGCCGGTGTTGCCGGCCTGCGCGACCGGAATCGGAATTTCGCCGCCGGCGAGAAAGCTCGCGGTCTGCCCGGACATCGCGGTGAGATTCGGCTCCGCGAGCATCGTGATCAGGCCTTCCTGATCGAGCGCGTCGAGCACGACGTCGATCGACCAGCGCCCCGCGCGGAAGCCGCCGAGCACCGAATACGCACCGGTCGGCGACAGGTTGAACACCTTGGTCGTCGGATCGAACAGCGTGCGGCCGCTGAGCAAGCCGCCGAAGAAGTTGCCGGCCGAGCCGAGCGAGCTCCAGTTGATGCCGAGCTGCTGCGTGACGTTGCGGCTCACCTCGGTCACGCGCACGCGCAGGTTCACCTGGATCGGGCGCGACAGCGTGAGCCGGTTGACGATCTTTTCCTTGTCGTTGACGTAAGGCGCGAGCGACTGCATCACGGCGTCCGCGTCGGCCGCGCTCGGCACCTTGCCCGACACCATCAGCGAGCCCGGCGCGCCGGACACCGACAGCTTCAATTGCGGAAAGCGGCTGTCGAGCACCGCCTGCAGCGACGCGGTGTCGACCTGCACGATCACCGTGCGGCGCAGGATCGGCCGATGGTTCGCGCCGAGCGCGATCAGCGTGGTGGTGCCGGCCTTCTTGCCGAACACGAACACGGTGCGCGGCGACGGCACCTGGATGTCCGCGATGCTCGGGTCCGCGACGAACATCGCGGTCGCGGGTTCGGCCAGCGACAGCATCTCGCCCTTGCCGGTCGCGATCGACAACGCCGCGCCGGCGTCCGCCGCGCTCGCGCGCTGCGCGAGTGCGACGCCCGGCGCGACGATGCAGGCCAGGCACCAGAAAGCCATCCAACGAACCATGCGCACCATGCGTGTTCCCGTCAAATGCCGGCCGCCGGGCGGCCGGCCCGAATCGTCACTGCTCACTGCGGCGCCGCGATCCGTGGCACCTGCGCCGTCGCATCCGCGGCGACATTGCCGCCCGGGGGTGCCGCGGGCGCCGCCGGTGCAACCAGCGTGCCCATCCAACCGGACGGCAGCGGCGGCAAGCCCGGCGTGCCTGTGCCGGTGCCGCGCGACCCGTCGTCGACCGACGAGCCGCGATAGATCACGACCGTATTGCCCTGCGGCGCCGGCCGCGTGTCGGCGTCCGTTCTCGCCGGCTGCGCCGGCTGCGCACGGCGCGCCGCGCGCGACACGTCGCCGGCCCACACCGGCGGCGTATCGGGCTCCGCTTCGTCGCCGCCCGCCGCCTGCCGGCGATCGCTCGTCGCGAAGCTGCGCAGCGACAGCGACAGCGAGCCGAGGCGCGTCGCGACCAGCACGACCTGCGCGGTGCGCGGCGCGACCTCGAGCGTGACCGTGCGCGCGCGGGCCGGCACGTCCGGCGCACTCGCAGGCGTCTTCGCACGCTGGAATTCCGAGCCGACCGCGAGCACGCGCGCACGCCGCACGACCGTCTCCGCTTCGAACGTGCCGGGCGACGTCGCGGAACCGCCGATCTCCTGCGTGAGCACCACGTCGACGAAGTCGCCCGGCTGGATCAGCCCCGCGTTGCCCGACACGTCGTCGACCGGCACCGAGATCGCGCGCATGCCGGGCTGCAGCGCGGCCGCGAGAAAATCCGGCGCGGCGCCCGGAATCACGTTGTCCGCACGGATCGGCGCGCCGGCGTCGACGCGATTGCGCAGCAGCGCGCCTTTCAGGTCCGCGCCCGGTTGCGACTCGACGAACGCACCGCCCGGCACCTGCGTGCGCGGCATGCGCTTCCACGCGAGATCGTTGTCGCGCAGCAGCAGCCCTTCGGGCAGGTCCGCCGCCGCGACGCGCACGCGCACCTCGGCCGCTTCGCCGGGCACCGGCGGCGTCGACGCGGCGACATACAGCTGGCGCAGGATGAACGCGCCGATCGCGGCAGCGATGATCAGCACGGTCATTCGCAGAGGTTTGGGCATGGCGGCGTGCGTCCCCGGTCTAGGCAAGCGAAACCGCGTGAGGGAACGGCGCCCAGACGGCCAGCGCCCCGCCGAGCGCGAGCGCGATCCCGTACGGCACACCGCGCGTCGCGATCGTACGCGCCGGCGCGGCGCGACGCTGCCATGCGACGGCCGCGAGCGCGGCGACGCCGCACGCGGCGCCGCTCGCACCGACGATCGTCAACACCGGGAACGCGAGCGCCGGGCCGGCCCACAGGAATACCGCCGCCGCGAGCTTCACGTCGCCGCCGGCGATCCAGCCCGCGTGACGCAGGCCGGCGAACAGCAGCAGCATCGCCGCGGCGGTCGCCACGTGACCGGCGAGGTGCGCGAGCCCTTCGCGCGCGAGTGCCGCCGCAACGAAATACAGCATCGCGAACGCCAGCACCGCGCGATTGGAGAGGTGCCGCGCGCACACATCCTGCGTCGCGAGCGACACCAGCACGAGCGTCGCCGCCGACTGTACGAGAAAGAGCATCGGAGAGCCGTCCGTCGGCGCGCCCCGGCTGGATACGTCGTACCGCTGCGGATCCGTGTGTTCGTCGGCGGCGCGCGGGTTCAGGAGATCAGATCAGCGCCGTGACCTTGTTGATCAGCGCGGTGAACACGGCCGGCAAGCCGCCGGATGTACTGCTGAGGATCACCCCGACCGCCGCCAGTGCGACCACGACGATGCCGGCCAGAACCGCGTACTCGAGCGAGCTGACGCCGCGTTCATCGCGCAGCAAGGTCTTGACGTATTGCAGCATGACAACCTCCGTGTGACGGGGTCGGTGATCGACCGTTGAGTGAAAAGAAGCGGCGCTGCTTCGGTGGCACGCACGGCGTTTTCGCCCATTCACGACTCATGCGGCAGCCCTGTCGTCGGGCCATGCGCATCCCCCGGAATCCATTCGATCGCTGCAACGCGCGGTGGTCGGCAATGGAATCCGCCGCTACTCCGCGCGCTTGTTGCATAGCTGCATTGGCACAATGCAATTCACACTGATTCGTCTAGGGTATAGACAATTTTTTTGGCGATTTCAAATTATTTAGCGTCAGAGTGTATTTATGGGCGGTGCACTTCAGCGATGAAATTCGCGCATGCTATTTGCCGCTTTTCAGCATGATGCAACAAGCCCGGCGTGGCGTGCAGTAAGAATGTTAATACCGGGATGCATCGTTGCCGACGCCGTTGCAATTCGATGATTTTTATTCAGTTTTCCGATATGCCGCGTGATTTTCCTGTTCGAACCTGAAACGGACCCGCGCGTGCGTTTCCCGGCATCTTTTTCGTGCGCGCCGACATGATCCGGAAAATTTTGCGCACCCGATCGCATTGCCCGATCCGGATTGGCGCCGCTGTCACCGACGCTCGATTCGCCGCCGATCGGCGTGCGCGATCCGCACGCCGCGCTCGCCCGCCTCGCCATTTCCAATCGGCGCCATGCATGATTTGCCAACCCGAAACGCGGCGATAAGCATAGTTCAAATCGTTGCTTGTCCCGCGCCCGAGGCGTCCTCCAGAATGGTTCGACACCCGCCGGCCCGATTTCGAGTCCTCACCATCCAACGCACCATGATCGACCGATTCCCGTCTCCACTGCGCCTGCTGCGATCGCTGCTGATCGCGTCCCTCGTTGCGTTGCCCGCTGCCGCCGCGCACGCCGACAAGCCCGCCACGATCCGCATCGGCGTCGCGCAGCAGGGCACCGGCGATCCGCCGACCTTCGGCGGGTCGAGCGCGGCCACCGCGCAGTTGCAGCAACTCGTCGAAAAGGAATTCGCGGCCGACGGCATCAAGGTGCAGTGGCTGTTCTTCAAGGGCGCGGGCCCGGCCGTCAACGAGGCGATCGCCAACAAGGCGCTCGACTTCGCCTACCAGGGCGACCTGCCGGCCGTGCTCGCGCGCTCGAACGGCATCAGGACGCGCCTGCTGCTCGCCGCGAGCGTGCGCTCGGGCGTCAAGATCGCGGTGCCGCCCGACTCCGGTATCCGCTCGATCACCGACCTGAAGGACCGCCGCGTGTCGATCTTCCGCGGCACGAACCTGCAGCTCGTCGCCGACAACGCGCTCGCGAAGAACGGCCTCGGCGAACGCGACCTGCGCGTGATCAACCTCGACTCCGCGAGTTCGCTCGCCGCGCTCGCGTCGAAGGGCATCGACGCGTCGGTGGGCGACTATCAGTTGTACAAACTGCGCGACGCGGGCCTCGCGAAAATCATCTACGAATCGCAGAACGACGGCCCGCAATACACGCGGCAGACCCACCTGCTCGTGCTCGACGACTTCGAGCACGCGCATCCGGACATCGTGCAACGCGTCGTCAACGCGCTGGTCAAGGGTGCGCAATGGTCGTCCGACGAAGCGAACCGCGATGCGCTGTTCAGGCTGTGGGAAAAAAGCGGCGTGCCGTATGCGTCGTGGCAGGCCGACTACGCGAACCAGCGCCTGAAGGACCGCCTGTCGCCGCTGATCGATCCGTTCCTCGTCGCGCGCTACAAGGCCGTCGCCCAGGACGCGCTGAAGCTGAAACTGATCCGCCAGCCGGTCGACGTCGACGGCTGGTTCGAGCCGAAGTACCTCGACAACGCGTTGCGCGCGCAGCACCTCGAGCACTACTGGCCGCGCTACGACGCGGCCGGCAAGCCCCTCTCCTAACCCGGACCCGCCCCGATGAGCGACACCGCGATCCCGATTCCGTCGTCCGACCCGCACGCGCGCGCCGCGCCGTCCCGCGCGGCGGCCGCGAAGCGCGTGGCGTGGCTGCTCGCGCCGTGGGCGCTGCCCGCGCTGCTGTTCGTGTTGTGGACCATCGGTAGCGCGCGCGGCTGGATCGCACCGCAGATCCTGCCGCCGCCCGCACACGTCGCCGACTCGCTCGCCGAGCTCGCGGCCAGCGGCGATCTCGCGCGCCACACGCTGATCAGCCTGCAGCGCGTGCTGGTCGGCTTCGCGGCCGGCACGCTGCTCGGTTTCGCGACCGGCGCGGCGCTCGGCCTGTCGCGCACGCTCGAAGCCTACGTGCTGCCCGGCTTCAATGCGCTCGTGCAGATTCCCGTGCTCGGCTGGCTGCCGTTCCTGCTGCTGCTCGTCGGCGTCGGCGAGCCGCTGAAGTACCTGCTGATCGCGCATGCGGCGCTCGTCCCCGTGACGATGAGCACGCTGCAGGGGTTCCGCCACGCGCCGCCCGCGCTCGATGAAGCCGCGCGCGTGTTCGGCTATACGCGCCGCCAGCGCATCGTCCACGTCGTGCTGCCGGCCGCGATTCCGACGCTCGCGACCGGCGTGCGGCTCGCATTCACGAAATCGTGGCTCGCGCTCGTCGTCGTCGAACTCGTCGCGTCGTCGGAAGGGCTCGGCTACCTGATCGTGTACGGGCGCCAGCTGTTCCAGCTCGATCTCGTGATGGCGGCGGTGATCGTGGTCGGCGCGGTCGGCCTCACGATCAATCGGCTGCTCGACGCGCTCGAAGCACGGCTGCGCCGCGGCGTGCCGTCCGCATTCCGCGGTTGAACCCGATTCAAGGATTCTCCTCCTATGCCGCTTGACGCCACGTCCGCATCGGACGCCCCATCGCCCGCCGTCAGGATCGCCCGTCGCTTTCCCGTGCCCGACTGGCGCGGTTTCGTCCTGCCGCTCGCCACGCTCGCGCTCTGGTGGGCCGTGTCGTCCGCGCACCTCGTCAAAAGCGGGCTGCTGGTCGGCCCGGCCGACGTGCTGCACACAGCGTGGACCCAGACGACCAGCGGCGCGCTGGCACGTGCATTGTCGGCATCGCTCGCGCGCGAAGCGTGCGGCTTCGCGATCGGCGCGACCGGCGGCCTGCTGCTCGGCACCGCGCTCGGGCTGTCGCGCGTCGCCGCGCGCATGGTCGGCCCGAGCTTCGACACGTTCAAGCAGATCTCGCTGTTCGCGTGGATTCCGCTGATTTCCGTCTGGTTCGGCCTCGGCGACGTCGCCAAGGTCGTGTTCCTGTCGCTCGCCGCGCTGCTGCCGGTCGCCGCGCATACGTGCGACGGCATTCATGCGGTACCGCGCACGTACGTCGACGTGGCCCGCGCGCTGCGTTATTCGCGGCTTCAGCTCGTGCGCCACGTGATCCTGCCCGCCGCGCTGCCGTCGATCTTCACCGGGCTGTATCTCGGCCTCATCTACTCGTGGCTCGCGACGCTCGGCGCCGAGTACCTGCTCGTCGCGGGCGCCGGGATCGGCAACACGCTGATCGACGGCAGCGAGCAGTTCCGGATGGATCTCGTGCTGTTCGGGATCATCGTCGTCGGCGTGACCGGCTGGGCGCTGAACGCGGTCGCGCGTGCGATCGAGCGCAAGGTGCTGGCCCGGCGCGGCGAGCTGCGCCGCTGATCGCCCTCTTCCTTCCCGTTGCTTCCCTTTCCGCCATGACGACTCTCGCTTCCGATTCGCTCGATATCCTCCACGTGAGCAAACGCTATGCGCAACGCGGCGCATCGCTCGCCGTGCTCGACGACGTGTCGCTGCACGTGCGTGCCGGCGAGTTCGTCACGATCGTCGGCGCGAGCGGCTGCGGCAAGTCGACTTTGCTGCGCCTGATCGCCGGGCTCGATACCGACTACGCGGGCGAAATCCGCGCCGGCGACGAAACGGTGCGCGACACGTCGCTGCAGCGCGGGATCGTGTTCCAGGATCACCGGCTGTTCCCGTGGCTGACGGTTGCGCAGAACATCGAGGCCGCACTGCGTAATGCGCCGCTCGACGCGCCGGCCAGGCGGCGCGCGGTAGCCGAGCACATCGCGCTCGTCGGGCTGAACGGCTTCGAGCATGCGTACCCGAACCAGCTGTCGGGCGGCATGGCGCAACGCGTCGCGATCGCGCGCGGCCTCGTGAATCGCCCGCGCGTGCTGCTGCTCGACGAACCGTTCGGCGCACTCGATGCACAGACGCGCGCGCGGATGCAGAACGAACTGCTGCGCATCTGGGAACAGGAACGCATCACGATGGTGCTGGTCACGCACGACGTCGACGAAGCCGTGTATCTCGGCGATCGCGTCGTCACGATGGCGCCGCGTCCGGGACGCATCGAGCGCATCCTCGACGTCGCGTTGCCGCGCCCGCGCCGGCGCGACTCGCCGGAATTCGCGCGGCTGCGCGACGCGGTGCTCGCCGATTTCGACGATCTCGAACCGCCCGGCAACGGCGGCAGCGGCAGCCGGGCAAACCGTGACGAGGCGCTCGATGCGCACCGGATCGGCGCATGGCGGCTCGCGTGGTGATGCGCTCACGCGGCGGGCCCGATGCCGTGCCCGAAACGCTCAGCATGCCGACACATATCGATCATCACGGCGCGCACTAAGGTTGTGACGATTCATCGGTTCCGGTTCCGCGCGGTCCCTGCTTGAATGGAGACTCGATCGACCCGACCCAGGAGACTCCCGATGTCCGAAGTCCAGCACGCCGCTCACCCGTCATCGCATGCTTCGCACGCCGCCGCGCCGCGCACGGCCGCCGTCCCGCTTCAGCTTCGCCAGGTCGCCGGCCGGATCGGCGCCGAAATCGCCGGTGTCCGGCTGTCGGGCACGCTCGACGACGCGACGTTCGACGCGATCCAGGCCGCGCTGCTGCGCCACAAGGTGCTGTTCTTCCGCAACCAGGGCCATCTCGACGACACCGCGCAGGAAGCCTTCGCGCGCCGCTTCGGCGAGACGGTCGCCCACCCGACCGTGCCCTCCGTCGACGGCAGCGCGCACCTGCTCGAACTCGATTCCGCGCACGGCGCGCGCGCCAATTCGTGGCACACCGACGTGACGTTCGTCGACGCGTACCCGAAGGTGTCGATCCTGCGCGCGGTCGTGATTCCGCCGTTCGGCGGCGACACCGTGTGGGCCAACACGGCGGCCGCATACACGCATCTTCCCGAGTCGCTGCGCGCGCTCGCCGACACGCTGTGGGCGGTGCACACGAACGCGTACGACTACGCGTCGACGCACGTGCATGCCGACGACACGCAACTGAAGCGCTACCGCGAAGTGTTCACGTCGACCGTCTACGAAACCGAACATCCGGTCGTGCGCGTGCATCCGGAGACCGGCGAGCGCACGCTCGTGCTCGGACACTTCGTGCAGAAAATCAAGGGGCTGTCGTCGCAGGATTCCGCCCATCTGCTGCAGGTGCTGCACGAACACGTGACGCGCCTCGAGAACACCGTGCGCTGGAACTGGCAGCAAGGCGACGTCGCGATCTGGGACAACCGCGCGACGCAGCACTACGCGATCAACGACTACGGCGATGCACGCCGCGTCGTGCGTCGCGCGACCGTTCACGGCGACGTGCCGGTCGGCATCGACGGCCGCCGCAGCGTCGTGCTGAAGGGGCCCGGCGCGACGCTGCAATGACGTTCCCCGCACGGTGGCGGCTTCGGTCGCCACCGTGCCGGCGCCACCCTGCATTCCCGCCTTCCCGACCGGAGGATCCGACCATGACCTTCCCGCCACCGGGCCGACGCTTGCATGCGCAACGATGTCGCCGTCCGTCCGCCCCGTTCACTTCCGCCAGGAGCGTCGCATGAGCGCCCTACCCGTACCCGCCGCCGAGCCGGTCGACGTGATCCCGCTGTCCGCCCACATCGGCGCGGAGATCCGCGGCATCGACCTCACCCAGCCGCTGACCACGCCGCAGATCGCCGCGATTCGCGCCGCACTGCTGAAATGGCGCGTGATCTTCTTCCGCGAGCAGTTCCTCACGCACGAGCAGCATGTCGCGTTCTCCGCGCAGTTCGGCGAGCCGACCGTCGGCCACCCGGTGTTCGGCCACGTCGACGGTCATCCGGCCGTCTATTCGATCGCGAAGCATCGCAAGGCGACGCGCTTCGAAGGCGAGCCGGTACGCCGGCCGTGGACGGGCTGGCACACCGACGTGACGGCCGCCGTCAATCCGCCGTGGGCGTCGATCCTGCGCGGCGTGACGATTCCGCCGTACGGCGGTGACACGCACTGGACCAACCTCGTGCGCGCCTATGAAACGCTGTCCGCACCGCTGCGCGGCTTCGTCGACGGCTTGCGCGGCATCCATCGCTTCACGCCGCCGCCCGGTGCACGCGCGACCGGCGCATTCGACGAAGCCGTCGAGCGCCGCCCGCTCGTGACCGAGCATCCGCTGGTGCGCGTGCATCCGGAGACCGGCGAACGCGCGCTGTACGTGAGCCCGAGTTTCCTGAAGTCGATCGTCGGGCTCACGCCGCGCGAGAGCCAGGCCCTGCTCGAACTGCTGTGGGAACACGTGACACGGCCGGAATTCACGATCCGCTTCAAGTGGGAGCCGCGCAGCATCGCGTTCTGGGACAACCGCGCGACCGCGCATCTCGCGCCGGTCGACATCTTCGATCTCGACTTCGATCGCCAGCTCTACCGCACGACGCTCATCGGCGACGTGCCGGTCGGCCCCGACGGCCGGGCGTCCGTCGCGCTCGAGGGCTCGCCGGTCGAGGCAGCGGCCGCGGTCGCGCTGAACTGACCGCCGTGTCGACAGCCGGCGCACCCGCGCCGGCTTCCTGCCTCAATCCAGCCACACGCCGTCGAACCGGTGCCCGCCGAGCGGCGAGAACGTCAGCCCGTGCACGCGCTTCGAGATCGGCAGCGACACGATCGACGTCGCGATCGGCGTGAACGGCACCTGATCCTTGAAGACGACCTGTGCCTGCTCGTAGAGCGACGTGCGTTTCGCGACGTCCGAGTTCGTGCGCGCCGCGCTGACGAGCCGCTCGAAATCCGCGTTGCACCATTTCGCGAGATTGCTGCCGTGCACCGCCTCGCAGCCGAGCAGCGTGCCGAGCCAGTTGTCGGGGTCGCCGTTGTCGCCCGACCAGCCATACAGGATCGCGTCGTGCTGCCCGTCGCGTTTCGCGCGGCGGTTGTATTCGCCCCACTCGTAGCTGACGATCTTCGCGCGCACGCCGATCTTCGCCCAGTCCTGCTGGATCAGTTGCGCCATCAGCTGCGCGTTCGGGTTGTACGGGCGCTGCACCGGCATCGCCCACAGCGTCAGGTCGAAGCCGTTCGGGAATCCCGCCTGCGCGAGCAGCGCCTTCGCGGCGGCAGGATCGCGCGGCGCATCCTTCAGGCGCGGGTTGTACGACCATTGCGCGGGCGGCATCGGGTTCGTCGCGATCGTCGCATCGCCGTTGAACACGGTCTTGATGATCGCCGTCTTGTCGATCGCGATGTCGAGCGCGCGCCGCACGTCGACGCGATCGAGCGGCGGATGCTGCGTGTTGTACGCGACGAAGCCGACGTTGAAGCCCGTCCCCGAAAACAGCGTCAGCTTCGGATCCCGCCGCACCGTTTCGAGATCGGCCGGCCGCGGGAACACCGACACCTGGCACTCGCCGGCCGTGAGCTTCTGCAGGCGCGCGGCCGGATCGGGCGTGATCGCGAACACGAGATGCGCGAGCTTCACGTCGTCCGGCTTCCAGTAGTCGGGATTCGCGTCGTAGCGGATCACGGCGTCCTTCTGGTACGCGCGCAGCTGGAACGGCCCCGTGCCGACCGGGAGCTGGTTGATGTCGGCTTCGCGATGGCGCGCCGTCAACTGCGACGCATATTCGGCCGACAGGATCGACGCGAACGCCATCGCGAGATTGCGCACGAACACGACGTCGGGCTGCTTCAGCACGAAGCGCACCGTATCGTCGTCGAGCTTTTCGATGCGCTCGATGTTGCGGTCGAACCCGAGATCGCTGAAGTACGGGAAACTGACCGGGTAGGCCTTGCGGAACGGATCGTCGGGATCGAGCATCCGGCGGAACGTGAACACGACGTCGTCCGCCTGGAACGGACGCGTCGGCGTGAACCACGCGGTCGTCTGGAACTTCACGCCGCGCCGCAGGTGGAACGTGTAGACGCGCTGGTCGGGCGACACGTCCCAGCTCGTTGCGAGCGACGGCACGAGATCGAGCGTGCCGCGCTTGAACTGCACGAGCCCGTTGTAGACCGTGTACGTGCTCGCGTCGAAATCGGTGCTGGTCGTGTGCTGGCCCGGATCGAAGCCGGCCGGGCTGCCTTCGGTGCAGTACACGAGCGTCTTGCCGGCCGGCGCCGCGAACGCGTGCGTGACCGTGCCGGCGAGCAGCAGCGATGCGGCCACGCCGCGCAGCACTGCAACGGCAACGGAGGTGTGCCGCGCACGATGCGCGGCCGATGAAACGAATGGAATCTTCATGGTGGCGGTCAGGGAAGGACTGTCATGCGAATGACGACCGCCGATCTTCGCGCGCCGCCCGCCGATCGCTTACCAATTAATTCCGCGTTGCTTATCGCCGCGGATGCATCCCGCTGCCACCGCATGGAAACGTCCGCGCGAGCACCGTGGACATGCGTGCGAATGCCGCTGCAGCGGCCCGCCCCGCGTCGCGCATCGACGCCGTTCGCGGTCCATCCTTCCGGCCCCCTGCAGGTTCTCCGGAATGGGCGCATCGTATCGGTTGGTCAACGCCGGCAGCGGTGCGCGGGGATACGCCCGGCGCACGCGTTCCGGCGCGGCGTGCCTGCCGGCGCGCCGCCCCTTCCTGGAGGACCCACGATGTCGCTCAACCCCGCTACGCCCTCTCGTCCCGTGAAGTCGCCGGGCCCCGATCATCCGATCACGATCGAACCGCACCCGTCGCGCGTCGTGGTCAAGGTGGCCGGCAAGATCGTCGCCGATACGCGCCGTGCGCTCGCGCTGCGCGAAGCCAGCTATCCGGCCGTGCTGTACGTTCCGCGCGAGGATGCCGACATGGCGCTGCTGCAACGCACCGACCATGCGACGTACTGCCCGTACAAGGGCGATTGCGCGTACTACTCGATTCCCGCCGGCGGCGCACGCTCGACCAACGCGGTGTGGACGTACGAGCATCCGAACCCGGCCGTCGAATCGATCCGCGCGCACCTCGCGTTCTATCCGGATCGCGTCGACGCGATCGAGGAAAGCCCGCTCGGCACCGATTGAGCGCGGCGCCGCGCCGGCGTTCACGTATTGTCCGCCCGCTGATTTGCATATGCGGATTCGTTGGTTGGCCGCCAGCCCGCGCGGCCGTATCGTCGTCCATCCGGCGCGGGCGCGGCCGGCCGCGCGCATCGACCGCATCCGGCTGCGTCCCGTGCCGGTCGCGCCGACAGCCCGCGCGACCCGTGAACCCGCCAGCAGGACGCCTCGATGAACGACCTACCGCACGCAGATCTTGAAACGACCCCGGCAAACCCGCGCCGCCGCCAGTGGCTGCACGGCGCGGCCGCCGGACTGGCCGGGCTCGCGCTCGGCCCGCTCGCGGGCATGCCTGCACTGGCTCAGGGCAGCGACAAGCGGCTGCGCATCGGTTTCCAGAAATACGGCAACTTCGTCATACTCAAGGCGCGCGGCACGCTCGAGAAGCGGCTCGCAAGCCAGGGCGTGGCGGTCCAGTGGCTCGAATTCCCGGCCGGTCCGCAATTGCTCGAGGGGCTGAACGCCGGCGCGATCGACGTCGGCACGGTCGGCGAAACGCCGCCGATCTTCGCGCAGGCCGCGGGCGTCGATTTCGTCTATATCGGCAACGAACCGCCCGCGCCGCACGGCGAGGCGATCGTCGTGCTGCCCGATTCGCCGATCCGCACCGTCGCGCAGCTGCGCGGCAAGAAGGTCGCGTTCAACAAGGGTTCGAACGTCCACTACCTGCTCGTGAAGGCGCTGGAGCATGCGGGCCTCACGTATGCCGACATCCAGCCGATCTACCTGACGCCCGCCGACGCGCGCGCCGCGTTCGTGCAGCGCAACGTCGACGCGTGGGTGATCTGGGATCCGTACCTGGCCGCGGCCGAACGGCAGCTCGGCGCACGCGTGATCGCGGACGGCGACGGGCTCGTGCGCAACACGCAGTACTACCTCGCCGCCCGCAAGTATGCGGCCGCGCAGCCGCAGGTGCTGCGCACGCTGCTCGAGGAAGTCGACGCGGTCGATCGCTGGGGGCGCGACCATGTTCCGGAAGTCGCCGCGCAACTGTCGCCGCTCGTCGGCCTCGATGCGCCGACGCTCGAAGTCGCGCTCAAGCGTGCCGGCTACGGCGTGCAGCCCGTCACCGATGCGACGCTGGCGTACCAGCAGGGCATCGCCGACGCGTTCAGCACGCTGAAGCTGATTCCCGGCAAGGTGACCGTCGCCAACGCGCGCTGACGCACCGCTGCCGCGACGCGTTACGGCGAACGCGTCGCGCCGATCCGCCGCCATTCGTCGTAATCGGTGACGAGACCCGCGTCGTCGACCGCGATATCGGCCGCATACGCGCCGCTCTCGTAGCGGTACACGTGCTCCGCCGTGCGCGCATAGCGCTGCTCGCCGCGCACGATCTCGAACGACGGAAAACGCAGCCACGCGGTACGAATGACGGCCGATGCGCCGACCGCCAGCCCGAGACGCCGGATCGGCAGCGTATTGGTCGACGGACTGAAGCCGAGATCGATGTCGGTCGCGCCCGCGAGGGCCGGCGCTGCGTCACCGTCGATCGTCCAGTGCCCCGCGTCGCATTCGATCGCGAGTTGCCGGGGCGGCGCTGCGCCGAGCCAGTATGTCACGCGCACCGAGCGCGTCAGCCAGTCGGCGCCGCATACGATCGCATAGTCGACGCGAAACGGCGTGCCGTCGAGCGCGCCCGCCACTGCTCCCGACAGGTCGATGCCCGCACGCGTCTCGGCGAGCCGGCACCATTCGGCCGCCTGCCAGGTCTGCGCGATCTGCCATGCGACGCAGCGCGTGCGCGCCGCTTCGTCCCGTTGTGTCATGTCGGCTCCCGTCGATCGCATGAGCCGGATTTTCGCTCACGGCGTCGATGATCTCACGGCCTTTGTCTGGCGCGTGCCTTCGTACCGATACCGAGTATCGGCTCGTCGCGCACCTTCGGTACCGGTCCTGCTTTGGTACCATCACCGCTCGGTATCACCCGAACCGGACAAGGGGCGTGATTTCATGGATTTGCTGGCGACGATGCGCATCTACGTCAGGGTCGTCGAGCGCGGCACGATGTCGGGCGCGGCACGGGATCTGGACATGGGCCAACCGGCCGTCAGCGAGCGCATCGACAAGCTCGAAAAACGTCTCGGCACACGTCTGCTGATGCGCAGTGCGCGTACGCTCACATGCACCGACGAAGGCCGCATTTTCTACGAACGCAGCAAGGCGCTGCTCGAAGCGGCCGAAGCGTCGATCGCAGCGGTTTCGAAAACGGAAAACACGCTCGGCGGCACGATCCGGCTCGCCGCGCCGCAATGCTTCGGCGAGGTCGTGATTCCGCAGGCGCTGATGCATATCCGCACCGCGTATCCGCAACTGCACATCGACCTGGTGCTGAACGACAACATCGTCGATCCGGTCACGGAAGGCGTCGACATCTCGATCCGCCTCGGCCAGCTCGGCGACGGCGGATTCGTCGCGCATCCGCTCGGCCAGGTCGACCGCGTGCTCGTGGCCGCGCCCGCCTATCTCGACCGCCTCGGCCCGATCGACACGAAGGCCGATCTGGCGAACCACCCGTTCATCCGCGTCAAGGGCATCTTCGCGAACGAGCAGTTGCCGCTGCGGAGTGAAGACAAGACGCTCGAATACGCGCGGATCCAGACGGTGATGACGACGAGCCACTGGCGCCCGATGTTCGACACGATCCTGGCCGGCGGCGGCATCGGCGTCGTGCAGGCGCCGGCCTGCGCCCATGCGCTCGCGCACGGCAGGCTCGTCGAGATTCTGCCGCAATACACGATCCCCGCATCCGCGCTCAACGCGCTGGTCCAGGCGCAACGGCCGCTGCCGCCGCGCGTGCGGGTCGTCGTCGATCTGCTGAAGAAGGAGATTCCGGCGCTTTTGGACGGAAGCAAACCCTGAGCGCGCATACCCGCCCGAGCGGTACCGTCTGCTTTCCGGACAACTGAAGCCTCGCCTCGAAACCGTCCGTCGATTCGATCCGATTCGATTCCATGCGGCCACGCGTTTGCCGGCGCCGTCGCGTCGTTGCCCGTGCAGCCGCCACGCAGTCACGCAGTCACGCGCGCCGCATCACCACGCCTGCCGATAGATCGCCAGCGCGTCGGCTTCCGTCACCTCGCGCGGATTGTTCACGAGCAGGCGCGTCTGCAGCATCGCGTCCGACGCCATCCTCGGCAGGTCGCCCTCGCCGATGCCGACCTCGCGCAGCGTGCGCGGAATGCCCGTCGCGACGATCAGGCGATCGATCTCGTCGATCAGCGCCTGCGTCCTCGCGTCGTCGCTCCCCGCGGCCGACGGCGCGACGATCGCCGCGAGTTCCGCATACAGCGGCGCGGCAGCCTGCGCATTGAAGCGCAGCACGTGCGGCAGCACGAGCGCGTTCGACAGCCCGTGCGGCACGTGGAACATGCCGCCGACCGGATAGGCCAACGCATGCACGGCCGCGACCGGCGCGTTCGCGAATGCCTGGCCGGCGAACATCGCGCCGACCAGCATCGCTTCGCGCGCGCGGCGATCGTTGCCGTCGTCGCAGGCCTTCAGCAGGTTGCGCGACAGCAGCGTCAATGCGTGCACGGCCAGCATGTCGGACACCGGATTCTTCAGCCGCGACGACGTATAGGCCTCGATCGCGTGCACCATCGCGTCGATGCCCGTCGCGGCGGTTGCCGCGCGCGGCAGCCCGAGCGTCAGCTCGGCGTCGAGGATCGCGACGTCCGCGAACAGCTGCGGCGACACGACGCCCATCTTGCGCGCCTCGCCGACCGTGACGATCGACACGGCCGTCACTTCGGAGCCGGTGCCGGCCGTGGTCGGCATCTGCACGAGCGGCAGCCGGGACGTGGCAACCTTGTCGACGCCGTACATGTCGGCCAGCGCCTGCCGCCCCGGCGCGAGCACCGCGATCAGCTTCGCGACGTCCATCGACGAACCGCCGCCGAGGCCGAGCACGATCTCGGCATCGGCCGCCACCGCCCGCGCGGTCGCCTCGAGCACGACGTGCTCGGGCGGATCGGCGATCACGTCGTCGATCACGGTCACCTGCCAGCCGTGCGCGGCGAGGCTCTCCAGCGCGGGCGCGAGCACGCCGCTGCGATGCAGGAACGCGTCGGTGACGACGCACAGCCGCGCGAGCGCCGGAAAGCGTTCGCGCAACAGCGCGCCGAGCCGGCGCGCGGCGCCGAATTCGACGATCTGCGTCGGCACGGTACGGAATTGAAACGGGTTCATCGGGTGCCTCCCGGTGGCGTCGCCGTGCCGGTGTCCGGCTGCACCATGTACTGCGTCACGTCGCGGCGATCGAGCAACGGAATGATCGCGCCGACACCGAGCCGCTGGAAATGCGGCGTTTCCCGATGCACGTCGAGGCCGTCGGCATCGCGGTAACGCTCGAGGATCACGATATGGTCGGGATCGACCGGCGACCGGAAGTACGCATAGTCGAGGTTCTTCGGCTCGGCCCGCGTGGCCGGCGCGAGTTCCGCGAGCAATTCGATCACGCGGTCGCCGTTGCCGGGTTTCGCGAAGAAATGGGCGATGACCTGCAGGTAAGGTTCGTTCATGCTGCGCTCCGTATTCGCCAGCGGCCCGTCATGACGGGCCGTCATTCGACCATGCGCGGTCGCTCGTCGAGGGCGGCAGTCGGCGGCCCGACACGGTGCCGACGCCTCGTCGTCGCATTGTATTGAATCGGTGCCGCTTGCGCCGCGCACGCGTCATGCATGCGACGGCACGCTTCGCGCGAAGGGTTCACGGCAGGGCCGTCGAATGCCCGCGCGTCACACCAGCCGGCCGCCCCCGTCGACATGCAGGATTTCGGCATTCATGAAGCCGTTGCCCAGCAGGAACGCGATCGCTCCGCCGACTTCGTCGGCGCGACCGACGCGTCCGCCAGCTGTCCGCCGGTGAGCACGATCGAGCCGGTCGCGGGCATCAGCGGCAACGCGGCGCGGATCGCATGGACCGGCCCGGCGATACGCTCCTGCAGCGCGGCGAGCAGAATTCCGAATTCCGGCTATTGCATCGCCCCCCGGGCGGCGCCGGTGGGCCCTTCGGCTAAAATGCCGCACTTTCCACCTTGTCCGGCCCGCTCGCCATGCAACCCGCTTCCCCCGCCCGATCCGCCGCCCACGGCGCCGACGATGCAGACCTGTCGCACGACCTCGTCTACGGTCCCGACGACCGGCCCGCGCCGATGGTCGCCTTCGTCGCCGCGCTGCAGCACCTGCTGGCGATCATCGTGCCGATCGTCACGCCCGGCCTGCTGATCTGCCAGGCGCTCGGCGTATCGAGTCGGGATACGACCCTTATCGTGTCGATGTCGCTGGTGATTTCCGGCATCGCGACCTTCGTGCAGTGCAAGCGCTTCGGCCCGCTCGGCGCCGGCCTCCTGATCGTGCAGGGCACCAGCTTCAACTTCGTCGGCCCGCTGATCGCCGGCGGCAGCGTGATGGTCAAGCAAGGCACGCCGGTCGAGACCGTGATGGCCGCGATCTTCGGCGTCGTGATCGCCGGTTCGTTCGTCGAGATGGGCGTGTCGCGCATCCTGCCGTTCGTGAAGCGCCTGATCACGCCGCTCGTCACCGGCATCGTCGTGCTGCTGATCGGCCTCACGCTGATCAAGGTCGGCCTCATCAGCATGGGCGGCGGCTACGGCGCGATGGCCAACGGCACGTTCGCGAGCGCCCAGAACCTGACGCTGTCGTGCCTCGTGCTCGGCACCATCATCCTGCTGAATCGCGTGCCGATCGTGTGGGTGCGCAGCACCGCACTCGTGATCGCGCTCGTGATCGGCTACGCCGCGGCTGCCGTGCTCGGCCGCCTCGATTTCACCGGCGTGCACCAGGCCGCGCTGTTCCAGGTCCCGACGCCGCTGCATTTCGGCATCGGCTTCTCATGGTCGCTGTTCGTGCCGATGCTGATCATCTACCTCGTCACGTCGCTCGAAGCGATCGGCGACGTCACCGCCACCAGCAAGATCTCGAAGGAGCCGGTCGAAGGGCCGGTGTGGATGCGGCGGATCAAGGGCGGCGTGCTCGTGAACGGCGCGAACTCGCTGCTGGCCGGCGTCTTCAACACGTTCCCGAGCTCCGTGTTCGCGCAGAACAACGGCGTGATCCAGATCACCGGCGTCGCGAGCCGCTACGTCGGCATCTGGATCGCGGGCATGCTCGTGGTGCTCGGCCTGTTCCCGGTCGTCGCGGGCGCGCTGCAGGCCGTGCCGGAGCCCGTGCTCGGCGGTGCGGCAATGGTGATGTTCGGCGCGGTGGCCGCATCGGGCATCAACATCCTGTCCGGCGTCCAGCTCGATCGCCGCGCGCTGCTGATCATCGCGGTGTCGCTCGCACTCGGCCTCGGCGTGTCGCAAGTGCCGGACATTCTGAACAGCCTGCCGCATGCACTGAAGAACGTACTGGAGTCGGGTGTCGCGACGGGCGGCATCTGCGCGCTCGTGATGAACTGGTTCTTGCCGGAACAGAAGTAACGCTACGGACTCCATGACGACGCGGTCCGGCCGACGGGCCGCGTCGCGCTCGACGAGCCCGGCTTGGCCGGGCGCCCGACTCTCGCTAGAATCGGTTCATGCCTCAAGCCCCCATCTCCACGAATGCGCCGGAAGCCAGTGCGGTCCCCGTCAAGGAACGCGCGACCGTCGTCTGCTACCGCGAACGGCAGGTCCTGCTCGTCGCGCGCGCATCGTCGCGCTGGGCACTGCCCGGCGGCACGATCAAGCGCGGCGAAACGCCGCTCGAAGCCGCGCATCGGGAGCTGCAGGAAGAGACCGGCATCACCGGCCAGGACCTCGTCTATTCGATGCAGTTCACGGGGCTCGCGAAGGTGCATCACGTGTTCTTCGCCGAAGTCGGCCCGGAGCACACGGCCCAGGCGAGCAACGAGATCGAGAAGTGCAAGTGGTTTCGCATCGACAACGTCGACGAACTGCGCGCGAGCATCCCGACGAAACGCATCGTCGAGCTCGTCTACGAGCACGAAATCCTCGAGTAGGTAGACACCCCACCCCCGCCGGCTCGCGCGAGCCGATATGATGCGCCCACGGTCCATCACCGCGTTCCCTTCCGAGCGAGCTGCAGATGAACAGTGCGTACACCTACCGCGGGTACACGATCGATATCCGCTGCGAATTCCGGCTCGACGAATCGCGCGACGACGCGCCGCCCGCCCAGCTGCGGTTCGGGTTCGTCGCGGTCGTGCAGGTACGCTCGGCCGGCAGCGCGCCGCGCCTGCTCGGACCGATTCGCCTCGCCGACGACGGCGGCCACCTGTTCCGCAACACCCGCAATGCGTTGCGCGCAGGCCGCGCGGCCGGCGAAATCCTCGTCGACGATCTGCTGGTCGATACGGGTCAGGCAAAAGGACGCGCGCATTCCTGAGCCGTCGATCGGCCCGGCATCATCTTTGCGGCGTTTTGCGGAGCGCGCGTGCCGGCGCTCAGTGCAGGCGCTTTCGTCGTAGTTCGTGTGTGGAATAGACGGCGAGGAAGATACCGAGCATCGCAACGCCGGACGCCAGGAAGTCGTTTGCGGTTCCCGTGCTATTCAGCGATTTCGGGAAGATGCCGAGACTCAGCCCTGCGGCAGCCAGAAACACGCCTGCCGCCACACCCCACACCGGTCCGGTGGTCTTTTCGATTGTGTTTTTCATACAGCACCCGTCTACAGTCTTTGCCTGAATGGCGGCGGCGCATGGCGCTCGCATCTACCATTCGTGATTCGACTATAGCGGCGAAATAATCAGGGCGGATTTAGTGCTTTCACCGATCAAGTTTTTGCCGATCGCGAACATGCCGTGTCCCGGCGACTCATGCCCTGCTCGATCGATCCGGACAGGATTCCCTCGCTGTGAGCCTTATTGCCTGCCATTGCGTCGCGAATATCGATCGACGGGCAGCGGTTCTTACGCTCCGACGCAGAATTTACCGTTCGTTTCAAAGCTGCTCATACTGTGGGCGTTCCCCGCGGCTATGCTTCGTTGCACGCACAATAACCTCGAAGGGGGACAAAGCAATGAACAACACATTCTGGAAGGCCGCACTATGCGCGGCGGCGGTGCCGTTCGCACTCGCAGGATGCGGCGGCGGCGACGATGGCGGCAGCCCGCAAACCGGCACGCTGCATGTCGCAATGACCGATGCACCGTCATGCGGCTTCGATCACGTATTCGTGACCGTCTCTCAGGTTCGCGTCAATGCGAATGGGAATGCTTCCGATAACGATGCCGGCTGGTCGACCATCACGCTGGCGACACCGCAGAAGATCGACCTGCTGTCGCTGACCAACGGCGTGCTCGCCGATATCGGCCAGACCGCCTTGCCGGCCGGCCAGTATCAGCAGATCCGCCTCGTTCTCGCGCCGAACCAGGGCAACACCCTCGCGAACTCGGTCGTCCCGACGGGCGGCACGGAACAGGCGCTCGCGACGCCGAGCGCGACGCAAAGCGGTTACAAGATCATCCAGCCTTTCACGGTCCAACCGAACACGCTCGTCGACCTCGTACTCGACTTCAACGCGTGCAAGTCGATCGTCCAGCGCGGCAACGGCACCTATGCGCTGAAGCCGGTCGTCACCGCGATCCCGACCGTCGTGAGCGGCGCGATCTCCGGCTATGTCGCCTCGGCCGAAGCCGGCGCGACCGTGTATGCGGAACAAGGCGGCAAGGTGGTCCGCGGCACGGTTGCCGACAACACCGGAAAATTCGTGCTGTCGCCGCTGATCCAGAGCTCGACGCAAGGCAACTACGACGTCGTGATCGTGCAGAACAACTTCGCGTCCGGCATCGTCCGCTCGGTTCCGGTCGTGGTGAACACGACCACGGCCGTGTCGGCGTCGACTGCCCCGATCACGCTGCCGGCATCAACGATGAGCACGGTCAGCGGCACGGTGACGGCAAGCGCCAATGCGTTCGTGCGCGCGTTGCAGACCGTCGATGCGAATGCGTACGAGATCACGTCGATCAACGCGAACCTGGATACGGGTACGTATGCGCTCAACGTGCCCACGGCCGCGCCGATCGTCGGCACGTACTCGGGCTCGCTGCCGGTCGCGCTGGCCGCGTCGCCGATCGCCGCGGCACAATACACGATCGAAGCGGACGCAGCGTCGGGCGCAACGCAATCGACGAACGTCAACGCGACGACCAGCCAGTCGAACGTCAATTTCAGCTTCTGACGCATCGGCAGCATCATCGAAAGGGCCTCACGGCCCTTTCCTCAATAAACGGGAGAACGAAGTGAAGAAAGGGGTTATCACATTGCTCGCCGCGGCGAGCGTGGTCGGCGCGCTCAGCGGATGCGTCGCATATGTTCCGGGGCCGCCGGTCGTCGTGGCGCCGCAGGGCGGACCGGGGAACGGGTTCTGCCCGCCCGGACAGGCGAAGAAAGGCAATTGCTGATTGCACGAGGCCCGCGTACGCGGGCCTTTTTCATGGTCGGTCGCTGCATGACGGGCATCGCGGCGGAATGGCGGAAGGCAGCCGACTACAACCAACGCTCGCGGAGACCCGCCAGGTAAGACTCCCGCAGCTGCAGATAGCCTCCTACCCACAATCCTACCCATATTGAGCTCAGCGGCAATCCAATATCAGCCGCAACGCCCTGATGAGAAACGGCGGCCGAGCAGTTTCCCGCAAAAATTCAACAAAAACTCTACCCTCACGGACTCGCCTGCGTTCGGGACGCTCCCCACAAGCCGGTACGATGCGGGAATGCGATCCGGCGAGATACATTTATGTCAAGTCAAAATTCATGTCGAGCGTAGCCAAAGCTATGCCGGACCGCCAAACGTAGTGCTGTCACGGACGCAGCTCCGCAATCCGATCGGCTCGCCAACTGCCACGCCGGGCGAGAACCTCAATGATGCCGATCGCGCGCAGATCGAAGGCGTGCCCGAGAATCAGCGGCTCGTAAGCGCGGCATTCGCACTACAGCAGGACACGTCCGAACGAAGCGCATCCCCCGACCCTCTCGGGCAACCCGCACGCTCGCCCCGATTGAAACGCCGTCCGTGCAGCTGTGCCACCGCCCCGTGGCCCGTCCCGGTGCCGTCTGCACGGTCGGCTCACGCCACTCGGTATATCTCGAATGCCAACACCAGAAGCGCGCTCTCCGCTGTGGACGGAGATGAAGCGCGCGCCGCCCAAAATACCGTGACGGGATAATAGACTGGCGTAGGCGCAGCGTCCCACGGCATGCGGTCGACCTCAATAGCGCTACCGCACCTCACGATATGCCTCGCCGACGAAATCACGGACCAGTTCGCTCTACGTCACACATTATTCGCGAGCGCACGCAGATCTTGTTCACAATCGCTGAGGACGTCCGCCGAGAGCCTGGCGCGTCGCTCGATTAGGGTACGTACGAAGCGCATGTCGCGCCCGCGATTTAGCGTCACACCAGCCGTCACCACCCCGTCGCGCAATCCGAACAGCACGCACGCGGATCCGGAGAGATCACCACGCTCGATCCACTCGGAGGCTGTCATGTCGCCTGCGAACTGCAGGTTCACGCCACATTGATCGGTCCAGAACCACGGCATCTGCGGTAAGTCATCCGGCTCACCGAGCATCGCCGAGGCCGCACGCACGGCCTGTCGATTTGCGTTATCCCAACTTTCCCGACGCAGAGGCGGGCCACCGCGTGGGTCTACTTCGGCCGTATTGTCGCCTGCGGCGAAGATGTCCGGATGCGACGTCCGGCAGGCAGAGTCGACGAGAATCCCGCCGTCCGTACGCAGGCCGGCATCCCTCGCGAGCGCATCGTCCGGTTCGACGCCGATCCCGTAAACAACGGCATCGCCGCGTACGGCGGTGCCATCTTCGAGCGTCAACACGAACCCATCGATGTTGCGCGCCGCGTCGAGCAGCTTCACTCCGGTCCGCACATCCACGCCCCGCGCACGATGCAGCGCGAGCAAATGTGAACGCACCCGCAACGGCGCGCAGCGCGCCATCACGTCTGGTGCCTGCTCGATCACCGTCACCCGGGCCCCAAGCTCGATCGCGCTCGATGCGACTTCCATCCCGATCACGCCACCGCCAACGATCAACAGCCGCGTGCCGCCTTGAAGCGCTCGACGCAACGCATGCGCGTCGTCGAGTGTACGCAAGGTATGCACACCGGGGCCCAGACGGTCGAGCATCGGCAGCCTCCTGACCCGCGCCCCTGTCGCCAGCAGCAACTTGCCGAATTCGAGCAGCGTCCCATCGGCAAACGTCAGCGTGCGCTGCGCCGGATCGATCGCCGTGACGCGGGTGCCGAGCCTGCGCTCGATCCGCTGGTCGGCGTAGAACGTCTCCGGACGAAGCGCAATGCACGCGCCATCCGGTTTCAGCAACACCTCTTTCGACAGCGGCGGTCGCTCGTAAGGCACATGCGGTTCATCGCCGATCAGCACGACAGGTCCGTCGAAGCCGCGCCGCCGGAGCTCGGCTGCCGCGGTCGTACCCGCCTGCCCCGCGCCCACGATCACGCAGGCGGCCTCGCCGGCCGCACCACCTGCTTCACGGTCGAGCGACATCGAGGCCTCCAGCGACATGACGGATCCCGCGAATGCCGAGGCCTGCGTCGGCCTGGATCATCACGCCGGATAGCGTGCGATTGTTCGCACGCGATGCAAGCAGCACGAACGGTCCGGTGAAATCCGCCGGCGCCGGAAAAAACTGCAGCGGGAGAATACTGGCGATCGCCTCCGGGGTCCGCGTATCCATGATGCGCTGCTGCGACTGTCCAAGTGCGTCGGGGCCACGCAGGTCGCTCGCCATCCCGCACGGCCCGACGCCGTTCACGCGCACGTGCGGCGCAAGCTCGTACGCCAGCTCGCGAATCAGACCGACCGCCGCATGCTTGCTCGCCGTATACAGCGGACCGCCGCCGCCCGGATAGAACGCCGCGTTCGACAGCGTGAAAATCATACTGCCTTGCGATGCCACCAGCGCGTCTGCAGCCGCCTTCGCACCCAGCAGGTACCCTTTCACGTTGACCGCGAACAATTCGTCGAACCCGGCGTCGAGCCTTTCCGGTGACAGGCCCAGCAGGCCCGCGCCGTGATCCCACAGCGCGGCGTTGCCGACGAACGTATCGAGCTTTCCGAAACGCTCGACGGTCGCGTCGACCGCGCGCCGGTTGTCGTCGTACACGCGCACGTCGCCGCACACCACTTCGATATCCGCACCAAAGCGCGCACGCAATGCGGTGACTTTTTCCGCCGAACGTTCGAGCACGCCGACCCGCGCGCCTTCGGCGAGAAAGCGCTCGACGAGCGCGAGCCCGAGGCCCGACCCGCCGCCCGTGATCAGCGCGACTTCTCCATCGAGCCAGCTCATGCCAGCTCCGGCTCGTCGACGTATAGCGCACCGGCGTCGACGACGACCGGGAACGTACGCAATGCGTCCGTCGCAGGCTGGCACAGCGCCGCACCGGTCTTCAGGCAAAAGCGCGCGGCATGCAATGGACATTCGACAGTCGCATCGTCTTCGATATAGCCGTCGGACATGGACGCGTTGCCGTGCGTGCAGCGATCGGACAGTGCGTAATACGTGCCCTGCACGCGAAACACCGCGATCGCGCCGTGTGCACCGCTTACGCGCGTCGCGTCGCCGTCGGCGAGCGCGTCGATGGGTCCTACGAGGATTCGAGCCATGATCAGAAAAGCACACTGAGGTTATGGGAAGACAGCACTGCCTGGTCGAGCACGATCTCTCGGCGGCATATGTGCCAATCGCCGACGTCGTCCGCACGACGCACGCGATCGCGGCGCGCCCCGACATAGAACGTCTCGTCGCGCTCCTTCTGCGAGCGGTACAGCAGATAGTTGACGTACACGTCGTATTCTCCGTGCGCGTCGGTCGGTTCGACCCGGACGTTCGCGAGCAGATGCCGCGTGCGCGAAGGCGGCTCCTCAGCCCACGCCATGCCCGTCTCGAGCCGTGCGATGCGGCGCTCCAGCTGCGCCTTCGTGTCGTTGAAGATCCACGTGGTGGGCGGCTGAACGCCCTTGCGGCGGTCGCGCGTCTGAGCGTTGACGGTCGTGCGCATCGTGTACTGCACGTCGTTGCTCAGCAGCGCGAGCCAGTCGCGAAAGCGCCATGTATCGAGGCAGTCGGCCTCGCGATACAAGAACTGCGTGATGTCGTGATGCAGCGCCGCTGTCACGGGCACCCGTTCGATCGTGGCGGCGTCGTTCATTTCAGCAGCTCCTGTTCATATTCGCGCGTCCGGCGCTCGACTTCGCCCCAGTTGTCAGACAGCAACAGGTCGGCCCAGCGGCGGTACATCCCGCGCGCCGCCGTTTCCGAGAAGATGTAGTTGGTAATGCCCGGAATGCCGTCCGTGCGCACACGCTCGCCGCCCAGGCCCATTTCGACGCAGAGCCGCGTCTTGCGCGCGCGGTTGCCGCGCAGCACTTTCTGCACCTCGACCCAGTTCTCCGAATCGTCCTGTTCGAGGAAGCCGGCCGGGCCGAACGCGCGTGTCGCGCTGCGCTCGAATGCGGCCTTCACTTCGTCCGACGCCTGCTTGTCTGCGATGCAGAACGCCCACACCTCGACCTGGTTCGGGCCGCGCGGATGCCACACGCGCAAGGTCGCGGTGCCGTTCAGCCAGGACATCGTCGGGAACAGGTTGTTGTGGCCCGCGAGACGGCGCGCGCGCACCGTCCCCAGGCGCGCCTCCGCTTCTTCATATGTATCGCGGAAATACTGGGACACTTCACCGTCGACCCATACGTTCGCGTCCGGCTCCTCGGTGAAAAAGAAGCCGCTGCCGTGGCCGGCCTGACCATACTGCAGGGCGTCCTTTGCGGTCTCCCACACAGGGCGCGCGGTCTGCCCCGCACCGAGGGCCTTGTCGCCGGCACCGGCCTTCAAGCCGAGCACCTCGATCGCCGACGCGTGTGAGTACAGCGCGTGATATTGGTCGCTCGCAAACTGCTCGGCCGGGAATTTCCAGTTGCAGTCGATCACCCATTTGTGCACGCCGCCCACGATCTCGGTGCCGCCTTCCCGGCGATCCAGCACGCCATCGAGATACCACGCCATGTCGCCCATATAGGCGTCGAGATCCGGCGCATCGGCGTCCCAGTTACCAAACACCAACCCCTTGTAGATCGCAACCCTCGTGACTTCCTGCAGCCCGAGATGCTGCTTGCAGAGGCCATGCGGGAACGCGCGCGCCTCAAGTGGCACGTCGATCAGCGCGCCGTCCGTGCCGTACGACCAGCCGTGATACGGGCACGTAAACGAGCGCGCATTGCCGGAGTCGGCGAAGCTCACCCGCATCGAGCGGTGCCGGCACTGGTTCAGGAATGCCTTCACCGAGCCGTCCTTTTGCCGCACGACGACGATGGGGTCCTCGCCCATGTACGTGTTGAAGAAATCACCGGCCTTCGGAATCTGGCTCACATGCGCGAGGAACAGCCAGCATCGTCCGAAGATGCGTTCGAGCTCCAGCGAGTAGATCGCCGGATCGGTATAGATCGACGACACCACGCGGCCGTTGCGTGAGTCGACCAGTGCGTCGATGTCAAGCTTCTCTGTCATTTGCGTCTCCTCCGTGGCACCATCCGTTCCATACGGACAGGCACGCGAGGATGATCGTCGGTCGTGCGTTCGTTGTGAAATAGTTTGTTTGTTTGCCGTTAGACGTTTTGGCGATGACAGCCGAATGGAACTCCGACACCTACGATATTTTGTTGCCGTCGCCGACGAGCTGAACTTCACGCGCGCCGCGCAACGGCTGCACACCGCACAGCCGTCGCTGAGCCAACAGATTCGCGATCTCGAGGACGAGGTCGGCACGCGGCTGCTCGAGCGCTCGAAGCGCAAGGTCGAACTGACCGAAGCGGGCCACGTGTTCCTTGCGGAAGCGCGGCTGGTGCTCTCGCAGGCGGATCGCGCTGTCGAACGGGCTCGTCAGACAGGCCGGCGGCAAGCACTGACCGTGAGAATCGGATTTGTGCCGGCAGCGGAAGTGGCCATCTTTCCGGCGATCCTGCCAAAGCTGCGGATGCAGTGTCCGGGTGTGCACGTCGAACTGCGGAGCATGCCGACGATGGAACAGGAGGACGCGCTGCTGCGTGGCGACATCGACATCGCGTTCATGCGTCGGCCCGTGCAGGCGCCGAATCTGCATGAGGAAGTCGTGCTAACCGAACCGCTCATCGTGCTGATGCAGGCCGATCACCCGCTCGCCGCGCATGCGCGCATCGCACCCGCGATGCTCGACGGCCAGGCGTTCATCCAGACCAATCCGGCCTACGCGGGGCAGCTGTACGACATCGTCGACCGGTACTTCACCGACCACGGGATCCACCCGGATGTCGTGCAGGTCGCGACGAACATCCTGCTGAACCTGAACCTCGTCGGGATGGGGCTCGGCGTTGCCCTGCTGCCGGCGTACGTCGCGGCGCTGGTTGGTGAATCGATGTGCTGCCGCGCGCTTGCCAGTCCAGCGCCCCGCATCGATCTGCTGATGGTCACGCGCGCGGAGCCGCATTCCCGGGAGCTGGGCGCCCTCGTGGACCTGATGCGCCGCGCAACCTTCAGCCGCCACGACTGAACACGATGCGCTGTCGGACGACGATCGCGCCCAGCGCATTCGACGTGGCGGGATCGTGCGCAACGACGCAGGATCATGGGCGGCCGCGCGAAAGACGAGCCGGCATCATCCCGTCGAACCGGACCACAACGCCCCCGAGGGGGGGGGCGCCGCAGAAGCGGCCGGAAGCGATCGTTGTGATCCGAATCGAGGCCAACGCGACGATCCGGCCGACGCGCAAGCCCCGGATCGGCGAAACGCCTCTCGAAAGCAGCGCCCGCCGCCGCACTCAATGCTGCAGGAAGTCGACCACCATCCGGTTGAACGCGTCCGCATGCTCCCACTGCGCCCAGTGCCCACACCGGTTGAACACATGCAGTTGAGCGTTCTGCATTCCGGCGATGAGCCGCAGGCCGGTATCCATTGGCACGAACCGATCGTCGCGCCCCCAGATCACGAGCGTCGGCGCTGCGATCTCGCCCAACCGCGGGCCGTAGTCGGTGAACTGTTTCGGATTGGCCGCGAGGCTCTTCACGAAGTTCTCGAGGTGATCGCGCCGCGCGAGCATGTTGTCGAGGCGTGCTTTCATCAACTCGTCCGTCAGCGCGCTCGAGTCATAGACGAACACGTTCATCATCCGTTTCAGGTTCTCGATCGTCGGCTCGCGATACAGCCCCTGCAACAGCTTGATGCCTTCGGTCGGCATCGGCGCGAAGTTGCTCGGGCCGCCGGTGCCGCCACCCATCAGCACGAGTTTGCCCACGCGCCCGGGATTGCCGAGCGCGAACGCAACCGCGCTATGCCCGCCCATCGAATTGCCGAGAATATGCACGCGCTCGATATCGAGCACGTCGAGCAGCCCCTTCAGCACGCGGCCGTTGAGTTCCGAGCGCGACGACGCACAGACGATCGGATCGCTCTTGCTCCAGCCCGGGCAGTCCATCAGGATCACGCGATAGCCGGCCGCGACCAGCGGCTCGACGTTGCGGTTGAAGTTCGCCCAGCCGCTCGCGCCGGGGCCCGAGCCGTGCAGCATCACGACCGTCTCGCCGGTGGGTCCGGCGCCCGTGTCGTTATAGTGGATCCGCAGTTCGAGGTCGCCGTCCTTCACGCGGGCAAACTGGCTCGTCGACGCTTCCGTGATCGGTGATGTCGTCGCAGTCATGATGATGTCCTTTCCGAAAAAATGAATGATCTCGATCGCGGGCCGCGCTCGCGAGGCCCGTCCGAATCGCTACGCGCGCTGCGGCTCGCCCGTGCGCTGCCGCGCAAACGCGCCCACCACCGTCAACGCCGCCACCGCGGCGATCACGATCAGCGGGATGCTCGCCGACACCAGCATCGACGGGCTCTGGCCGAGGGCGAACAACTGTCCTGCGACCAGCGGCCCGAGAATCGAACCGAGCCGCCCCACCGCGACGGCCGCACCCACGCCCGTGCCGCGCACTTCGGTCGGATACGCATGGCCGGCCAGCGCATACAGCACCGACTGGCCGCCGACGAGGAACAGCCCGCACAGCAAACCGCCGATCGCCATCGACGTCGCGCCGCCCGCGCTCGCCAGCGTGGTCAGCGCGACAGCGACGCCGACATACATGCCGATCACCGTGCCGCGCCGTCCAAAGCGGTCCATCAGCGTCGCGATCGCGACGGCCCCGATACCACCGCCGATGTTGAACATCATCAGCACGACGTTGGCCTGCACGCGTGTCAGTCCGCGCGACAGCACCATCGACGGCAGCCAGTTCATCAGGAAATACAGCACGACCAGCGTGCCGAGATAGCTGATCCACAGCGCAATGGTCGTACGCGCGCGGCCGTGTCGCCACAGCGCGTCACGCACGCCGGGCAGGCCGGCGACATGGCCCGCCACGGTCGACCGGGTCGCCACGAACTGCCGCGACTCGTGCAGGAACATCCCGAGCAGCGGTACCATGACGAGCGGCCCGACTCCGCCGACGTAAAACACGTGACGCCAATTCGCATCGCCTGCGCTCGCGATGCCGATCACAGCGGCGATCGCCGCACCGAACGGCATCCCGCAGTACATCGCGCCGACCGCCGTGCCGCGCTGCCGCGGGCCTGCCGCTTCCGAGCACAGCGCGATCAGGTTCGGCATCGCGGCGCCGAGCCCGCAGCCCGTCATCAGTCGCGCAATAAGCAGGCTCTCGAAGCTCCAGACCTGCGTCGTCGCGAGCGAGAACAGGCCGAACATCGCGACCGACCACATCAGCACGCGCTTGCGGCCGAACCGGTCGGCCAGCCTGCCGCCGAGCGCGGCACCCGGCAGCAGGCCGAGCGCGCCCGCGCTGAACGCCCAGCCCATCTGCGCGACGGCGAGCGAAAACTCCTTCGCCATGCGCGGGCCAGCCACCCCCGCCGATTGCAGGTCCAACCCTTCGAGCAACGCAATCGCGAGGCACAACATGATCGTCGCGTGTCCCGTGCGTCCATCTCGCGCGGTATCGCCTTCCTTTCGTGACGTATTCATCAAAAGTCTCCAAAGATTGATATACAGGCCGCTCTTGCCGGCAGCTGTCATGTATCGGACCGCGACGTGCGCGGTCCTGCCGTCCGTTCCTATGCGGCCTCGCCACGCTTCTTCAGATCGAGCGCGACGTCGACGATCATGTCTTCCTGGCCGCCCACCATACGGCGCTTGCCCAGTTCGACGAGGATGTCCACGGTGCTGATGTCGTACTTCTTCGCGGCCGCTTCCGAGTGACGCAGGAAGCTCGAATACACGCCCGCATAGCCGAGCGCGAGCGTTTCGCGGTCGACGCGCACCGGACGGTCCTGCAGCGGTCGCACGATGTCGTCGGCGGCATCCATGAGCGTGTAGAGATCGGTGCCGTGGTTCCAGCCCATCCGCTCGGCCGCCGCGATGAACACTTCGAGCGGCGCATTGCCGGCGCCTGCCCCCATTCCTGCGAGCGACGCATCGATCCGGTCGCAGCCTTCCTCCACCGCGACAATCGAGTTCGCGACGCCGAGCGACAGGTTGTGGTGCGCGTGCATGCCGGTTTCCGTTTCTGGCTTCAGCACCGCCTTCACCGCACGGAACCGGTCGCGCACGTCCGACATCGTCAGCGCGCCGCCGGAATCGACGACGTAGATGCAGGTCGCGCCGTAGCTTTCCATCTTCTTCGCCTCGACGGCCAGATTCTCCGGCGTCGTCATGTGGCTCATCATCAGGAAGCCGACCGTGTCCATGCCGAGTTCGCGCGCATATTCGATGTGCTGCTTCGAGATATCCGCCTCGGTGCAGTGCGTCGCGACACGCACGATGCGCGCGCCGGCGTCGTACGCGGCCTTCAGGTCGTGAATCGTGCCGATGCCCGGCAAGAGCAGCGTCGCGATCCGCGCGTGTTCGACGACGTCCGCTACCGCCTCGATCCATTCGAGATCGGTATGCGCGCCGAAGCCGTAGTTGAAGCTCGACCCTTGCAGGCCGTCGCCGTGCGCGACCTCGATGCTGTCCACCCTGGCGCGATCCAGCGCGCGTGCGATGTCCTGCACGTTCGCGATCGAATACTGGTGTCGAATGGCGTGACTGCCGTCGCGCAGCGTCACGTCGGAGATATACAGTTTCTTGCTCATCGCCGTTTGCTCCTTACGCGCTCACGCGCGCCTGCGCCATGCGTTCGGCGGTCGCGAGCGCGGCGGAAGTCATGATGTCGAGATTGCCCGCGTAGGCAGGCAGGTAGTGCGCGGCGCCCTCCACTTCGACGAACACCGACGTTTTCAGGCCGCTGAACGTTCCCAGGCCCGGAATACGGATCGGTGCGCTCGCCGGAATCTCGTCGAATTGCACCTTCTGCTTGAGCCGATAGCCAGGCACGTACGCGTGCACCTTCGCGACGGTGTCCTCGATCGACGCCTCGACCTCCGCGCGAGACGCGAGGTCGGACAGCGTATAGACCGTGTCGCGCATCATCAGCGGCGGCTCGGCCGGGTTCAGCACGATGATCGCCTTGCCCTTCGCGGCGCCGCCGACCACCTCGATCGCCTTCGACGTCGTTTCGGTGAATTCGTCGATGTTCGCGCGCGTACCGGGGCCCGCCGACTTGCTGCTGATCGACGCGACAATCTCCGCGTAGTGCACCTTCGCGACGCGCGACACAGCCGCGACGATCGGAATCGTCGCCTGGCCGCCGCACGTGACCATGTTCACATTCGGCGCGTCGATATGCGCGTCGAGGTTGACGACCGGCACGCAGTACGGGCCGATCGCGGCGGGTGTCAGATCGATCATGCGAATCGACGGCTTAAGCGTGCGCAGCAGCGCGGCGTTGCGAACGTGCGCGCCTGCGGACGTCGCGTCGAACACGAAATCGATCTGGTCGAATGCCGGCAGACGCGTGAGCCCTTCGACGCCTTCGTGCGTGGTAGCGACACCCAGTCGCGCGGCGCGCGCGAGACCGTCCGAGTTCGCGTCGATACCGACCATTGCCGCCATTTCCAGATGCCTGCCGTGACGGAGGATCTTGATCATCAGGTCCGTGCCGATGTTGCCGGAGCCGATGATCGCCGCCTTGAGTTTTTCGGAAGCCATACGAGTTCCTGAGTTAAGCCGTAAAAGTTGCCCGGACGCTGCCGAGCCCGTCGATCTGCGCGACATAGGTGCCGGCCTCGCGGACGGCGACCATCGGACCAAGCGCGCCGGTCAGCACCACGTCGCCGGCGCGCAGCGGCGTGCCGAGCTGCACCATCCGGTCGGCCAGCCACACGGCAGCGTTGAGCGGATTGCCGAGGCAGGCGGCGCCACTGCCCTTCGACAGCACTTCGCCATCGCGGGCCAGTGTCATCGCACAGCCCGTCAGATCAAGCCGGGAAAGCGGCACCGGACGGCTGCCGACCACGAAGCGCGCGCTCGATGCGTTGTCGGCGACCGTGTCGACGAACCGGATGTCCCAGTCGCGGATGCGGCTGTCCACCACCTCGATCGCGGCGAGCGCATAAGCGCTCGCGCGCAGAATGTCGACGAACGTGTGCCGGTCTTGCGTGAGGTCGTGATCGAGCACGAGCGCGATCTCCGCTTCGACCTTGGGCTGGATCAGTTGCGCAAGCGAAATCGGCGCCCCGTCGCCGCAAGCCATGTTCGCGAACAACGCGCCGAAATCGGGCTGGTCGACACCCAGCTGTGCCTGCACCGCGAGCGACGTCAGGCCGATCTTGCGGCCGACGATGCGCTCGCCGTTCGCGACGCGCCGGTCGACGTTGGCCTGCTGCACCGCGTATGCCATCGTCATCGCGTCGAGCGGGATGCCGCCCGCGGCGGCCTCGCCGCGCAGCGGCGCGATCGTGCTGAGCGACGCCTCGGCTTCGCGCAGTCGCGCGGCCAGTGTCGTCACAAGGTTCGAATCGGACATCGAGGTCTCCTGGAGTTCTGTCACGCCAGCGCCGCGACAGCGGTCGACGGCGTGGCGTGCATGGTGGCGAAACCCGCGATCCATTCGGGAATCGCGCGGTAGTAGTCGAGTGACGCGTGGTACGGGCCATACGCGGCGAGCGCGGCGAATGCGGCGACCCACGTGCGGATCTCGTGCGCGGACTTGCCGCCGTCGCGCGTGATCGCGTCATTGGTCAGGCCGTCCAGCGCTGTCAGTTCGCCAGATGCGAGTCTGGCAAGGAACGCGCGATCCCATTCGGGGTTGAGCGGATGCAGCGGACTGTCGCCGGCGGCAAACGAACGGGCGGCGGCCACGGTACGCGCCTGACGCGCCGCGCGCGACTCGGCCGACGGATTGCGACCGGCGATCAGCCGCTCCGCCACTTCGGCCGTCGCGCCGATCAGTTCCGGTACAGGTGGCTCGTGCGAGATGCCGCCCGAGCCGACCACCAGTACGCGGCGGTCGGTACGCGCGAGATGGCGGCCGATCGCATCGCCCAGCAAACGCGCGCGGCGTAGCGGCGCCATCGGTGGCGCGACGGAATTGATGAACACCGGAATCACCGGATGGCGATCGAGACCGCCCGTCAGTATTTCAAGCGCCTGCGCGCAGCCGTGGTCGACCTGCATCCGGTACGACAGCGCGACATCGACGTCGGCGGCCAGCACGCTTTCCGCCAGCGCGTGCGCGAGATCGCCCGGCACCGGCAGCGTGCCGGCCAGGCTCTTGAAATCACCGATCGCGTCGGCGCGTGCGCCGATGCAGAACGGCGGCATCATGTCGTAGAAGAATCCGTTGAAATGATCGGGGGCGAAAACGACGATCAGGTCAGGCCGGAAACGCTCGACACGTTCACGCGCGGCTCGGCCGATGCGCTCGACTTCGGCAACCACGTCGGGCGCCGGATCGAAGTAGCCGTGCAGCGGCGTATGGGACAGACATTCGAGATGAATCGGCATGCTCATGCTCCTGCCGTGTATGTGAGGACATCGCGATCGCACACCTGGCTTTGCGACGATGGCGCGACGTCGCCGTGCTCGTGCCGCGCGCCTCCCGTCATGCCGAGCTTTTCCGCTAACGCGACAATCGCCGAGGACACCTGCTGTGGCGCACATACGCCCGCAACGAAACGATCGGGACGCAACAGCACGACCGACTCCGGCAGACGGCTGAACCAGTCCTTCAACCGGCCCGTCTCGTCCCCGATCGCGAGCACGTCCGTGGGCACGTCGTCGGCGTAAGCGAGCTGGGCGTCCGGCTTCGCGATCACGAAGCGGCCACCGATCCGCGCCCACAACGCACGCGCCTGCGGCGTCATGCCGAAGGTCGGATCCGCGCCCCAGCCCAGCAGGACGAAACCAGTGCCGATCGCGTCGTCGAGCAGCACGGTGCGGCCCTCGGGCAGCCGCACGCGCGGCTGGATGAACATGCGCCCGACCGGCGACGCGGCCAACGGATCGCGACCGTAAGCGAGCCGGCCGATCAAGGAATCGCGCTTTTCGCTCATCAGGCCGAGCAGCCGGCCCGGCGCGGAATTGCCCGAGCGTTCGAGCACGCGGGCAAGCCAGCCGCGCCTCGGGGCATGCGCGGGCAGCAGTACCGCGCCCGCCTCGTAACGCGGCATCGGCTTGAAGCGCATTTCGACGAAGTAGCGCTTCACCGCCGGGAACAGGGTCAGCGCACGCACGAAGGTGTCGCGAAAGCGCGCGCCGAAACGTGTCGTCGGCGCGAAAATATCGCCCGCCACTTCGGAAAGATGGATCATCGAACGCGCATGCGCGCGGCGTTCGACGGTATAGGTTTCGAGCAGGCGGCTGTCCGCGAGCCCCCGCGCGACCATCGCGAGCTTCCAGCCGAGATTGTTCGCGTCGCGGATTCCGCTGTTGTAACCCTGCCCCTGCCACACCGGCATGATGTGCGCGGCGTCGCCCGCAAGCAGGACGCGGCCCACGTGAAACGTCGACGCGAGACGCGCATTGTGCGTATAGACGCGCTTGCGGATGTAGTCGACCGCATCCGGATCCGCGACCACCTTGCGGATCAGCGCAGCCATGTTGTCGGGTTTCGACAGTTCTTCCTCGGTCTCGCCCGGCATCACCATGAACTCGAAGCGGCGAATGCCGTGCGGCAGCGCCGCCGACACGTACGGCCGTTCGTGATCGCAATGCATATAGATGTGCGGCGAGCCGATCGGGTCGTTGCGCACGTCCACGACGATCCACTGGTTCGGCTTCGTGCGGCCTTCGAACGGCACGTTCAGCACGCGGCGCACGAAGCTGTTGCCGCCGTCCGCGCCGACCATGTACGCTGCGCGCACGGTCCGGCGTTCGCCATCCGCATCGTCCACGTCGATGCTGACGCCGTCGGCGTCCTGCGTGAACGATGCAACGCTGTGTCCGAACAGCACCTGGACGTGTGGGAAACGCGCGAGGCCTTCGTGGAGCACGCGATCCGCGAGCGGCTGGATGAACGCGTTGCGGCGCGACCAGCCGAATTCGTCGGTGCGCGGCTCGATCGATGCGAAGCAGTGACCGCCCTTCGTCACGAAACGCATCCAGTGATCGGGCGTCGTGTGCGGCACGAGTTCGTCGGCCAGGCCGATCGACTGGAACACGCGCAATGCTTCGTCATCCAGACCAATCGCGCGCGGGTAATCGATGATCCGTTCGAGCTTCTCGATCAGCGTGACACGCACGCCCTGAAGGCCCAGAATGTTGGCGATCATCAAGCCGACCGGGCCTGCGCCGATGATGGCGACGTCGGTGGAAAGCGGGTCGCGCTGGTCGCGATGCGTGGCTGGACTGGGTGAGGGATTCATGTGTCTCCTTCCTCGCGCGACTCGGTGGTCGCTGCGTATGCCGATGGATTCCGGCCGGGGCACGTCACGGGTTCCGTGTCGCGTCGTGTGGCGGCGGGATGGAGACAAGTCTAGGGAGCGAGAGACACCCGCTCAACAATTTCAACCAAATGTGCAAGGGTTGCACATCGTTGATTTTTAATACATTTTTCGATGAGCAAGTACGCAAATGTCCGAGGATTGTCGCGCGGCCTGCAGGTGCTGCAAGCCCTCAATGCGCTGGAGAACGGTCGCGCGACGAGCCAGCAGTTGAGCGAAGTCACGGGGCTGCACCGCACGACCGTGCGGCGGTTGCTGGAAACGCTGGTGGAAGGCGGATTCGTGCGGCGCAGCGAATCGGACGACACGTTTCGTCTGACGTTGCGCGTGCGCGAGCTGAGCGAAGGATTCACCGACGACGAACACATTGCAACGGTCGCGCCGCCGATCATGGCCACGTTGCTGCAGCGAATCGTGTGGCCGTCGGACCTGACGACGCCGGACGGCGATTCGATGATCATTCGCGAGACGACGCATCGCTTCAGCCCGCTGTCGTTTCATCGTTCGATGGTCGGGCGCCGGCTGCCGATGCTGCTGACGGCATCGGGGCGCATCTACTTCGCGTCGTGCCAGGATGCGGAGCGCGAGGATATTCTCGACCTGCTACGCGCCGGTGCCGGCGGTGAACAACAGCAGCAACTCGCGTCGGACGACGCATTCATCCGCAATCTAGTGCGGCGGACGCGCGCCGATGGTTTCGGATCGAACCATGGGGATTGGACCGAACAACGCAAAATCGGCTCGCTCGCCGTCGCGGTCAGCGCGCATGATCGGGTGATGGCGGCGCTGAACGTGATCTACCTCGAGCACGCGATCAATCCGGCGGAGGCCGTGAAACGCTTTCTGCCTTCGTTGCAGCACGCCGCACAGGAAATGACGAGCGCGCTCGATGCACCGGGGAATTAGCAGGTGGTGGTAGCTAGCCGATACGCCGCTGTGATCCTGGCCAGCAAGAATGTCGCAGATCACATTGGCGGAATTCGCTCGCCAGTGTGCCGGCCGGAGAGATTCGGCCCGCCGTAACGCGTCGGAATTCTCGGACCATTTCGTTATTTCGTGGGCGGGGCAATGGAATGGACGCCTCCCACCCCTCGTGAGTTGCGGAGGTGGCAAGAATGAGGACAGGGAAAGGTAGCAAAGGCGGACCCGTCTGGGTCGACGACATCAAGATGCCCAAGAAGGAAGATCATGTAGATCTACCCAGGCAAACCGGAGAGTCCGCCATGAAGCTCACGCCAGTTGGGATCGACATTGACCAGCGCTGGCGCATCGAGCGCGACTATCAGGACTTGAAGCAGGACTTCGGTCTGGGCCACTACGAAGGGCGCGGCTGGCGGGGGTTTCATCATCACGCCAGCTTGAGCATCGCCGCTTACGGCTTCTTGATGGCCGAACGCCGCATCGCAGAACAGTCCGGCAGCAGTAAAAAAAAACTTTGTCGCACAAGTGCCTGACGTTCCCTCGGATTACCTCCCGCGCGGCAGTCCTGCGCGCGCAGCTTCACGTTCCCACATCGATCACGAGCCTACGTCATAGCCTGAGCTACCATTTGCTTGCTCGGCTTGGCCAGTGCCCATGCTGCGGACGTACCAGCGACGTATTACGTTTGTGACACAGTAAGATTAACAGCTCGCCGCGAAAGTTAACAGCCCCAAGGGGCCATTTTGAAACCGTCTCTTATGGTTCTGGCGAGTAGCGCGGGCGGCGACGAGATGCACCGCAGGATCCATTACCGCTAGCCGTCATGCACCAGACACCTGATCCTTGCACAAGCCGCCCAACAGTGCAAGCTTCGAGCGGTCGAGTGCGACGAGCATCGCGACCGGCACGATTGCAGCGGCGAGCCACTCGGATCTGCCTGATACGAATGCAAGCACGAGCAGCGGGACGAGCGCAAACATCGCGCGCCCTGCCCCTCGGCCATCGAACACGGTTTCGACGAAGCGCAAAAGTGACGAAGCAGCGGTGTGATGTTAGCTGTTCATCGCTGCTCTCCGCCCGCACTGTACTTGTCCACCTGGCGTCATCAACTGCGAGCGCCTCGAGTACGTCGCCGGATCGCCGCACAAGACCGAGCTTCGGGAAGATGTAATTTATCGACGCGCGGTGATGCTCGGGCGTGGCGCAGCTCATTGCGTCCTCGACGAGCACCAGCGCGTACCCGTGCTCGTGCGGGCCGCTGACTCGACGCCGATGTTCGTCGAAATCCCGCCGAGCACAAGCGATGCACGATCCGTGCAGATGTTCAAAACTACCGTTCCGCAGGCACCCGATCCTCGTGCAGCAGATTGCGCCGCAATACCACAGCCTGAGCGCCATGAGTTTTACCGTTTATCCACGCGGACAAGGACGAGTCCATATAGTCCGCGTGGCCCGGAAACCAATCCATCAGCGATTGTGCAAGTCTATGCAGGGCACCCAGCCCGATCTGACCGATAGCCGCCAGTTGATGCACCTGAAACACTGCACCAAGAACTTCGTCGTGTTGATCTCGATGGCACTTGGAATAGACCTCGGGAAAACCCGTTTTCTCCATCCACGCGTGTTCAAGATCGAAGTGGCGAATCAAATGTTTCTCCACTGCATCGAGTGCAGCCAAAGCGGTATGTGCCGTACTGTTGCGCAGTGCAGTGACAACCTGAACAAACTCACGATGCTCATCGTCCATAGGGCCATGTCCGAGTAGCAGCGCATCGCTCCATTCCAGCCTTTCGATGCTTTTGGTCGTTCGCCGTGCATGATGGTCATCGTGATTGGTCAGTTGATCGTTCATTTTTCATTCCCCGCTTCGGTTCCGGGTCAAGCCTTTCGTTGGGTTCCAATCAGAATCGAAGCCATCACAGCCGGTGCGTTGCTCTTGTTGCGCCATGCGTGACGCGTACCGTTCTGAACCACGATATCCCCGGCTTTCAGCACACGCATTTCCCCATCGTCGACTTCCAGACAGAGTTCGCCGCTGAGGATGATGTCGTAGTCAACCGAGTCGGTGATATGGAATCCCGAGCCATCGGGTTCGAAACATTCGGCCAGACCCGGCAGGATGGCCGCATACTCGGCGCCAGCGGCAGCGCCGTCGAACTCGGGATCAGCCATCACGGTGTCGGGTGGGAACTGCACGATCATCAGACGGGTCCCGTTCAGCGCCGGCATTACCATGGTTGCAGCCGCAACGGGGTCACCACCCGAATGCGGCAGTGCGGTTTCGGGACTCGTGGCCCAAATCTGCGTGGTCCTGAAACCTCGAACGGCTGCAAAAGCGTGTCCCGATTCTTCCGAATCGCTCAAGACAACCGACTTGCCGTCGATTTGGCCGGTTACAACGCGACGTACCATTTCGTATATCCCCTAGTCGTAGACAACCACGACGTTGACGAAACCCGTGACGCGCTTTGCTGCGTCGCGGAGCGCTTCATTTGCTTGATCGAGCGTGTAGGTGTGGTTTCTGAACGACGACACATCGAGCGTACCGGCTTCGATCATCGCGACCAGATCCTGGCCTTCGCCAACCGTGAACCAGAGCGAGCCGATCACCGATAGCGCGGAGCACATCATTTCGTGCATGTTGACCGGCACTTCGTTGATCTGAGCACCGATTTCCACGAGCTTGCCGCCGCGACGCAGCGCACCGAAGGCGTCCTTGGTGACCTGCATGTTCGGGCCCGGAGCGATCGCGTCCACCACCGAGTCGACGCCAACGCCGTCCGTCTGCGCTTTGGCCCATGCAGCCATGCCCGACGATCCGTTGGCGACCGAGTACGTCAGGATACGGGCCGGATCGATAGCCTTGACCTGGGCGAGCGTTTCCTCGTTGCGCGCGACGACCAGGATCTTCGTCGCGCCCATTGCACGTGCGATCAGCGTGGCACACAAGCCCAGCGTGCCCGTGCCGCCGATGATCATCACCGACTTTCCGGCCGCGACTTGTGCCTTGCGCAGACCCGAATAGGCCGTGCCCAGATAGCCCATACGCGCGCCGACTTCGAACGAAACCTTGTCGCCGAGCTTCACCAGACCGTTCGCGGGCGCCGTGGCGTATTCGCCGAGGCCTCCGTACGGGTATTCTTCATACAGGAACTGCGACTTCGGTCCGAAGCCGAAGTAGCCCTGGAATGCGTAGGCTTCGCAGTTGATGGACTCGCCCACACGGCAGGCGTGGCACGACCCGCACGAACGGCCCGGATTGATGTACACACGCTCGCCGATCTTGATGCCAGTCACTGCGGGACCGACTTCGGCCACGACACCCGCTGCGTCCAGACCGTAGATGGCAGGCAGTGCCGCATGCGCGAGATAGGGCTTTTCCGACCGATAATTGGTGATCACATTGCCCAGGTTTGGCACGATGCCAGACGCTTTCAGCTTGATCACGACGTCGGTCGGACGCCTGAGCGTCGGATACGGGATCGTATCGATGCTGAACTGGCCCGACGTGTTGTCGTGGAGGCGCGCGGCGCGCATGTATCGACCTTCGTTTGTCATTCTCGAGTGTCTCCGGTTTTATCTTTGAGCTTTCAGCAGATCCAAAGCCACGTCCACGATCATGTCTTCCTGACCGCCGACCATACGGCGCTTGCCCAGTTCGACCAAAATATCCACCGTCTTCAGGCCGTACTTCCTTGCCGCCACTTCCGAGTGACGCAGGAACGACGAATACACACCTGCGTAGCCCAAGGCCAGCGTTTCACGGTCCACCCGAACCGGGCGATCCTGGAGCGGACGCACGATGTCGTCAGCCGCATCCATCAACGTCATCAGATCCGTGCCGTGATGCCAGCCCATGCGCTCCGCTGCGGCGATGAATACCTCCAGCGGCGCATTGCCGGCGCCCGCGCCCATACCGGCGAGCGATGCGTCGATACGGTCACAGCCTTCCTCCACGGCAACGATGGAGTTTGCGACACCCAGCGACAGGTTGTGGTGGGCATGGATGCCAGTCTGCGTTGCGGGTTCGAGGACCGCCTTCACGGCACGGAAACGATCGCGGACGTCTTGCATCGACAGCGCGCCACCGGAGTCCACGACGTAGATCGTGGTGGCGCCATAGCTTTCCATGAGCTTCGCCTGCCCGGCCAGTGCTTCCGGCGTGGTCATGTGGCTCATCATCAGGAAGCCCACGGTGTCCATGCCGAGTTCGCGTGCGTATTCGATATGCTGCTTCGACACGTCAGCTTCCGTGCAGTGGGTAGCGACACGAACCACGCGTGCACCCGCCTGATAGGCAGCCTTCAGATCGTGAATGGTGCCGATACCGGGCAGCAGCAGGGTCGCGATCTTCGCATGCGTCACCACGTCGGCAACTGCCTCGATCCACTCCAGATCCGAATGGGAGCCAAAGCCGTAGTTGAAGCTCGAGCCTTGCAGACCGTCACCATGCGCGACTTCGATGGAATCGACTTTCGCCTTATCCAGCGCGCGTGCGATGTCCTGCACGTTCCGGATCGAATACTGATGGCGAATCGCGTGCGAGCCGTCGCGCAGCGTAACGTCGGAGATGTAGAGTTTCTTTCCCTGAGTCATTTGCAGTCCCTTCATGCGCCGATCATGGATTGAGCCATGCGTTCCGCGGTACGCATACCGGCGCTGGTCATAATGTCGAGGTTGCCTGCATAAGCGGGCAGGTAGTGTGCGGCGCCTTCGACTTCGAGGAAAATCGAGGTTTTCAGGCCGCTCAAGCTGCCGAGTCCCGGGATGTTCAGGTTCTGAACTTCATCGAACTGCACCTTCTGCTTCAGACGATAACCCGGGACATAGGCGTTCACTGCCTTGACCATCTCTTCGATCGACGCCTCCACGGCATCACGATCGCCGCGTTCCGACAGCGTGTACACCGTGTCACGCATGATGACCGGCGGCTCGGCCGGATTCAGAATAATGATGGCCTTGCCCTTCGATGCTCCACCCACGGCTTCGATCGCCTTCGAGGTGGTTTCCGTGAATTCGTCGATGTTGGCCCGGGTACCCGGGCCTGCCGACTTGCTGGAGATCGACGCGATGATTTCGCCGTAGTGAACCTTGGCGACACGCGAAACCGCCGCGACCATCGGAATCGTGGCCTGCCCGCCGCACGTCACCATGTTGACGTTGCGTGCATCGACGTTCGCTTCGCCGTTCACGACGGGAATGCAGTACGGTCCGATTGCCGCGGGAGTCAGATCGATCATCCGTATGTCGGGCTTCAGCGTGCGAAGGAATGCGTCGTTCTTCACGTGAGCGCCGGCCGACGTGGCGTCGAACACGAAATCGATGTCCTTGAACACGGGCAACCGGGTCAGGCCTTCAACACCTTCATGGGTGACCGCGACACCCAGACGGGCCGCACGCGCCAGACCATCCGAGTTCGGATCGATACCGACCATGGCGCCCATTTCCAGTACTTCGCTTTTGCGCATGATCTTGATCATCAGATCGGTGCCGATGTTACCCGAGCCGATGATCGCTACTTTGAGTTTCTTCGCCATATTCGTTATTTGATGAAAGTTGCGCGGACCGGGCCCAGCCCTTCGATTACCGCCGTGCAGGTGCCAGGCGTGGTGACTGCAACCATGGGCCCCAGCGCGCCCGTCAGAACGACATCACCCGCACGCAGCGGCGCACCCAGCGCAGCCATACGGTCCGCGAGCCATACCGCGGCATTCAGCGGATGACCCAGACACGCAGCGCCGTTGCCTGTCGAGCGCACTTCCCCGTCTGATTCAAGCTTCATCGCACACGTGCTCAGATCGAGCTGCGACAGCGGAACCGGACGCGAACCCAAAACGAATGCGGCACTCGATGCGTTGTCGGCAACCGTATCCACGAACTTGATGTTCCAGTTTCGGATTCGGCTGTCCACGACTTCGATGGCGGCCACCGCGTAGTCCGTCGCCCCCAGCAGATCGGCAAACGTATGACGCTCGTGCGTCAGATCGCGATTCAGCACCAATGCGATTTCGGCCTCGACCTTCGGCTGGATCAGTTTCGACAGCGGGATCGGTTCACTATCGCCGTAGGCCATGGACGCAAACAGGGTGCCGAAGTCCGGTTGATCGACGCCCAACTGTTTCTGTACCGCCTGCGAGGTCAGACCGATCTTGCGACCAACAATGCGTTCGCCCCGAGCGACACGTCCCTCGACATTGATTTGCTGCACCGCATAGGCAGTTGCCATATCGTCAAGCGCGATTTCCGGATGAATCGCAGGAACCGCAAATCCCGCGCGTATGGGATCGATAGCCTGGCGGGTGGTTTCGGCAATGCGCAGCCGTTCCGCGATCGCTTGCTTGCTCATCTAATTTCTCCTCGCACGCTGGGTGCCGCATGGATGCAGGCGAACCCCGCGATCCATCCAGGTATGGGAAAGGCATTCAGGAAGAACCGACATATACGGGCTTCAGGCACGCTTAAATGTGAGACGAGCGACCCGCGCTTCCGACGTACCCGCTTCCAGCTTATGCGTGGTCAGAGACAACAGATCGCCTTTCAGCTCCGCAAAGCGCTTCTGTTCGCCACCTACCCAGTTCGGGAAAAGGCAGTGTTTTACCGCGTGCGTTACCACATTGCCTGCGACGCTCCAGTCGCCGGCGTAGGTCAGGTATGTGTTGTACGCCGCGGCCTTCTCTGCATCCGACGCATTCCACTGACCTCCGGTCGTGAACTGTGCGCGATCCTTTTTGGTGATGGCACAGAACATGCCATTCGGCCCGTATTCCATGAACCCATCGAGCGCCATACCCATCGGGTAGGTCACCCGGCCGTCATCAAAAATTTGTTCCCAGGCCTGAATTTCCCAACGGCCCTCGATATCCAGATTTTCCATCGTGATCTCGCTCATCAATTGAACAGGAATTCGGAAACCGCGAGCGTGAACGCCGCGGCCTTTTCTATCTGCACCCAGTGTCCGCACTGATCGAACTCCCGCAGCGTCGAGTTCTGCAGCAACGTCTTCATCTGTCGCGACCACTCGACCGGGATCACCTGATCGTTCACGCCGTGGATAAGCAGTGTCTGGTGCTTGATCGCCTTCAGATCCGATTCGGCAAGAGCCAGCATTTCCACGCCCCGCTGACGCGGCGCCGGGAACAGGCGGGCAAATCGTTCCTGCACGTCGGCACGAATCGACGACTCGTAACGCATACGAACCAGATCGTCGGTGATGATCGAGTGATCGTAGGCGAACACTTCCATTAACCCCTTCATGGCCTCCAGGCTGGGCGTGTAACCCCATACCTTTTCGAGGCCCTCGCTGATCGGTGCATTGATGCCTGCCGCCCCCATCAGTACCAGGCGATTCACACGCTCGGGATGCGCGTTGGCCAGGGCCAGCGCGATGGCACCGCCAAAGGAGTTGCCGACCACCGATACCCGCCTGATCTTCAGTGCATCGAGCAACACGACCAGGGATTCCACCCAGACAGCGGGAGTCAGCGTGAGGCGCTCGGTGCACTGGGTATATCCGAATCCCAGCATATCCGGCGCGATAACGCGCGCCTTCTGGCCCAGTACGGGAATAATGCCGCGCCAGTTGGCCCAGGCCGTGACACCGGGGCCTGAACCATGAATCAGCAGGACGGGCTCGGCTTCCCCGTCACCAACGTCGTGATAGTTCAGCGTGAAGTCACCCAGCGTCAGTGAATTTGCGATTTCGGGACTTGCGTTATTCATGACTTTGCCTTTTGTGTATCGGGGATAACAACCGGTGCACGCATGCCTTCGGCCGCCAGTTGCTTGAGAATTTGTCGCGCTTCTTCGCGCTTGTGATCCGGAAGCCAGGTCCGGTCATGCCCCCAAAGACTCATGCCTTTCAGTTCTTCAACTTCCCAGTCAGGGCCGATCGTTCGCGTTGCCCAACCCAGTTCGAACATCCATCCATCCGGGTTCTTCAGATAGAACGAGGTGGCGTGGTCGTTGATGTGACGACCCAGCGTCACACCAATCGAATCCGGATTCAGGAGCGCGGTATCGTATGCGCGACCGACGTCATCGAAGTCGTTGTATTCGAGCATCAGGTGATAGATGCCGGACTTGCCGCCCGTGTGGGCGATACCGATCGTATGGTGACGCGGGTTGCAGTGCAGGAATTCAACCTTGAACGGTTTATAGGTGTAGTCCGTGAGGTGCATGCCCAGGACGTTGCGATACAGGTTCGAGAGTTCCTCGAAGTGCTCCGTCATGAGCGCCACGTGACCCAACCCCATGTTGCCGGTACGGAAACCGCCAATCGGGCGACCGGGCACGAATTCGGTATCCGCATCGGCCAGACCATAGGCGATCTCGAGACGCACGCCATCATCGTCACGGAAGTGCATCATGTTTTCGACGCCCCGGAATTCGATTTCCTCGGCCGTGCCGGGCGTCGTTTTATAACCAGCGGCCTCCAATGCCTTCGCGCACGCGGCCCACGTCGCAACGTCCGGGACTTCGAAACCCATTCCCATCGTCGACTCGCCACCGGTCGCAGTGACGACGAACCGCTGAATCTTTTCGTCCGCGCGAATGCGCATGGTCTTTCCCGCTTCGATCACGTCGACCTGCATACCGACGTGCCTCGTCACCTGGTCGATCCATTCCTGCATACGCGGGGTTTCGACCACGATGTAGCTCAGCGCATCAATCATCTCTGTTCGATCCTTGTAGAAACAACGTACAGGCCCATCAGGGGCGCGCAATGCAGCCCAAAACGCTTTCCAACACAATGCCAATCGAGAGCAGCCGTCGATCCGAACCTTGCGGACCATCGAACTCCATGCCAACCGGGAGTCCGGTCTGAGCGCCCAGTCCTGCTGGCAGATTCAGGCCCGGAAGGCCGGCACTCGCCATCGGTTCGGTGTTCTGGATCAGACGCCGGAAGTTCTCTTCCTCATAAATGCTGTCGTCGGCATCGGGCGCCACGCATGCGGTAGTCGGGAACATCAGCGCATCCAGCCGATGCTGCGAAAACAGTTCGGCATACCTGGCTCTCAACCGATCCCGTCCGCCACCGGCCTTTTGTGCCTGTTCGTACATCGGCGCGACATCCACCATTTCACCCGCGGCATTCGGAAACTTGTTGGGCAGCACCCAGTTTTCATAGATCCATTTCACGTCCGGACTGTCGATCTTTTCGGCCAGGCGCTCGACCGTCATCGGGTGATCGTTGTCTTTCAGGTACTGCTCCATACTGGATCGGGATTCACCGACCACCGCCTGGAAGCCCACTGCATCATTCAGTTCCATCAAGCCGGTTTTGCCCAGATCGATGAAGGTCACACCCAACTGCGTGAGGCGGGTGACGACAGATTCCGCTACATCGCGTATGTCGGGATCGAGATTCGCCCAGAACTCGGCGGGAAGGCCCAGACGCAGCGTCTTGAGTTCGACGTGGGGCAACGCGTACTCGTCGGAAATCACACCGTCAAGGAGCGCCACATCGTGCATAGTCAATGCCATCGGGCCCACGGTATCCCGAGTTCGGGCAATCGGGATCACGCCCTGGTCCGAGTAGCGACCCCAGGTAGGACGCAGCGAAGCCACGCCATTGAGTGCCGGGGGAATGCGCATTGACCCCCCCGTATCGGTTCCCAGCGCCCCGAGCGCCATACGCGCACCCAGAGCAGCGGCCGAGCCTGAGGACGAACCGCCCGCAATCTTTGTCTGGTCGTACGCGTTACGAACGCCACGGCCTGCTCCCGTATTGAAGGCGCCGTTGTAGCCGGTCGCTCCGTAGGCCAGCTCATGCATGTTGGTCTTGCCCAGCACAATGGCGCCGGCATCCCGGAGCTTGCGCACAGTCGGTGCATCCGCGGCGGGCACGAAGTCCGCGAATGCGGGACTACCTGCGGTGCAGCGCAAGCCTGCGCTATGAATGTTGTCCTTGACCACGATAGGGATGCCGGCCAGCAGCCCCAATCGCCCCCCGGCCTGCCGTGCGCGATCAATAGCCGCTGCGGCCTTCAATGCGCCCTCTGCATCAACGGTAACGAATGCATTCAGCGCTTGCCCTGCGTTGATACGGTTCAGACAGGCCAATACCAACTGGGTACTCGTCACCGATCCGTCGTGAAAAGCCCGAGTGGCATCGGCCATCGTGAAATCGATGAACGGTTGTTCTTTATCGTGGGTCATATTCAATCCTTAGCGGCGGGCATCGCCCGTCGGAACCGGGAAAAGCATCTTGATGCGCCTGTTGCCCATGTCTGAATCCTGCTTTGCCTTCCGGTGATGAAACCGCAACGACAAAAACTCAAAGGCCGAGCTCGCTCCGCTCACGCGTCAGCGTGTCGATCACCGCATACAGGATCTTTTCAGCGCAGGGCATCAGGTCGGGAACGTAGGTGGCACCCATGCCACCCAGCCCCTCGGCAACCGGCACGGGAGCGCCCTGAGCCGGCCACGGCCAACCGATACGAGCAGTCGGCACACCGTAACGACGCAGCGCCGCGCCATCCGTCTGACCCGCGAGCATGTCGGGAACGCCGTGCGGACGTCCCTCGATGTGCTCCCAACCACGCTTGGCCGACTGAACGATCCAGTTGTCCGGATCCGTGGTGCCACCCGGGACCGAGCCGTACATCTCCCAGTCCAGGTCGATTTCCGGAAGACGAGCGTTCACGTCCCGGATGAAGTTCGCGAACTGCGCCTTGACATCGGCGGGGCTCGTCCGGGGGTTCACACGAATGTCGAGAAAAATCTCCGTGACCGCGGACGGGAATGCGGGTCTTTCGAGCTGACCGCCACGCACGCCGGCAATCCAGCCATGCGGCTCGATAACGCCCGACGTATTGTGTTTCGTGTATTCGGGAAGCCATGCCTGGAGTGCCTGGATCACCGTGGCAGCCGGCACCACCGACGAACGGAAACCCGGAGTGTCGTGCGGGATCCCCGCATAACCCATCGTCCCCTTGACCGTGACCTTGAACCACGCCATACCCGGCTCTTCGTGGTAGACCCAGTTCCACGGCTTCATGATGATGGCGAAATCGGGATACATGCCGCGATTCAGCAGATTGATCACGCCATTCGACATGCCTGAATGACGCGCCTTGATGTCGACGGGCATACCGCCATCGGCCAAGCCGACCAGCAGATTTCCCTTCAGCGGAATACCCGCTTCCAGCACTGACGTTGCCACTTCGACGTGCGTGGCGATCATGCCCTTCGGATTCGAAGCGCCGAGACCGAATACCCAGTCGTCAATCTGCCGGGCGTGCGGCTGCAGATCGGCCTCCTGACCGGGGCCGGAAAGAATCTCTTCTTCCGCGGTGCGATCGAGGTGAGTGTCGATAGGCGCATAAAGCAGCAGCGACGCGCCGCCGCCGGTGCCCCGGTATTCACCCATCACCGAACGGCTGATGGCCGAGTTGTCGTGCGTTTTTGTTTGCAGCCCGATCGTTTCCATGTGCTGCTGCATGAAGTCGGCAGCATCGCGGGTCGAACCCGTCGGGCTGTGAATGTCCGTCAGTTCGAACAACAGCTTCTGAAGACGCTTCGAACTCAGGTTGGCCTTGGCCTTTTCGTACCATTCGTTCTGCTGAGCGGAAAACGGCAGTTGTTTCGTAGCTTTGAGTTCCACGGCTACTCCTTAATTCGATGCAACGAACTGCTCTGCGAAAATCAATTCCGGCTTCACGCCCAACGCCATCAGGCGCGTGGTTGCCGCCTCGATCATCGGCTGAGGGCCGCACAGATAAGCCACGGTGTTCGGATCCGTCACGTCGTCTTCGTTCAGAACCGATACCGGCGAACCCTCGTACAGGCCTTCCGTGGCGTTGCGATCCACGCAGATCCGGGTCTTCAGCGACGGCAACCAGTGCTGACGCAGTTCGATGTCGTCCAGAGAAAACAGCGCTTCGGGAACCGCACAACCAAACGAAAGCAGCATCGGCGCCTTCTTGCCCGAGCTTTGTCGAAGGCTGTCGATCATCGACAGGATCGGCGCCAGGCCCGTCCCGCCGGCGACGAAGATATGCGGTGCGCGACGATGCTCGTCACGCAGAAAGAACGCACCGTAGGGTCCCTTCATCGTCAGAACCTGATCCGTTCGTGCGTCGTTTTCGAGGAACGTGGACATCGCGCCATTGGGCAACAACCGCACCAGGAATGTCATCTTGGGCAGTGTCAGCGACGTGGACGACGGGCTGTAGCTGCGCAGAACGCCCACACCGGGCACCGTGATCTGCATGAACTGACCCGGCCTGAATCCGAGCCAGTCGCCATCGGCCAGTTCGACAGTCAGACGCATCACATTAGGTGCGATACGTTCCACGGAGTCGATGAAGACATTCACTTCGCGGGCGACCGACGAGCCGACTTCGGAACCGTATGCGACGTCGAATGAACAATCGGATTCGGCCTTCGTGACGCACAGTAGCCGATGTCCTTCCGCGTATTCCGACGCGAGGAGCGTCGAACTGGCACCGGGGATCGGCACGGCCTCACCGTCCGCGAGCTTGCACGTGCAGGACGCGCAGGCTCCGGCCGTGCATTGATACAGAACAGGTACGTCGGCCTTGATCGCGGCTTCGAGAACGCTTTGGCCCGACCCGGCGACAAAGGTACGGCTTACTCCGTCTGCGAAATTGATGGTTACCTGATGCGCTTTGGCCATGACTTAATCCACAAAAAAGAACACCTTCAAAATCAATCAGGCCAATCCAGGCGGGACCTGACGATGCCAATCACTGTGGCTCTGCAATACCATGCCGACCATGCACAGCAGGTCGTCCTGATACTTGCGGCCAATGAGTTGCCCGCCGACGGGCAATCCTTGCTCCGTAAATCCAACAGGTATCGACAACGCGGGGTGTCCCGACGCATTGAACGGCGCCGTGAACTGAATCAGCCGCCGGTTGGCCTCAGGATCCGAAGCCAGATCCGCCAGCTTTTCATACGTCGGGGCCGCATACGGCTGCACCGGCGCCAATACGACGTCCACCTCGGTGAACACCGCATCCATGTCGCGCGCAAACTGCCTGGCTTCGCGAATGATCCGCTCGTAGTCCACTGCCTTGATCTGCCGTCCCTGATCGATCAGACGAGCAAGTGCAGGACCGTATTCAGCGGCCTTGCCGGGATACGTCGCTTCATGAGCGACAGCGGTTTGAACCCCGCAGTGATGCTCCCAGTTGGAGCTGGTCGCCCGCGTATCCGGAACCTTGATGCTCTTGATTTCGCCGCCGGCCTCGGCGAGGATGACCTTGACCTGCTGAATCGCGCGCTGAATCACGGAATCGACGCCTGCCGAAATCCACGCTTCGTCCATGCCGATTCGCAATCCCCTGAAGCCCTTCAGGAAATTTCCGAATCGTTGCTCGTCAATGGTGTCAAGCAGTCGTTGCGTGTCGTGACCGCCAATAATCGCGAGAAGGAGCAGTACATCGCGCGCCGAGCGAGCCATCGGGCCTATGTGATCCAGCGATGCGGCCAGTTCCATCGCACCCTTGCTGCTGATGGTGCCGTGAGTGGTTTTCAACCCGGTCAGATTGTTGGCTGCACTGGGGAATCTCACCGATCCCCCCGTATCGGAACCGACCGTGCCATAGCACAGCCGAGCCGCCGTTGCGACACCGCAACCCGAGGAACTGGCACCGCACCAGTGCGCGGCGCCCCAGGGATTGACAGGGTCGGGGATCGTCGGATGGTGGATGGCAAATGCGCCCTCCGTCATTTGCAGCTTGCCCAGCATCACCGACCCGGCATCTTGCAGGCGTTGTACGACCGTTGCATTTTCCGTGGGTACGCGCTGCGAATGGATCGGCATACCGCCGGCGGTCACGATGCCCTTGGTATCGAACAGATCCTTGACTGCGAGCGGAATGCCATGCAGAGGACTTCTGACGTTCCCGGCCCGAATCTCTTGCTCTGCTTGCTTTGCCTGCTTCAATGCCAGTTCAGGCGTCACGCGGGCGAAGCTGTGCAAATTCGCGTCCAGTGCGTCCACGCGGGCCAGCATCGCCGCGGTGACTTCTACCGGGCTGAGCTTGCCACTACGAATCTGCAACGACAGGTCGTGGATCTCGAGATTATGCAAGTCGCGTGGAAAGCTGCTCATGACGGATAGGGACGATAAATTGAGTTGGATCGAGACTTGATTCCAACGGAAACGAAGAGGGAGATCGGAAACCGGACGAACCGACCTCTCCCTTCATAACCGGGACATCAAGGTACTACCGGGGCAAACAGGCACCCTGGCGAGTGCCGACCCATCCTTAGAACCAGACCTGGTCCACGAAGTACGCCGGGCGCTTGCCGTCGGCGAGCTCCTTCAGGCGTGTGCTGTGGGTTTTCACTGCACCGTAGACTCCCTTGCCGGGCTTCGCGATACCGCGGTTGTGGCGCGAAGCGAGCTTGCGCCAAGTGATCGGCGAGATGTCGGTCGAGACCAGTTGCTCGTCATCCCAGCCGGTGCCGTCGGCATAGAAGTGCTGCATCGCTTCGCGGGCGTACAGATCGCAGTCGTTGAAGCCATGCAGGCACAGTTCCTTGTACACGCGGTCAAAGCGGTACTTGAACTTCTTGCGATCTTCTTCGGTCGGGCAAACGCGGACCAGCACTTCCCAGTACTCGTGCAAATCGTCCGTGATCGGCACGTACCATTCGTACTGGACGACATGTTCTTCCGGCCAGTTTTCGACCATGAGAACGCCCGGAAGGACCACCGACGTGCGATAGAAGCGACCGTTCATGTTGTCGATCTTCAGGCCCAGTTCCTTGTTTTCGAGCACCGGCTGCCACTTGTCCGTGAACAACCATTGCATCATGCCTTTCGGACCCTTCTCGTCCTCGACGACCTGAATGCAATCGTCCGCGACCGGCAGAATGCCCAGCGGAAGCACCCAGTCGTTTACGTGAACGATGGAGTTGTCCTTGTGGACCAGGATATGTGCGTTGTCGAAGCCGTTTTCGCACGCGATGCGCCAGTTGCCGAAGCCGGTGCGGTGCATGCCGTGCGCGACAGCGTTTTCGTCCAGGATCGACGGCGAATCCGGCCACAGCGGGTGCGGAAAGCGATCGTTGTTTTCCGGGAAACGGAACGGCAGGTCATCCGACAGCGGGGGAACGTCTTCGAGCGGGAAGTCGTCTTCGCGAACGAACACGAAGATCATGCCCGCGACTTCCTGAACCGGGTACGTTGTGATGCCCGTCGTGCCGATCAGTTTGTCGTCCGGATTGGCAACGATGGTCGCGAGCTTGCCGTCGTCCAGATTGAACGTGAAGCCGTGGTACCAGCACGTGATCGTTTCCTTGCTGAAACACATCGGCTTCTCGGAGAGACGAATGCCACGGTGAACGCATTGGTCCTTGACTGCGTAAACCTTGCCATCGACGCGACGCAGCGCGATGGGCACGCCGGCGATCATGATGCCCTTGATGCCCGTCTGGAGGCCTTCTTCGTTCTCGGCCGTGGTTTCCACCAGCTCCTTGCTGAACATCGCCGGATACCAGTGATTGATGAAGCCCCAGGCTGCGTCCTTGTAGGGCTGGTATTGCGACTGAGACTTTGCATCGTTGTAGCGCGTATCGCTAATCGAATGCTGCGCTACGCGACGACGAACAATAGTTTGGTTCGACATTTGAGTGCATCCTCAGAAGGAGTTAGCCCTTTTAAAGGCGGTAATTTTTTGCGCACCGGTTAAGCAGTGACCACGAGGCAATCGTATTACCGGACCGAGCAGTGAACACTCCAATCACTACGGGTCCTATCCCATCCGTGCATTCAATATGTGTTCCGAGGGTTTCTCCCTACAATCGGAAACGGGGCTCCCGAGAGCCCCGTTCAGATTGGTACCTGGATTAACCAGCATTCGATTTTTACAGCAGGCCGCTATCCGGTTGCGGACCGCCTTAACCCGCCTCGATGATCGTAATCCTACGCATCCGTCTCTTGTCCAACGCAGACAGCTTAGCGAGCCAGTGTTTCGCCAGGAGTTTCGCCGAACCAGCGTTTGTAATCGGTGGTGAAGTGCCCCAGATGGGCAAACCCCCACTGATACGCTACCGCCGTCACCGTGGTATTTTGGGGATCCGACTTCAACAGCTGCTCCCGCACCCGATTGAGCCTGACGCACTTCAGCAGGTGCATAGGCGATGTGTTCCGGTACTTCCTGAATCCTGTGTATAACGAACTGGTGCTGACCCCTACGTGCTCGGCAATGGCTCCCACCGTAATAGGCTCGTGCGCCCGCTCCTCGATGAAAATCTCTGCTTTCCTGATAAACGCTGGCGTCACCGAACGTGATCGATCTTCATTAAGCGCCAGACTATGATTGCTGGCTTGACTGATGAGGAGCAGCGAGCCGATCATGTGCTCGATTTGCGCCGCCAACAATGGTGATGACGAATGAGTGCCGTCCAGATAATCGAAGAGCCACTGCATGGTGGAAGCCCACCGCCTGCCGGCGGCGGAATCGAGTGGCATCGCGGTTTTGAATTCGACTCGGGTCTGCGCACCGTTGCCGAGATGCTGCCCGCACAGACGCTCCACCAAATCGCGATCAATACGGAGAATCAGCTTTTCAGTGCCTCTCGTATGAATAATTTCATGTTGCTGCCTGGCGTTGAGAATCGAGCCGACCGTAGGCGATGAACTGATGCAGTGCTTTCCACTGGAGATGTGCTCACTGCCACTGAGTGGCACCTGTACCAAATAGAAGTCGTCAAAGGTGGTCGGCCGGATCCTGACTTCGCCGCCATAGCTCATTCGTCCGATGCCGATCGAGCCATACTTCCGATACATCAGGCGCGCGTCGAGTTCACTTCGCACATCGATATTTCGAAGATCGTTTTCGCAGAATGTACGCGTCCCCCAGTCTCGAGCCTGCTCTATATCCCGGGTCCGAAATAACTCCGCATCAGTAGAGGGGCCAGAGTCGTCGCTAGCCTCAAAATGCAACGCCTCGTTCTGTTCCATTGCTGAAAAGTCAGATGTATTCAGTGATTGGGGGACAAGCCTGGATGGTCAGGCAATTATACGGTCGCAAAAAATTCCACCCACACGCGAATTCCGCTACGGTCGCGATGCAAATGTTTGAATTCACCTGTCGCGGTCTTGCCGCCATAGATTTCGTATGCGTGAACCGGGAGGACCATCGGGGTCTACGGGTGTAGTCGGCAGTGCGCCGCCGCAAACCCTTTCCATACATGTGCATTCGCACCGTCTCCGTCCATTTTCGAATGCTCTGCCGAATGCCTTGACCACGCGCAGGATTGTTGCATGCAGACTATTCCACGCTTACCCGGCCTACTATCCGGTTCGTGCATAGACTATCCCGATACTGCAAGAATGGGCGCGCTGCCGGGCAGTCATTCGTCGGACCAGATGAACCCGGGGTTCGCCACGTTCGGGATCCGTTTGCGCGCGTGCCGTGCATCGGCACGCGCGCTCCGCATCGCTTACTGGCTCGCGGGAGTGCCTGTGGCCTTCTGCTGAGCCTTCGGCACGTTTGCCGGGTAGTTCGGGTCGTACTGGCCTGCTCGATATCCCGAGCTTTCAAGTTGCTTCAACTCCGCATTCTTTCTCGCGCGCGCGGCCTTGCGCTTGGCCTTGCGCTGCGCACGCAACTCTTTTTTCGTGAGCGACGCCGAAGCGGCCGTCGCAGGCGCTGAAACCGCCTCGCTCGCCGGCTGTGCGAATGCCACGAGGGGAGTCCCTGATATCGACAGCAGCGCTGCCGTCAACACCAACCCGCGGATTTTTCTGCCTGTTTCCATGTCGTTTTCCTTTTTTCGTTCAGCGTGGTGCGGCCTTCATGCATGAATCTCAGAACAGCGTGCGCACGCCGATCCGGGCGATACCCTGATTCGACGAGGTGGAAGCGCCCAGTTCCGCCGGCAACTGGACACCGTTGATCTGTGCATTGGAGTCGTGGCTGCCGCGCTGATACACGCCCTGCACGTAGACGAGCGAGCGCTTCGAAAGCAGATAGCTGAGCGTCGCACCGACCTGGTTCGCGTGCACGTTATTCAGCTCGTTATTGCCCTTCATATAGAGATACGTGCCACCGAGCGTCACGTCCGGCACGATGATCCAGTTCGCGCCGATTTGCGCGGCGTAGACGGAGGCGCCCGAATTCACGTTGCGTGTGGTGGTGAAAAGCGCGGCCATCGTCACCGCGCCGAAATCGTAGTGGCCGCCCACGCCCCACGTGCGAAACGGATTGATATCGGCGGAGGTTTGACCCTGATAGCGCACACCGGTATAGGCCGCCGCAAGGCCGACCGGGCCGGCCGCGTACGTCACCGTCGCGCTGAACGTCGACCCCGCCGAGAACGCCCCGGGCACGCCGCCAAGCCCGTAGAGCAGGCCGAAAGAAATACCGTGAAACGAGGGTGATTGGTATTTGACTGCGTTGAACACCTGTTCGTCCGCACCGCGATCCCAATCGGTCGAGCCGCTCGGATTGCCTGCGCCGTTCGGGTTGCGCGACGGCAAGCCCAGGCTCTGAAACGGGCCGCTGCGGAAATTGTAGAGACCGCCCGCGAGAATGCCTGGCTCGTTGCTACCGCGTGCAAACGAGTCATACATAAAATCGAACTGATTGCCCAATGTGAGCGTGCCAAGACGGTCCGACGACAAACCCACATACGCCTGGCGGCCGAAAATCCCTTGCCCCGGGATATTGCTGCCGAGCCCGATCTGGAATTGCGATTCGAGCACGAACAGCGCACGTACGCCGCTGCCCAGATCCTCGTTGCCGCGTAGGCCAATGAAGGTCGGCCCGTTAATGCCGTCGTCGAACTTGGTGACGGAATGACCGCCCTGATTGCTGACCCACGAAATGCCTGCGTCGAGCAACCCGTAGATCTGCACACTGCTTTGCGCGAACGCCGGCGCGCAAAGACTCCCCAACGCCAGACAGAATGCCTGCTTGCCCGTGACTTTCATTGCCGTTGACCTTTTTCTATAGAGATGAGTCTGTCCATGCCGCTAATATGCTTGATACGCGGTACATTTCCCTGCGCAACGACGCCCGCCCGGCAGCAGGGAAACCGGGTGGCCCAATCCTCACGCGGCGGTCGGCATGCGTCCGAGGCACATCTCCACCGTCGGCACGAAGGCGCCGGGCGCGCACGTGCCAGCCTCTATCTGCGTGTCGGCACCACGTGCGGCTTCAAGCGCGCCTCGCTCGTCAAGCGCAATCAATGCGTTCAGTCCGCTGCGCTCGTATGCGCGGCGCGGCCGCGATAGTCATGTCGGATCAGAAGGCCGCACATTCCCATTCGCCTGGGGCGCGTCAGTCATGAAATTCGATGCCATGCGACGATCCGGTGTGCGTATCGAACTCGGCTCAGCTCCAGCCGAATGCGGCATCCTTGAGGGTTTCGGGCGAGGGATACGCCCGCTTGCTGTGCGCGAGGCCCAGGTCGAGAAACATCTCGCACAGCTTGTAGGCGATCACGCCGGGATTGAGCACGGGCACCGGCAGACGTGAGGCGAGCCACGCATGCGACTGATGCATTGTGGTAGAGCCGAGCACGATTACGTCCGCCCCGTCTTCGTCGATCGCGCGGCGCGCTTCGGCCTCGAGCTTCGCGAACACGATGTCCTCCTTGCCCGAAAGCAACGCTTCGGTGTCGGGGCGCACGTCGATGTGTCGAATGGAAGCGAGCCGGGATTCGAGACCGTATTCGCGCAACGTCTTCTGATAGAGCGGATACCAGCGCCGCCACATCGTAAGCACCGTGAAGCGATGGCCCAGCATCGCGGCGACATGAAATGCGCTTTGGCCCGGCGCCAGCACGGGAATCGAAAGACGCGCGCGCAGTGCGGCGATGCCCGAGTCGCTGACGGTGTTGATGCACACCGCGTCGAAGCCTTCGGCCTCGGCCTGCAGGCCCGCTTCGATAACCGCTCGCTCCATGACCGCCATGTCGTAGTAGGTGTCGGCAAGCATGATATGCCGGCCAGCGCCGAAGAAGCCCACCTCGATGTCATCGCGCACGATGCCGGGGGGCAATTGCGACTCGACCAGCCCACGCGTCTGATCGCTCATTGGAACCGGGAAAATTATTTTTACCCGCTTTTTATCGCTCACTCGTGCTCTCCAGTTGTCCCGCGTCGAATCGTCAGAGGCGCTGATCGCGCCGTTCCCGCGTCAACGTGTCCAGACGACACACATGATCTTCAGCATGCAAAGTACGAGTTCCGGGATGTAAATCACCCCCATGCCGCCGAACTCTTGCGCGACCGGCTCGGGCGAACCGGCCACGAATCACTGCCGGCCGATGTACCGGAAATCGGCCGCGCAATTCGTTCCTTCATGTTCATCGGCCTGTCGCTCATTACATCGTCTGGACAAAAGCACGAACTCGGGAGACCGGCTGCGCCATCGGATCGCGTTGGAAACATCGTAGGGTGTGCGGTGTTTTTGGGCTTCCCCTTCGCTGCATCAGCTATCCGATGAGTGCAATATCTTTTAATTGATATGTAATACGAATCTTGATATCAAAAAAAAGCGGGCCGAAGCCCGCTTTGACGTAAGCGCTTTAAGCGTCTGCTCAATCTTCGATCTGCTCGACCTTGTAGGCGGGCCGCTTGCCATCCGCAGTCTGCTTGAAACGCAAGCTCGAATCGCGACGTGCGCCTTGCACGCCCTTCGGCGGCTTCGCGATGCCGCGGTTCCAGCGGGCCGCCACCTTGCGCCACGTAATCGGCGAAATATCGGTGGCGACGAGTTTCTCATCTTCCCAGCCCGTTCCATCGGCGTAGAAGTTTTCCATCGCTTCGCGCGCGTAGATATCGCAATCGTTGAAGCCGTGCAGCGCAAGCGGCTTGTAGACGCGCTCGAACCGATACGTGTGGTCCTGCAGCTCTTCCGGCGTTTCGCAGATGCGCACGATCACTTCCCAGTATTCGTGCGTGTCGTCGGTAATTGGCACAAACCATTCGAGCTGTATCATCTTTTCGCCAGGCCAGTTCTCGACTGCTACGATGCCGGGCAGCGTGATCGAAGTGCGATACGGGCGGCCGCGAACGCCGGGCACCGAAAGTCCCAGCTCCTTGTTTTCGAGAACCGGCGTCCACTTTTCGGTACCCATCCACTGGAGCATGCCCTTCGGGCCATTTTCATCCTCGAACACGGCAATGCAGTCGTCGCCATTGGGCAGGATGCCGAGTGGCAAAATCCATTCGTTCGCGTGGACGATCGAGTTGTCTTTGTGCAGCAGCAGGTGGCCGTTGTCGATGCCGTTCTCGACGGCGATCCGCCAGTTGGTGTAGCCGATACGATGAATGCCCATCGCAACCGCGTTCTTGTCGAGCAGATGCGGCACTGCCGGCCAGTGCGGATGCGGAAAGCGCTCGCTATTCTCGGGGAAGCGCAGCGGCAGATCCTCGGCGAGCGGCGGCACGGCGTCGTCCGGGAAGTCGTCCGCGCGCACGAACACGAAGATCATGCCCGCGATTTCCTCCACCGGATACCACGTCACACCCATCGTGCCTACGAGTTTGTCGTCGGGGTTTGCGACGATGGTGGAAAGCAGGCCGTCGTCGAGATCGAACGTAAAACCGTGATACCAGCAAGTAATCGTCTTCTTGTTGAAGCACATCGGCTTCTCGGACAGACGAACGCCACGATGTAGGCATTGATCCTTCAGCGCATAGACCTTGCCTTCCGCGCGCCGCAACACGATCGGAATGCCGCAGATCTGGATCCCTTCAACCTGGTCCTCCGCAAGCTCGTTGCTGAATAGCACCGGATACCAGTGATTGACGAATCCCCACGCGGCATCCTTATACGGCTGATACTGACTTTGGGCGGCGCCCGCATTTCCATTGTTCTCAGTTTGACCGGTACCGTTACGGCGGCGCACAACTGGCTGATCGGACATGGACTGCTTCCTCCTTGATGACTACGTTTAGTTCTATCTGAATCGAACGTTGGTTCCATCATAGGCAGCAACCGATCAACACTCCTATCGAATCAATGCAACTCTATCCGGACAGTGCAAGAAAAATCAGCGAGCGAGCGTCTGCGAAGGCGTCTCGTTGAAAAGGCGCTTGTAATCGGCACTGAAGTGTCCGAGATGATTGAAACCCCAGTTGAACGCCACCGATGCGATGGTGCCTTTCGTCGGCGACATGACCTTCAATTCTTCGAAGACCCGGCGCAGACGCACGTCCTTGAGATGCTGCATCGGCGAGGTGTTGCGATAGCGCCTGAAGCCCGCGTAGAGCGAGCGGGTGCTCACGCCCACATGCGCGGCGATATCGCCGATCGTGATGGCGTCCTGCGCGTGCTCCTCGACGAAGCGCTCGGCACGGCGCACAAAAGCGGGGGTGATCGAGCGCTCGTCGCCCGCGCGCAACTCGGCGCTGTAGTTATTCGGCTGATGAATCAGCAGGGTCACGGCAAGCGTGCGCTCCATCTGCGTGCGCATCAGCGGAGGGAGCTCGGTCATGTCGGTCGAGAGCGCGTCGAAGAGCCAGCCTAACGTCCGCATCCATTGCTGGCTGCCCGGCTCGTGCAGGGGCATGATCGGCTGGAATTCTATGGGCTTGCGCAGCGATCGGCCCAGCGCCTGCTGGCAGCATGTGTTCAACAACTCGGAGTCGATGCGAGCGAACAGCTTCTCGGTACCCGCGTCGTGGTAAATACGCGTCTGCGCATGCGCGTTCAGCACCAGACCTTGTGTGGGTGTGCATGCCCAGCGATGGCCGTCGAACTCGACTTGTTCCTCGCCGCGAATGGGCATCTGTACGAGCAAAAACGATTCGAATGTCCGTGGCGTGATGGTAACGTTCGCGCCGTAACTCATGCGGCCGATGCCGGCGCAACCCAGTTTGCGGTAAAAGATCGTCGCATCGATCTTGTCGTCGACACCCGAGCTGCGAATCTCGCTCTCGCAGAACACGCGTTCGCACCACGACACTGCTTCATCGATATTCGTGGTCCGGCACAACGGGAATTGGGACAGTACGGTCTCGGGCGATGTCGCTGAAAAACCAGTCAAAAAGCTCATCGCGCCTCTCCTCGTCGAATCCACGATACTTCGCACTCGCAAAACAGACGCGCCTCGGAAATCCCCGAGGCGCGCATCCACTTGGGCCAGGCGGCTAGACCTGCCCTGCCTGTACTGCCCGTCTAGAATAGGTAGTCAAAAATCGATAGGCAATTGCGGCAACTACGAATGTCACGGGAGCCGACGAGCCGCTGATGTTCGGTGACTGGTTCATCACGATGATGCCCGCGGCCGCAGCCACGAACCATGCGCTCAGGCCGATGACGTTGAACGCAGGCACCGCTTCGATCGCTTCGTCGTCGCCGCCGAACGGATCTTCATAGCGTGTGGAAATGATGTGTGTCAGCGCAATCGCGACCCACGCGACAACGAACACGCCCTGGTATTGCAGCGCTTTGAGCAGATTGGCGAACAGGCCGGACAATGTAAGGGCGTAGACGATCACGCCAACAACGATCGCCCAGACGAATTTGGGTAACTTCAAACCCAATGCCTTTTCGAAGAAGGCATGTGTGTTGACAGTGGCGAGATAGTAATTCGCCGTGTTAATACGCGTTTGGGTGATCCACAGAAACAGGAAGCCGCCGATACCCATGAGCTTGAGCAGCGCCATCACCACGGACAGTTCGGAGAGCGGGCCGCTCGTGGGAATCGCGCTGACGAGGTAGATGCCGATCACGCCGTTGATCACGAGTGTCATAACCCAGAACGGCGCGCCGAAGTTGAAGAGCGCATGGTATCGTTCGTCTTCCTTCCTGCCGAAGCGCGCGAAGTCGAAGGCGGCCATCATGAAGGTCCATACGCCCATGTAAGCGACGAAGCAGTCCCACCAGCCGTTCGGGGAGCCGTTCGGGGAGCCGTTCCGGCCCGCGCCGAAATCGATCCAGTTCGGGTTGTAGCCGTACTCGTAAGTTGCCATTGCAACGGCTGCGAACAAACCGAAAATATAAAACGGCAGCAGGACGCCATTAAGTTTGTCCAGCCAGTGCTGCACACTGCCGAAGACAAGCGGCACCGAATACACGATCACGAGCAGCGCCGCGATCTGGAACGATATCTTCGGAAACAGCGTGTTGACGGCCACAGCCATCACGGAAGTCTCGAAAACCGTGTAATAGATCACCGTCACGGCAAAGATCAGCGTGGCGAGCAGCGCACCGACGCGCCCGAACAGGACGCGCGAGAAGAGCGCGACAGAGAGCCCGGTGCGCAGCGCAAAGCGGCTGATGACGTAGTTGGCTGACGAATAGACCACGACAGAAAGCACCATGCCGATGATCGCGTTCAACGCCCCGAAGTGGAGCGCGAGCGTCGCGCCGATCACAATAGGCACCATCGTGCTGCACAGCGACCACCAGGCCATCGTCAACGACAGCTTTGGCATCCGCCCTTTTATACCGATTCTTTCGGTTGAAAGATCTTCCTCGCTTGCTGCTTCCTGGACCAACGTACCTGGCATTATGACTCCCCTCTACGCGTTCGCGTCATTCCCCACAATCATATGGACTGCTTCACAAATTAATTGCGTCACGTCCGGGCGGGCGCGCTCACGAGCGCCCGCGTGCGTGCATCAGATGCTCATGCCGCCGTCCACCGACAATACGGCGCCGGTCACGTACGAGCTCTGCCCCGACAGCAGAAAGACCACCGCTTGCGCCACTTCCTCCGGCTGGGCAAGGCGGCGCATCGGAATCGCGTCATCGAGCAGATGCACATCGCCGCCCGTCGAGCGCATGTAGTTGGGCGTTTGCGTCGCGCCAGGACAAACGGCGTTGACGCGGATGTCACGCTGCGCGTATTCCTTCGCGACAGCGCGCGTGAGTCCCACGACGGCGTGTTTGCTGGCAACATAGTGCGCGATGCCGTCCATTCCTCGCAGCCCGAAGATCGACGCATTGTTGACAATCGCGCCACCACCAGCGCGCAACATGGCCTCGGTCTGGTACTTCACGCCGTAATAGACGCCCTTGAAGTTCAGATCGATGACCCATTCCGCTTCTTCGACGCTCGTCTGGTCGATCGGCTTGAAGTCGGCGTGACCGCCGGCGTTGTTGAAGGCGAAGTCGAGCCGGCCGAAGCGGGCTTCGGCGAAAGCGACGAGTGCCTCATTGTCCTCGCGGCGCGAAGCGTCTGCGGGCTTGATCTCGGCAACGCCGCCCGCTGCCTCGACTTCTTTCTTGACGGCGGCGAGCTTGTCCTCGCCGCGTCCGGCAAGAATCACGATCGCGCCCTCGCGCGCCAGCGCAAGCGCTGCTGCGCGCCCCATGCCGGAACCGGCGCCCGTAACGAGTCCAACCTTGTTATCCATCAGCATCATCGAATCCTCATGTTGTTTCGATTCAGGAAGTTCGTGGCTGAGAATAGCGATTCAATTTGGCTGATCACCTCCCTACGGTGCGCGCCCTATCCCGTGAGTGCAGGAAAGCGCTGACCCGATCGGATTGGCGTCATAGAAGGGTATGACGATCGGCTCATTCCTCATATTTTTACAGGGGAATCCGGCTCAGATGTCGCGTTAGCCAGTGCATCGTGACACAACCTCACAAAAATGTTGCGACGCGGCATTTTATCAGGGTGCCTGATAATTACGGACGTGTACAACGGCGTGCTCGGCGTGAATCGATGGGAGCACCGTGCAGCGGCGTCGCTGGTGCGAGCCGCCCCTGGAATGCCTAGTTCTCAGTAGCCGCCCCGCGTTTCGCGCAGAGTGCGCTGTGGAACGATGGGCACGCTTATAGGGCGCTGCCGCGGGATGACAATTGCGGAACGATTGCCGGCCAGCAGATCCGCGCTCCACGACCAGAATTGATGGCGCAGGCAAGTATCGCGTCCCTGATATGACGAAGCAGCGGGCACGGTCAATCGACGCTCTACCGCATGATCGCGACCGGCACATTCCCGAAACCATTCGAGCTCGTGCTCAGCCGCTCTGCATGGCTCGAGGAGGGCATTGATGCGCAGCTCGCCGAGCGCGCAGGGAAGCGCCCCGGCCTCGCGCTGGTCGCGGACGCTACGCATCAGTCACCGGCTGCGTGAAGGGCAGCACGTTCGATGCACGGCCCGCGCATCTTCCATCACCCCGCGCCGGCCCTCGAGCATATCTCGGCGCCGGTACCCGGAGACCGTCATCGACGATGATGGTATGTGCGAGCGCCTGCTCGGCCAGTGAAGCCGGATAGTCAATGCAGTCCGCGACCCAGTCCCGGAACGTCGATCGAAAACCATGCACGGTGATGTCGGCACGCTCCATCCGGCCAGAAGCAGCAGCATCGACATGTTCGACAGCGGCTTCCCTTCCTTGTCGCCGGGAAACAGCCATCCTCACTTTGCGTGGCTATCAATCTGCCTGCACACGAGCTCGACGGCCTCATCGCAGAGCGGCACGCGCAGTTCGACCTCGTACTTCATCCGAGCGCACGGAATTGTCCATACCTTCGCATCGAGGCTAACTCGTCGGGCCGGGCGACCTTCACCTTACTTGTGCGCGTCACCGTCAGGATCAGCAGGAGCAGCGCCTGACCGTGACGCGATGGCCAGAGCCAGAGAGCGGATTCGGTATCTTCAACACCGCCCCTGACCTGTATCAACCGCAAAATGCGGTTTTGCATGAGTATGATTGCAGGCGGTTTCGAGGTCTTGTCGACCGCAAAAACCGTTTTTCGATTGTAATGTCGTTGCACGCCCTCAACCGCGAAAAAACCGGATACGCCAAGATTTCACGGGTAAGGTGGGCAACAGAACAAGGCAGAGTCTCATTCTGCTTTTGCACTGCGTGCACTGACCATGGCGGCGGCTTCCTTGAGTGCTTCGATCAGGCGCTCGACGTTCGTGAATTCGAGCCGGGAAACCGGCATGACGATCTGCAACGCTGCACTCGCGACACCCGACCGGTCCGCGCAAACCGGCACCGCGATGGCAGCAACGGTTGGCTCGACTTCCGCATGGGAAACATAGTGCCCCGCCTTGCGTATGGCCCACAGGACCGAGCGCAACTCCTCGAACGACTGGGCCATGCCGCTTGCCCGGATCGCCTCCTCGTGCGTTTCGTATAGTGCAAGCAGCCGTGCGCGGGGAAAGGTTGACATCACCACCTTGGGCGCGGCGCCCCGAAACAGCATCCGGGGCCGGCCGCGGCCGTATTTCAGGGCAAGCGCCGGGTCCTTGGTCTCGCGATGCGTATCCACGAGTTCATGATCGAACCAGTGCGATATGACAACGTCGAAGCCAACCCGCTCGACGAGTTCGGCCATGATGGGTTGCGCGACCGAGAGCACGGGATCGGAATTACGTATCTCGTAGTCGAGCTTGATGATTTTCGGGCCCAGCCTGTATTCGCTGCCGACATGTTTGGCCAGCAGCCCGACGGCGAGCAGTTCACGAACATACCGGTATGCTGTTGAAGCCGAGCATCCCAGTTTTTCGCCGATCTGATCGGCCGTCAGAAACGGTGACTGTTCGCTGAACAGGTCCAGAATCGAAAGCAACTTGTTGAAAGCAGTCATGAAATGCTTTGTCTCTATGTGATCATGGCTGCGCCCATTGGGGAAGCGGCTTCGCACCGCTCCATCCAGCCGGTCACTGGCTCAACCGCCCCGCATCGACGATCAGGTCTGCACCGGTGATCATCCGTGCGTCGTCGGAGCCGAGGTAGGCAACAGCAGCCGCCACATCGCGCGGCTCGACGATTTTACCCATCGGATTGAGCGAGCGCATGAACTGCATGGCCGCATCGCGACTCCCATACTGCTCGGTGAGCTTCGCCTCGACGAGCGGTGTCCAGGCATAGCCCGGATGCACGGCGTTGACGCGAACATTGTAACCAAAACGGGCTGCGCTGATCGCCGCCTGCTTGGTCAGATTGCGCACCGCGCTCTTGCTCGCGCCGTAGGCGCCGTTGTCCTTTGAGCCAACGTAGCCCGCGATCGAACCCATGTTGACGATGGCGCCGCCTTCCGTTGAGGATTTCATGGCCTTGAGTGCAGCCTGAACGCCGAGAAAGCAGCCGTCCACGTTGACCGAAAAGACACGCCGCCATTCGTCAAGGCCGATCTCGTCGAACACGGCCGGGGCCGGCGACAGCGTTCCCGCATTATTGACGAGCATGTCGAAACGGCCAAAGCGGCGACGGGTTTCGGCAATAGCCAGTTCCCAGCTTTCGGGACTCGTCACGTCGAGCTGCACGCCGTGCACGCGGCCCGCAGCGCCGAACATCGTGTTGATCGCGTCCTGGCCCGGTAAGGAAAGATCGCCGAGCACCACCGAGGCACCCTCCTCGACGAGACGCGTCGCGATCGCCATGCCGAACGCGCCGACGCCACCCGTAACCAGAACTACCTTGTTTTCATATCTGTTCACTGTCTTCACCCAGCATCAATAAGAACGGACATCGACCTAGCCCATGCCCGTCGATGGAATAAATTGCGGCGCGCGTTTCTTATGCAGCGGGCTGTTGAGCGCGCACCTGTGCGCGCCTGATCCCGAAGCTCGCGACGAAGGCAATCGCCGAAATGGCCGCGACGTAAAGCGCAGGCGCGTTGAGCGAGCCGGTCTCCTGAATCAGCACGGACGCAACAATCGGTGCGAAGCTGCTGAAGACCACAACCGAAACGTTGTAGCACAACGCAATGCCACTAAAGCGCACGTGGACGGGAAAAAGATCCGCGAGCACGGCACCCCAGGTACCGGCCGTCAGCGAGAACACCAGCCACGCGAGGGAGCACAGCACGATCAGGTTCACAGAGTGCGAGGTCAGCGCGACATAGAACGGCCAGCTCAGCGCCACGAGCAGCGCCGCCGACACGCGCAAAATGTGGCGGCGCGGAATCTTGTCGCCGAGCCATGCTGCGGCCAGCAGGCCGAATGCGCCAACGATCAGCGAAATGTTCTGGGCGACGGCGGCGTCGCGCGGCACATAGCCGGCTTGCTGCGCCAGGAACGCTGGCATATGGCCATAGAAAATGCCGGTGAAACCGCCCATCGTCGCGATCGACAGCCCGCCGACGAGGACCGCGCCACCGTGCGTGCGAATCGTCTCGCGAAACGGTTGCTTGACGACCGAGCCCTGCATTTTCTTGAACTCCGGCGACTCTTCTAGATTGCGGCGCATCCAGTACGAAATGAGACCGAAAAGCCCGCCGAGGAAGAACGCGATGCGCCAGCCATAAAGTGCGGCGTTTTCCGGCGTGAGCAGCGTCTGCACCGCGACATTGACGCCGTTGGCCAGCAGGCCCGCGAAGTTCAGCGTTGCGATGATGATGCCGACCGCGAGGCCCGCGCGTGCGGGCGTCGCTTCTACCGCGTAAGTAATCGCGCCCGGCATTTCGCCGCCGATGCAAAAACCCTGCACCGCGCGCAGCAAAACCAGCATGATCGGCGCGGCGATGCCCCAGCTCGCATAGTTCGGCAGGAAGCTCATGCAAAACGTCACCGCACTGACGACGGCGATCGAAACGAGGAACACCCTGCGTCGGCCATAGCGGTCGCCGATGCTGCTGAGCACGATCCCGCCTAGCGGTCGAATGAAGTAGCCAATGGCCATCACCGCGAACGAAAGCAGCAGGCCGATGAACGACGAAGCCTCCGGGAAAAACTGTTTCGCGATGTAGTGCGCGAAAAAGCCATAAACCACGAAATCATAATATTCCAGTGCGCCGCCGAGGCTGGCCAGCAACACCATGCGCCATTGCGCACGCGTCATGCCCTGCCCCGCGGACCCTGATACGCCCGCTATCCCGTCTGCCGTGTAGCTCATTGTCTCGCTCCAATCAATATTAGATGCTGTTTTCCAGATCGACGGTTCGCGCGCACAGCGGTGCAACCGTCGATGGCCCTGGAAAAAGGCTTCCTTCTCTCTCTACGTGCAGTCAGTTTTACTCAGCAGCGACGCGGTTGCGTAGCACACCTACCTTGCTGACTTCCACCTCGACGATATCGCCGGCCTTCATGAAGACCGGCGGTTGACGCTTCGCGCCAACGCCGCCCGGCGTGCCGGTGACGATCACGTCACCCGGATTGAGTGTCACGAACGTGGAAACATACGAGATCAGCGTCGCGATCGGGAACAGCAGCAGATCGGTATTGGCGCGCTGCATCACTTCGCCGTTCAGGCGCGTTTCGAGCGTCAGCACATCGCTTTCACGAATCTCATCCGTCGTCACGAGCCATGGACCGAACGCCCCGGTGCCCTGAAAGTTCTTGCCTGGAATCCATTGCGACGTATGCAACTGCCAGTCGCGCACGCTGCCATCGTTGTAGCAGCTGTAGCCGGCGATGTGCTCGTAGGCCCTGTCCTCGGCGATGCGACGGCCGCCCTTGCCGATCACGACAGCGATCTCGCCTTCGTAATCGAGCTTGGCGGACTCCGGCGGAATCTTCATCTCCTGCTCGTGACCGAGCTGCGATTCGTTCACGCGCAGGAAGATGGTCGGCCGCTCGGTCGCTTCGCGCCGCGTTTCGGCGACGTGCGCGGCGTAGTTGAGACCCGCGCACGCGATGAGACCCGGATCGGCCACGACCGGACGAAACGCCTCGATCTCGCTCATCGCGAAGTCGGCGCTGGCACTGGCTGCCTTGTCTTTGAGCGCGTCGAGACCGAGCGTGCGCAGCGCGCCACCCAGATCCGTGTGGCCTATCCGGCTGCCCAGATCGATCACGCCATCGCCGACCACTGCGCCCACACCGGGCTTTGCATTGCGCACGTAACTAATGAACTTCATTGCTCCTCCATGGATACCTGCCCGTCCGATTGACAAACAGTGCGAATAGGCCGAAAGGAACGCGACCGGAACCTTGGCGCGACCCCGCTGGTGACAAAATATACACATCAAATTGCTTTACATCAAATATTTTCTTGATGTATTGTCACTTCAAGACAAAAACGGAGAAAACAATGAGAGTGGGACTGAACTTTAGCCATGTCGGCCTGTACGTCCTGGATCCTGGGCGCATGGAGCGCTTCTATCACGACGTGCTCGGCTTCACGGTGACGGACCGCGGGCGTTTGCCGGGGGCGGATGGCTGGGTCGATCTGGTGTTTTTGAGCCGCGATCCCGACGAGCACCATCAGGTTGTGCTCGCGACGGGGCGGCCCAACGGCGAGCACTTCAATGTCATCAACCAGATTTCGTTCAGGGCCGACAGCCTCAAGACCTTGTGTGCGTTCTACCGACGCCTCGTGGACCTCGACATGCAGGAAATCAAGCCGGTCACCCACGGCAACGCGATTTCGCTCTATGTGCGCGACCCGGAAGGCAACCGGCTAGAACTCTTCACCGATACGCCCTGGTACGTGTCACAACCGATGAAGGTGGACATCGATTTGTGCCAGCCGGAAGACGTTTTGATGCAACAGGTCGAAACTCACGCGCGCAGCTTGCCGGGGTTCGAGGCGCGCAGTACGTGGCGCGCGCGCATGGCACAACGGATGGAGGAAGACGCGACCAGGTAGACGGCGGCAGAGACAAGACAAAAGACGCGCAAACGCGCGGCAAATAAATCTAAAACAAAGGAAGACACAGATGAAACGTTACCTGCCCCTGGTGGCCGGGGTAGTCGCGTTTGGCGCGGCGAGCGCCCACGCACAAAGTTCAGTGACTCTTTACGGCATCGTCGATGCGGGGGTCAACTATGTGAGCAACGTCGCGGGACATAGCATGACGAGCGCGACGAGCGGCACGTTGAGTTCGAGCCGCTGGGGGCTCAACGGCACCGAGGATCTTGGTGGAGGCCTGCGCGCGCAGTTTTCGCTGGAAAACGGCTTTGACGTCATGAGCGGAAAGGCCGCTCAGAACGGGCGCCTGTTCGGCCGGCACGCTTACGTGGGTCTCGTCAGCGACCGATACGGCTCAGTCCTGCTCGGCCGCCAGTGGGACATTTTTGGTGACTATCTGTGGCAAGCCAATGCGTCGAACCGCTTTGGCGGCGTAATCGCGACGCACCCTGGCGATGTCGACAATCTCGACTCCTCGTACAAGACGAACAACGCGGTCAAATATCTGAGTCCGAGCTTTAATGGATTCTCCTTTGGCGGGGTCTATGGATTCGGCAATCAGGCAGGATCGATGTCACGTAATGCGATGTGGTCGACCGGTGTGCATTACCAGAATCGCTCGCTGAACCTCGGAGCGGGCTATGCCAACTTCAACCGCATCAACACCGCCAGCATGGATGGATCCGGCGCGGCGAAAGGCACCCTGCTCGTTGCGCCGCCCGTATTCAGCGGCTATCTTTCCGCGGAACGGATGGAGATTTATGCTCTCGGCGGAACGTATCAGGTCGGCAAATGGACGCTTGGCGGTTCGTTCAGCCACACGCGCTTCTCGAACCTCGGTTCGGATGCCGGCCCCAATCGACTCCATTACCACGATGACGTGCTGTTCTTTAACGGCGAAGTCAATGCGCTCTATGCCGTCACACCGAGTTTGTACACCGGAGTCGTGTACCACTACACATGGAGCCGGCCACACGACGAGCAGGGCGGCGCGCGCTACCATCAAGGCGGCTTCACCATCGACTATTCACTGAGCAAGCGGACTGATGTCTATATCCTGGCGCAGTATCAGCACGCGTCCGGGACCGATTCGCTCGGCGAGTCCGCCGTAGCCAATCTCGATGGATTCTCCGCATCGAACAGTTCGAATCAGTATGTGACTCGCGTGGGCGTGCGGCACCGATTCTGATCGCGCCATATGGGCGATCAGGTGATTCGGGGGGGCAGGCGCGTGTCTGTCTTCCTTTTCATCTTGGCATGGGTTGGAAACCTCGTCAGTGAGGCGGCGCCGCCTGTTCCGACAGGATTCCGAGATTTTAAGTGGAACCTAGGCCGCTTGAGTTTTCTGGACAGGGCTGACCGTTCGTGTCCGAATGCCAGGGACTTTCGCTCCGGCAAGAGCACGATGACGCGAGTCGCCGACGATTCGATGAGGAGATCAGATATGGAAGCGGTATCCAGAATGGCGGTGGATCTAGTAAAGCTTGTTATTCAGTTGCACTGCGTCGATCGACAAGAGCACGTGATCCTGCGGCACTCGATCCCCGCGGAGCGATTTGCCTGTTGATGTCCACGCAGAACTGACCCACTAAGGGGTGCAATTTTCATCGAATTTTGACCCACGTGATTGAATGCCCTGCTCAATCCTTGAGCAGGGGATACAAAGGTGATCACGGTGGGCATATTGGCCAAGATCAGGCGGATGTATTTCCGCGAGAAGGTCCCGCTGCGCGAGATTGCGAGGCGTACGGGCCTGTCCCGAAACACGGTGCGCAGCTGGCTGCGGCAGACCGATGCCGTCGAGCCGAAGTATCCGAAGCGCGTCAGTCCAAGCGTCGTCGACGAGTGGGCCGCACAGCTGACGGGCTGGCTGCGGGCTGACAGTCATCGCCCGAAGCGTGACCGGCGCACTGCGCGGTTCATGTTCGAGGCGATCCGCGGCGAGGGCTATGCCGGCAGCTACGGCCGCGTCAGCGCGTTTGTTCGGCGCTGGCATGAGGAGCAGGCCGAAGCTCCACGCAGAAAGGCCTACGTACCACTGGCCTTCGAGCCCGGCGAGGCGTTCCAGTTCGACTGGAGCTGTGAATACGCCTTCATCGGCGGCCTGCGGCGACGCCTGGAGGTCGCCCACGTCAAGCTGAACGCCAGCCGCGCCTTCTGGCTGGTCGCCTATCCCACCCAGAGTCACGAGATGCTGTTCGACGCACACGCCCGCGCATTCGCCGCGTTCGGCGGCGTGCCCCGGCGCGGCATCTACGACAACATGAAGACCGCTGTGGACAAGGTTGATCGGCGAACTCACCGATACATTTGGCTTCACGGGGCACGCGGGAATTGTTTCCGGCGCAGACCGGGTGCTTGTGGCGTCGAAATACGGCACGTACCCGCTGCAGCATGCCGGGGGCGTCAAGCTGCACAAGCCCGCGAACGACTCGGTCGTCGGGCGCGTCATTCTCGCGCGCAAAACCGACGCAGAGGTCCTGGAGCAGCTCGGATACCGGTCGATCGACGACACGTGCAATGGCGTTCGCGGCGACGTATTGCTCGAAAATATCGCCGCTGTACGAGGCCTTCCGGTCGTATACGTGAAAGACTTCGCCACGCCGGGTATTTCCTCGATCGTTACGTCGGTCAGCGACCCCGGAAACGGCGAGGTGATCGGTTTTTCCCTTTCGTACCCAAGCGCGGCGGCAGACGCCAAACTGTCGAAACGGATGATCGAAGAGGTGGAATCGCACGCGCGCGAAATTGGCCGACAGGTTCGCGATCCCGCCTGGACAAAGGTTCTGGAAGCAAGTCGGCCCAATCAGGTGCACTCGGTTCGGTGAATCGGCTAGCGTGGCCCGATTGGAACGCCGAGGACCGCCGATTGGCGGCCCTCGCAGGCCGGGAATTGTTGAGCCGGTTGCCACGTCGACGTTCATTCCAGATCGCGGTTCGCGGCTTGCGCTGGCGCTGTCCGCCCGGGCGCTGCCTTTCTGCACCGCACCGTGCTCGAAGCGATCAGAGATACGCAGGCTCCGTGCACGGCGACGCGATCCGCGAATCTCCCGGCCGCGTCAGATCGACTCCCGCAGTTGCAACTGGACCTTGCCGTTACGAATCGGCATCATGTCGGGACTGTCTTCGCCCACTTCGCGTTCCATCGTCTCATTGAGCTTTTCGTTCAGCGACAGAATCAGTTCGCCGTTTCGCTTGCGGTCGACAGCCAGGTTGCGCATTTCACCGGGATCGCTCGCAAGGTCGTAGACCTCGACATCGTTCTTCGCGAACAGCGTTTCCAGCGTGGTCGGTCGATTGAACTCGAGTGGCGAGAAATAGCGGCTGAAACGATACCGTCCATCGAACACGCTGCGAATCGTGCCGCGCAGCCGAAAGTCGGGCTGTTGCGCAAGCGCGCGGCGGAGAATTTCCTCCTCCGGCACGCCCTTTTCGTGGAGCGTCTTGAACTCCTTGATCATCCACTCGCTGTCGTAGTAGAGCAGCATCGCGTAGTTGAAGAGCGCCGTCGAACGCACCGCGTCGACACGAGCCTGCTGCGGCCTCGCAAGCAATTGCGTGAGGTCGTGTCCCTTCAGCGCGTTGCCGCCGATCGCCCGCAGACGGTGCGCATCCAGGCCGGTGAGACCGAGCAACGTCGGCGTGATGTCGACGTGCGAGGTCAGCGCATCGCAACGCTTACCGCCGGGGTACGCCGGATGGCGGATCACGAGCGGAACGTGATTCTGTTGCGCGTAGGTCGTCGCGCCCTTGTCGACGAGCTGGTGCGCACCGGCGTGGTCGCCATGATCGGCCGTCATGACAATGATCGTCTTTTCGTCGAGACCGAGCGACTGAAGCGTCTGCATGAGCCGCACGACATGCGTGTCGCAATCGCGAATGCAGTTGAAGTAGGTGTTCTGGTAGACGCGGACGCGCTCGTCCGTGAACGGAAAGCGCCCGACCAGGTGCACGTGCGCATTGTTGTACATGCCGTGCGCGGGCGGACGGCCCGGCTCGTCATACGGCTGACGCCGCGAAGCGGCGAGCGGCACGTTGTTCCAGGTCCGCTGGTACAGCGCGTCGTCGGGCGGCGGCGCGTTGCCGAGGATCATCGTGTTGGCGCGCTGCAGATCCGATCCGTGCGGATCGGTGTTCACGAACATCACGTCGTGAGGATTGACGAGATTGACCGCGAGGAACCACGGCTTGCCCTCCTTCGCGAGTTGCGGCGCGCGCGTGCGCATCCAGCTCACCGCGGACTCGGTCGTGATGCCGTCGTAGTTGTACCCGCCACGCACTTCGCCGATCAGGTCGCCGACGCCGAAGTAGTCGTCGAAGCCGTATTCCTTGATCTTCTTGTGATAGTCCGAAACAGGGGCGCTGTACGGACTGTTCGTTTCGTGCAGGCTGCCGCTCAGATGCCATTTCCCGAGATACGCGGCATGGTAGCCGGCGTCGTGCATCATGTGGCCAACCGTGCGAATGTCCGTGGACATGTCGGTCTGCCATGGCACGCCCGCGTTATCAAGCACACCCGTGTGTTGCGTATGTTGGCCTGTGTAGATCGTCGAGCGCGATGGAGAGCACACGCAGGACGCGATCTGATGTTGCGTGAACGTGGTGCCATCGCGGCGCAACGCTTCGCGGCCGGGCACCGGGAACGGCCACGTGTCGAAGTAGCGTTCCTGATCCGTCAGGATGAACAGAATGTTGTAGCCAGGCGGTGCGCTGTCCGGCGCGACCCGCGCTGCATTCGACGCGTTCGACAGATTGCGCGGCGTGGCCGCGCCATCTGGCTCCTGCGTTGCGGTCTCCGCGGCCCGGGCCATGCCCGTTGCCGCCATGGCCGCGCTCGCCCCCGCCACCTTGAGGAAATGCCGCCGGCCGTCGTTCGCAGGCAAGTCCGCGTCCGGGCTGCCTGAGTGCTTTCGATCGCTCATACGAATGTCTCCATGTTTTCTTGTCGGCTATCCGTATCGGCTTTACCGGACGCCTGATTCATTCTGTAGCAAGACACGATACGATTCGATGAAAGATGGACACCGATCAATAACCTGACGGTAATCGATTCGTCCTCCCGCCGGCTTCAACGCTTCGCGCTGCCGGCGCGGCTGCTCCTTGGTCCATGCGCTGGTCCACGTATCAGGAGGATTGCGACAGCTCCCGCACATAGCACGGGTATTCCTGCTTCTGCATGCGCGTCGCATCAAGATCCACCGTGGCGACGCAGAGCGTCGTCTCCTCAGATGTTTCGCCGATTGGCTGGCCGTCAGCCGACACGGCGAAGCCACCGCCGCCGAATACCTGCCCATGTGGCGCAGGGCCGTGGCGGTTCGAGCTGACGAAGCAAGCCCCGGACACGATGGCGGCCAGCGCGCCGGCCGCTTTCCAGCGGTACATCGATGTGCCGCTTGCGCGAGGTGCGACGATCACGTCTGCACGTGCCTTGCCGTATGCGCGCGCGTGCTCGTTGAAGAACAGTTCCGTGCAAAGCAGCACCCCGACCCTGATCGCACCCACGTCGACGCACTGGAAACCGTCCATGCCGCGCACGAACCAGCTTTCCTCGAAGAAACCGGGCTCCTGCGGGAAAAATTTCTTGTGATGCACGGGGCGGTAGCAATCGCGCTCGAGCACGAACGCCTCGTTCGCAAGCCGGTCACCGAATGACACAGGGCGCGACGAAATCGCCGCACCCACCTCCAGCCGGCTGAGTTCATCGAGGGCCCGCTCGTGCAATTCAACCCAGCGCTGCGCGGCGGCCGCGTCGTACTCGGGCAGTTCCGGCTGCCATGTCCCGAATGGCATTTCGTTGGTGGCCAGGAGATCCGCGTTCGCAGCGGAGACCACGCGACGGATCTGCTCCCAAGCGCCCCCCTCCGGTAGCAGACCGTCGGGCCATTGCACGTACGCGATTCTTGCACTTTTCATCTTGCTTCCTTGCCATGTGTAAGTACATCGCATACCGAACCAACGGAAAACACCGTCGGCCTTGCCTGCTGGAGATCCATACCCGCGAGGCGCACTTCGTCATTGACCGCAGCCTCTATCCAGCCGGGACATCCCTGCGCTGGACTCGCCTGAAGTTTTCACGATACTGCTGCGCGCTGACCCCGAGCCGTCGCTGGAACACCAGCCTCATCTGATTCGGGCTGGCGAATCCACACCTGAATGCGACAGCCTTCATGGGCTCGTCGGAGCCTTCGAGCAGCACGCGTGCGGCATCCAGCCTGGCACCCTCCATAAAATTCGCCGGCGTAATGCGAGCATCGCGAACGAACACGCGAGCAAAGTTCCGGGGGCTCATGGAGACCACGGCAGCAAGCGCCTCTACCGACAGGTTGTGTGTCAGGTTTTCCAATACGAAACGCTGCGCAATGCTGACCGGCGATTCCTCCATCACATAATGCGTCAGGTATGGGCTGAACTGGGATTGCCCGCCGCTGCGCTGCGTATACACCACGAGGCGTTTGGCAACGTTCAGGGAAACCTCGGCGCCCACGTCCTCGCTCAGGAGGAAGAGCGACAAGTCGATGCCAGCGGTGACACGTGCCGACGTGTAGAGCTTTCCATCGCTGAGATAAATCCTGTCGGATTCGACCGTTGCCTCCGGAAAGCACTCCGATAGCCGGCTTGCGTCATTCCAGTGCGTCGTGACCCGCCTCTCCCTCAGCAAACCCGCGTGCCCGAGCAAGAACGCACCGTTACAGATGGAGCCGAATTTCTTCGAACGCTCCGACGCCTCGGCAAGCCACCTCGAGAACGCCTGGTCCTTCGCCCGCCGTGGCAAGGAAGGCCCGCCGGCAACCAGAAGGAGGACGAAGCATTCCGATGACTCGGCGTAGTAGAGATCCGGAACGATGGTTGCCCCATTGGAGCACCGCACCGGACCGGGATCCGCACCGACGAGCTTCAGGCTGTAATGCTCCGACGGCATCAGGAAACGATTCGCCTCGGCGAAGACATCAAGCGGCCCGAAAACATCAAGCGACTGCACACCCTGGAAGACGACTAAGGCTACCTCTCTCATGACCGTGTCACCAATCTCGTTCGATTCACCTGCTGCTTCACTCGAATAGTGTCATGTAACGCAGCTGCCAGAGCATGGCTGGCAGCATTCGCGCTTATCTTGGCAGGAATTGGCCGCAATCGCGGCTGGAACGAACGGCATCGTCCTCCCATAATTTCCTGCCATGAATGCGTTGCCGTGGGGCCTCGCACCGTACCAGGAGAATACAGATGACGGCAGTACAGGCAATTGAAGCGGAACGAGTCGGCCCTTCGTTCTCGGTCGACGGAATGCTGCAAGCACGGGCAAAGGCGCGACAGGCAATAGCAGAGATCGCCGCACGAATTCGACCAGGCATGATCGAAGAGGACGCAGTGGCCATGGCCAAGCAGGTGCTCGTCGATTCGGGCCTCTCGTTGACCTGGCACCCGACTCGCGTTCGCTTCGGAACGAACACGACCCGGGCGATGAAACAACCGTCGGAAGCCGGGATCGTTCTCGCCGAAAACGACATTTTCTTCATCGACATGGCGCCGCGCTTCGAGTCGTGGGAAGGCGACGGTGGAGCAACCTTCACGGTCGGCAACAACGAAGAGCACGCGCGCTGTGCAAGAGACGCCGAGATCCTCTTCCACGACGTCCGCCGCTACTGGGAAACGGCAAGGGCGACGGGCCGCGCGCTGTACGCCTATGCGGAACAGCAAGCGCGTGAGATGGGACGGGTACTGAATTTTGACCTTCCGGGCCATCGCGTCTCCGATTTTCCGCACGCAGCGATCCACACCGGCGCCTTGGCCGATGCAGATTTCACGCCCTCTCCGATGCGCTGGATTCTCGAAATCCACCTCCGTCACCCCGAGAAGCCCTTCGGCGCCTTCTACGAGGATCTCCTGCTGGCTGACGAGTATTACCCGAGCCAACGATAAGACGGTCCAGGTTTCATCAGGGAAATCGGCCATGCGCCATGCCCTGTGACCGAACACGCAATAGCTGCCTGTATTTACTGGAGATAGATTTTGTCCTGGGCACTACTCACCATCGCCGGCTTCCTTGAGATTGCTTTTGCATTCGGCATGAAATGGTCCGCCGGCTTCAGCCGCCTCTGGCCAAGCGTTTATGCAGTTGTGACCGGCGTGTCCAGCATCGTGCTGCTGACCGTTTCGTTGCGGGCATTGCCGGTGGGTACCGCCTACGCGGTATGGACGGGGATTGGAGCCGCGGGCACCGCGGTCGTGGGGATGCTGTTCCTCGGAGAGTCTACGTCACCCGCCAGAATTGCGTGCATTGCGCTCATTCTGTGTGGCGTCATCGGCTTGAAGTTCGCGGCCGGCGAGAGCGCCTGACCCAGAGCGCTCGATTCAGGGTCTGCCGATTCGACGCCGACCAGCGAGTCGCGCGGCACTCGACGGATTCAACGTATCTGCAATGGCCGCGCGCGCACTCGCCAACTGGAGGAAATGCCGCCGGCCGTCGGCCGCAGACACGCCCGCGTGCCGGGTGCCGGGATTCTTTCGAACGCTCATACGATTGTCTCCCCATTTCCTGTCGGCGATCCGCATCGGCCCCACCTGATACCTGGTTCATTCCATAGCAAGATGCGCTACGATTCGGTGAAGGATAGACCCCGATCGATAACTTGACGGCAATCAATTCATCCTCCCGATGGCTTCCACCAAAAGACCGTCCGCCTGGCTTCCTGCCGTGACGCCACCGGGCGCGGATCGCAGCCGCATCGAGCATTTGCCGAACGTGTTGCGCAAGCTGCGCATTCGCGATCTGGAGACGCTCGACTGGCTCGGGCGTTATCGCAGCTTCGCGCGCACGGCCGAGGAAGCGTCGATCACGCAGCCGGCGTTGTCGAAATGGCTGCGTGAACTCGAGGACACGCTGGGCTTGCCGCTGTTCGAACGCACATCGCGGCGGGTTGCGCCAACGGCGTACGGCGAAGCGATGCTCGAGTGCGTCGCGCGCATCCTGACTGATCTGCATACTGTCCAGCCAGCGCTCGATGCATTAAAGCGCGGCACGAGCCTGCCGCTGAAGATCGGCATGCTGCCGTACATCTCCATGCGCGTGCTGCCGGGCGTGATCGAGTATCTGGCGCAACACGCGCCCACCCAGCAGATCAACTTCTCTGAGAACACCCTCGACAACCTGCTGCCGCTGATGCAGCGTCGCGAACTCGACATGGTCGTGTGCCGCCTTGAATCGCCCGCGCTGACCTCGGGCTTGACTGTGACCGAGCTCTATAGCGACGAGATACTGGTCGTCGCGCCCAAGGATCATCCGCTGCATCGGCGCAGCCGTATCACGTGGCGCGACGCGGCCGCCTGGCCGTGGATCATGCCGTCGATGGGCTCGCCAATGCGAACTGCCCTCGAAGTCGAGTTCGCGACAGCGGGTGTTGCCGCGCCGCCCTATGAGGCAATTGACCATCTCAAAGAGCAATCGGACATCCTTGCGCTGAGGAATGACGCGGACGTGCGAATTTCAACAACCCGCACTGACGCTCAAGATACGCTGGTACGCGTTGCGGCCCGTCTACACCTCTACACCCCGCCCGACGTGCGCTGTGTCGACGTCATCGTGGGTGGCCAATATGGCAGCGAAGGCAAAGGCAACGTCGTTTCCTATCTAGCTCGTGAGTACGATGTCATGGTGCGGGTCGGTGGCCCCAATGCCGGCCATACCGTCGCCAGTGCTGATGGCGCCTATACCTACCACCACATCCCGTCCGGCGCCCGTGACGTCAAAGCGAAGCTCCTACTCGGACCGGGGATGACCATCTGGCTGCCTGGATTGCTCAAGGAGATCGCCGATTGCGGGCTCACGGCAGATCGTTTATTCATCGACCCTCACGCCACCATCATCGAACCGGCCGACCGAGAAGCTGAAGGCAAACATCTGGTGGGCACAATTGCTTCGACGGGTAGCGGCAGCGGAGCGGCAACCGCGAGGCGGATTCTGGAGCGCGGTAAGCCAAGCGTTCGTCTGGCACGCGATATCCCTGAGCTTCGACCCTATGTGGGAACAGAGGGTCATTACCATGGCTGCACAGCCGATCGCCTCGAAGAGGCCTACCGCAACGGACAATCTATCTTGCTTGAGGGAACACAAGGCAGCGGCCTCAGTTTGTTCCACGGCACCTACCCGTTCGTAACCTCGCGCGACACCAATGTAGCGGGCTGCTTGGCCGAGGCAGGCATCTCACCGAGTCGGGTGCGGAAGATCCTGGTGGTCATTCGCCCCATGCCGATCCGCGTGGGTGATCCCGATGGGGATCAGGGGCACACATCGGGGCCGCTCAAGCACGGCACAACCTTTGATGCTATTGCTGAAAAAGCAGGCCTGGACCGTGAAGCTCTGAATAAGGCGGAGAAGACCTCCACCACCAAGCGCAAACGGCGTGTGGGCTGGTTCGAATGGGACCAGTTCCGCAAGGCTTGTGCACTCAATGCGCCCACCGACATCGTCCTCACTTTCGCAGACTATATCGACGCGCGTAACAGCAAGGCCCGCCGCTTCGAGCAGCTCACTGAAGACACCATCAAGTTCGTCGAAGAACTGGAGCGCGTCGCACAAGCCCCGGTTTCACTCATCAACACCCGGTTCCCGCGAGAGCCTGACGGAACGAACGATCTTCGCTCCGTCATCGACCGTCGGAATTGGACCGCCCGCTCAACACGTCGGATACCTCGTGGAAATCGAAAAACTGATTGACGCTTATCCAAGAATTTTTCATATGGCCGAGGCCGATACGTGGCCCAGCATCCGAGACCGCGGCCTGATGTCGGCCTCAGCTGTACTGGACCACTTCGGCGTCACCGGCCAGGCTCGCGGCCAATACGAGACCGCTCAACGGACCAGCAAGATGGCTGTGCTTCCTCAAGCGCCTGGCGGAATCGTGCTGCGGGATCAAAAGCCGATGCCTCCCGAACGCTTGGCACGGGCACTGATAGACGGAACCACGCCGGAAGCCTGGTACAGGCTCATTAATGGCAAGGTCTTCTTCTGGGCGGAAGAACATCGCTTGCATGGCCTGCTCGGGGCGCGGGATTACCGACATCTCGAACATGATGTATTGACCATTGACAGCGGCCCATTCATCCGTGCGTACGCTCCGAGCCTCTGGTTGTGCCACATGAATTCCGGGAACACATTTCCGATGCCTCATGCGAGGGGGATCGATGTGTTCAAGCGAATCCAGGATTATCCGGTCAATGCCCGCGGAGGTCCCGCCAAGCCGGTCGTCGAGATCGTGGTGGATGGTCAAATACCGGACATCGCACGCTATGTCATCGAAGTCCGGCGCATGAAGGGCGAACAAACGCTCCAACAACTGACCTGAACGCGCGCCCCCCCGTAATAAGGCACCACTGGCGCACGACGGTCCATCAACTCACCAAAGGAGTATGGTATTGGACAAGTCCACGCGTAGTAGTCGCCGATGCAGTTAACGCAGACGCGATCTGCGTCGGCAACGCAGGGAGAAGTGTTGGTCATTGTTTTCTCTTCTCGCCAGCGTTCAGTTACCCTACCTCAACTCGCCGATTGTCAGCTGCCGCGGGGCATAGACAAACAGCCCTTCGCTGCGTCTTCGTCAGTGGCCGTCGGCCCGAGGTAGAGTGTTTTCTCATAGCTTGATTGCCAGTGCCACCAACATCAAAATTTACCGGACGCCCGTCCCTGCATCGGATTCGCTGACTCCACGCATGCCCAAGCATCTCCGAGCCTCGCACGGAAAGTCACGCCTTGCGGCCCCGGCGCTCCAGTTCGATCCTGGTACGTTCCAATTCTCGCGCGAACGTGGCCTCATCCGGGAGGACCGTCTGATACTCCGCTGCGAGTATCTTGTTCGGTAAGTTGTCGAGTGCATAATGCGCCTCGGCCGCGCCTTTTTCAGCACACAGAATCAAGCCAACCGGGGGGTTTTCGCCGGGCTTCATCCAATGTTCACGCGCGTAGTTGAGGTAGAGATGCATCTGCCCCGCGTCCGCATAGCTGAAGCGCCCGACCTTCAAATCGATAATGAGCAGGCATCGCAAGCGCCGGTGAAAAAACACGAGATCGACTCGAAACCAGGTGTCATCGATCCGTAGACGCCGCTGCCGACCTATGAACGCAAAGTCATCGCCGAGCTCGAGTAGAAAATCCGCCAAGTGCTGGATCAAAGCAGCTTCGAGATCCGACTCCGAATATTCGTCCTTCATGTCAAGAAATTCGAGGACAAACGGATCGCGGATCGCTTCCTCAGGCGATAGAAGATCGCCGGGTTGCGCTACAGCCGCCTTTCCGAGCAAGGACGCCTTGTTGCGTGACAGCACCAGCCGCTCATAGAGCTGACTACTGATCTGACGGTCAAGCTGTCGCACAGACCAGCCCTCACGCAACGCTTCAGCCTCGTAAAAGTCGCGAGCAGCTTGCGCTTTCACCGCGAGGAGGCGAACGTAAGCGGACCAGGGCAACGGAAAAGCCTGAGCGATAGAAGTTAGCTCAAACGCCACGCCCATCGACGCCTTCACACCTGCCTTGGTTGATTTTGCAGACGCTGTCCGGACAATCCGGGCGGGCGCGGATTGTGCAGACAGTGTCTGCACAATCCGATCCGCAGGCCACGTCAAGTAAAAGGTGCGCATCTGTGCGAGATTGCGCCATCCGAAGCCGCGACCGAATCGCTCTGACAGATCGGCGCCCAAACGGCGGATCACCGCCTCGCCATAAGCGGCCCGTTCCTCCCCGCCCTGCTCGAACTCAACGATTCGTCGCCCGATCTCCCAATATGTCGCCGTCATCAGGGCGTTCACCGTGCGCGCCGTCGCTTCGCGCGCCGACGCGACTACATCAGCAATTTCACGGTGCAGTCCCGCATAAGCGGCCTGCCCGACATCACGCTGTGTCACAGTGCGTTCACCGCGTCCTTGAACGCCTTGCCGGCGGTGAACTTCACGGTATTCGCGGCCGGGATGGCAATCTCCGCGCCCGTCGTCGGATTACGTCCCGTGCGGGCGGCTCGCTGCCCCTGCGAAAACACGCCGAAACCGATCAGCTGTACCGATTCGCCGCGACTCACCGCATCCGTGATCGCGTCCAGGACCGCCTGGACGGTTTTGCTCGCGTCGGTTTTGCTGACGCCCGCGCCCGCTGCGACTGCGTCAATAAGTTCCTGCTTGTTCATGAACAGCCTCGGCAACAAAGTCAAAGCTGCACCCTACCTCATCCCGCTGCACACACGCAAATCGCTGGCGACCAGTGCAGCAATACCCTCCAACTCGCTGGCCTCTGTCCCCCTCACTGACGGGCGGCGCACCAATGAACTCTGCCTTACTTCACCCCTGTCGCAGATACGCTCGCCGATAGCCATTGTGAAAGTTCGCAGCCTGGCCGACGCTCACACAACTATCGGGCTTCTGGTATCACACAATTGTCCGCTCCCCGGCCGAGGCCGACCCGCACGGACTACGGCATCTGTTCGTGCCGCGTCCTGCCGCCTCCCATCGTGCCCGCCACGGGCAGCGGTGGCTTAGACACAACTTCAGTTGGATGAGCGCCCGTCGAAAATGAAGCTGTCCCGAAATGAAGGGTAACATCGCCCTTAATATGTTCCCCTTCAGTTCTCACGATCGAGTTCTACGATGTCGCCGGCGTTGTACTCGCTGCCGCAGATATATCGCCGTTTAGAGTTTTTGATTAGTCTAGGCATCTCGGCGGACTTGCTGCTTTCTAGCCCCTGTATTTTCTGGGGGCGGCAGGTCCGCAACCGGGCGAGTCTCCGCCCATGCCTGAACTTCATGTACCAACCATCCTACCCTGCGGCCCGAAAGCAGCCGCGGTTCGGGAAAGGTCTTCTCACGTACGAGCTTCTGCACCGTCGCCGGGGATAGCGAGAGTGCCTGTGCCACCTCTTTCAACGAGATACAGATTTTCATCGCGACGTCACCTTTAGCTTGATGTCCTCGATTCCTTGTCTGCGCCGAGATGTTGTCAACACGGACCACAGTGGTGTCGATGATGTACGGCAAACCTGTCACACTTACGATTGACCACGCACATTCGAATTTAATTGGTAATATCGCGCGCGGCAAATGCACTCACAGGAACAAAATTCTGCTTGGCCGCCCTTTCATTGACGATTAGTTTCCCCGAAGTTCCGTTGTGGTCCGCTACCAAGAGACGTTGAGCCAAACCTTCTAGCAGCCCTGGTCTTTTGCATTAATTCTTTTCGATTCAAGGACGATGGAAGCCCTGTATGCACGGCATATCAGGGGGCAAATACCGTTTCGCGCGCTACCTGTCGCGATATCTCTGGATACAGTTCCTAGCCGACCGTCGAGATTACTCTCTGAAGTCAGCGTCCAACCACCCTCAAATACCGGCCACTACGATCGGCATCGCCCGCCTACTTCTTCGCGGGATACGTCGCGGCGATTGATTCCAACCGAAGGGATAGCTGCGTGAGCCACTCGCGCCTCTCCCTATCATAGGTGTGTCTGTTGTAGACGCCGATGATTCCTGGTTGCACATGGCCGAGGACTGCTTCGGCAATATCATTGGGACATCCCATCATTGCAAGCAACGTCCGGGTTGTGCGTCGAAGATCGTGGGCCGACCAGTGCGTGACCGGCAAACGCGGCCGGTCGTGTTTCGGTGCGATCTTGCAATATGGTTGATGATAATAGACGCCGTGCTGGACCACGGTCTGGTCCATCGACATTCCGCTCGACGAGGGAAACATAACGATTCCCTTGGCCTGATCGAGGCGCCGTCGCACAACAACCTCAGCACGACCTATGAGCGGCACACGCAAATCCGTTGCCCTCTCGTTTTGCAACCCCTTGGTCTTGTATTTCGGGATAGTCCACCAGAGGCCGTCGGCTTCCTCTGCCACTTCGGTGCATTCCATTGAGACGATCTCGCCGCCCCTCGTGCCGGTCCAAAGGTAGAGCGTCAACGCATCAGCAACAGTCAAACTAAAATTCGGCAACCACCGGATCAACGTGCCGAGTTCATCTACCGAAAGTACTCGTTTCTGCGTCCCGGTGTATTTCCCCTCGACCTTGCGCCCTTTGCTCTTCAATCGCCCTCTTAGAACATCCTTCCACCAATTCGCAGTGTTTTCGGGAAGGCGCCCGGCATCGAGGGCATAGTTCCAAGCACCACCAAGCTCCATTCGAAGGCGCGCTGCGAGAACCGGTGTCGACTTATATGAATCGAGGAAATCGAATGCCTGGGCGCGCGTGACAGTCGCCGCGCTAGCGTCCGCGATAGGCCCCAACATTGCCTTGAATATTCGGGCGACCTCGACCGCGCCCTTCGTCTTCCGATTTACTTCTACATGCCCTTCCAGGTAGTCACGGCACAGCTCCCTGACGGTGTAGGCAGTTGGTGATGGACTGGGAGTCGTCGCTTCTCTGTTTCGACGGAGTGAAGAAAGCTCAGCGCCAGAATCACGCTCAACGCGGCTCCTTTCCCAAGCGGAGATCGCGGCAGCAAATGCCATCGCGGGCCACTCGCCGAGCTTCACTTGCCGCATACGGCCATCAACCGGCGACTTGTAGCGATATGTCCATGACTTGCGACTCATCGAAGCCTGGAGACGAAGTCCCGGAAACCCCTCAAAGGTCATGTGCTCGCCGCTTGGCAGCGCGGCCGCGACGCGTGCGTCAAAGCGCATTCTTCCCTCGGCGTAGGTTTTTCCTGAGAGAAGCATACGCGGCGTAGGTTTCCCGCACAACGCCCCAGAAACCTACGCCGACCCAGCAAGTTTAGCCAAGCGGAGACACGCGTTGATGCAACGACGGAAGCAAGGAGAAGTCTTCAATCATCGTTAATATTCAATGACTTAAATACCTCACCGGATCAACTCGGACCACCACGGACAAAGCCGAAATTTCGACTATTCGTTCTCTTCGAAGTAATGCCCGAACTTGACCTGCTTGGTCCGGATGTAACGCTCGTTTTCCTCGCGCACGGGCACTGCGAGCGCCACGCGTTCACACACGGGAATGCCGTGCTTCACGAGCGTGTCGAACTTCTTCGGGTTATTGCTCATCAGCCGCACCGACGTCACGCCGAGGATCCGCAGGATCGCGGCGGCCGAATCGTATTCGCGAGCGTCGTCGGGCAGGCCGAGGTCGAGATTCGCCTCGACGGTGTCGCGCCCCTGCTCCTGCAGCGCATATGCGCGAATCTTGTTGCTCAGGCCGATGCCGCGCCCCTCGTGGCCGCGCAGATACAGCAGCACACCGCGATCTTCCGCCGCGATGTAGCGCAGCGCGAGATCGAGCTGCTCGCCGCAATCGCAGCGGAAGGAGCCGAACACGTCGCCGGTCAGGCATTCGGAATGCAGCCGCGTGAGCACGGACTGCTCGCCGGTGACGTCGCCCATCACGAGCGCAAGATGTTCGGCATCGCTGCCCGATACGCGGAAAGCGTACGACGTGAACGTACCGTAGCGCGTGGGCAGCGACGCGGTGGCGACGAGCGTCACGCACTCGTCTGCCTGGCCATTGCCCTGCGTGGGCGATTGGGGACGCGAAGACATCATGAATTCAATCGAAACGATCTGGAATGTAGGAGTTGTGTGGATAGTGCGTGACCGGAGTTTACCGCTAATCTGGAAACGTCACGCGACTGCCGCAGCAGGCCCGGCTATACTGGGCCCGTCGGGTGCCGCGCATCACGCCCTGCCTTCCCTGCATCGTCCCGCACACGGAGAAAGCAAATGAGCACGACTGTCGCGCAAATTCTCAAAGCCAAGCCGGATTCCGGCCGCACGATCTACACCGTCAAGAAAGCCGATTTCGTCTATGACGCCATCAAGCTGATGGCGGAAAAGGGAATCGGCGCATTGCTGGTCATGGACGGCGACGACATCGCGGGCATCGTCACCGAGCGCGACTACGCGCGCAAGGTCGTGCTGCAGGACCGTTCGTCGAAAGCCACCCGCGTCGAGGAAATCATGACGGCCAAGGTGCGCTACGTCGAACCGTCGCAATCCACCGACGAGTGCATGGCACTGATGACCGAGCACCGGATGCGCCACCTGCCCGTCATCCAGGACGGCAAGCTGATCGGCCTGATCTCGATCGGCGACCTCGTGAAGAGCGTGATTGCCGACCAGCAATTCACGATCAGCCAACTGGAACACTATATCCACGGCACCCCGACGGTCACGTCCGCCTGATCCGTCCCAGCGAAAAAGGCCCAAACGCGCGAGCGTCTGGGCGGAAAAGCCGCCGGAATGCGGCGACGGAGGTTCTGCTCTGCTGACGCAGACGCGCGCAAGCGGCGCGCGTCCCGTCGGTCACATGCTGTGCTCGGGCAGACCCGGGAATGTTCAGTTGCCGAAGTAGACGGAGTTCACGGGATTCGCGGCTTCATGCGTCATGCGGCGGCCCGACTGGCCTGCGCCCGTCGCCACCGCACCATAACCGCTCGTATCGGCTTGGGCGAGCATCGGCTGGTTCGGCTGGATCCGTTGTTCCGCGGCCTGGACGTTGTCCGGATATTGCGAATCGCTCGCGAGCGGCTTGTAGCCGTTCTGTTCGAGTTGCACGAGCTCGGCCCGAACCTGGTCGCGAGTCAAGCCCTGCTCGGACTGTGCGAACGATGCGATCGGGGCGGCAAGAACGGATGCAGCGATCGCTGCGTAGATGATCGACTTCATGGTGGACCTCCGAAATGTGTTCTCTTTTGACGTCGCTCCCGGCGGGACTGTCTGAAGCGATGGATCAAGTGTAGTGCTGGCGATACCAAGGGGAAACCCTTGGTTTGAACATACAGCGTTGCATTTTCGGAAAAAATCGACCGCTGTCACCGTGCGCGATCGCTATTACTTAAATCATTTTCACAACAATGCCTGACGAAAGGCCGACAGCCGAAGCACCGATCCGGAAGGTTGTGTTGTAGAATCGTAAGGTTTTATTCACCTTCCGATACCCCATTCACCATGCACGCGCCCATGCTCGTTCCGGTTTCGCCGCCTGGCCTGGTCGGCGTGCGCGTGCGCGCCGGCCAGCCGGCGCACCCCCTCGCTCGACGCACGGCCCAGGCGCCGCTCGCGCCTGCCCGGCGCCTGATCTGACGGCTCGGTCTCCTTCCCGGAGCCAGGTCAGACAGGCTCCGGGCGATCCCCATAGGCACGCCCCGCCTGCCCCATGCCGATCATTTGGAGAACTGCCATGAAACAACGCCTTTACCAGTTGACCGAACTCGACGTTGCTCGCCTCGAGAAGCACGCCGAACACAACCCGCGCTTCCAGACGATGCTCGACACGCTGCTCGAGCGCGCAGACATCGTGCAACCGGACGCCATCAAGGCAAACGTCGTCACGATGAACTCGCAGATCACACTGCTCGACGAAGCGACCCAGGAACAGGCCACCTGGACGATTGTTTATCCGGACGCCGCCAATCTCGAGCTCGGCCGCCTGAACGTGTTCTCGCCGGTCGGCATGGCGCTGCTCGGCACGCAACGCGGTCAGCTGGTGAAAGTGCTGCAGCCGAGCGGCGCCGAAAGGCTGATGAAGGTCGCCGCGATCGTGTTCCAGCCGGAAGCCAACGGCGAATACACGCGCTGATGCTGCCGGCCGGCAGCGCACACGTCGGCACACCGAGCAAAAAGCGAGGCTCAGCGCCTCGCTTTTTTTGCGGCCGGACGATACGCAGCGCCATCGCAGCCCGCATCGCCGATGCGGCGGGCGAAAAAAAAGGCGCCCGAAGGCGCCTTTTTCGATACTGCGAAGCTGGTTACCCAGCCGTCACGCTTAGAAGCGGTGACGCAGACCAACCGTTGCTGCGGTTTGGTTGATCGACGAGCTCGGCAGCGTGTTGACGTCGCCGTTGTAGATCGATGCGCCAACGCCGTTCTTCGCAGCGCGCTGGTACACAGCTTGTGCGTAGACGTCGGTGCGCTTCGACAGCGAGTAGTCAGCTTGCAGGCCGAACTGGTTCCAGTGCGTGCTTTCGCCAGCAACCTTCGCGTTCGTGTACGTGTACGCTGCGCCCAGGCCCAGAGCCGGCGTCAGGTTGTACTTCGCGTTGACTTCGTAGTTGTCAGCGTGGAACGTAGCCGCGCCGTTAGCTTGGTTGTCGACACGCGATTGCGTCCATGCTGCGCCAACTTGCGCCGGGCCGAATGCGTATGCAGCAGCCGCGCCGTACGTGCGCAGGCGGCCTTGGCCGTTGAACAGAGCCGACGACGAGTCAACTGCGCCCGTGCCGTTGTTGTTCGGGTTGTTCGCTTGCGAGTAAGCTGCACCCAGCTTCAGGCCTTGGTACTGGTACGACACGCCGCCGCTGTAAGCACGGTTGTTGCCGAAGTTCGTGCTGTTCGAGAACGAGTACGTGCCGCCGAATTGCAGGCCAGCGTAGTTCGCGCTTGCGAACTTGATCGTGTTGTTAGCCGAGTAGCCGCCGTTCGTGCTCAGGTTGTCGTTGTTGAACGGGTGAGCGAAGTACGTACCGCCCCACGAGCCCGTTGCGGTCAGCGGTGCCAGGTAGTCCTGGACGGAGTCGTACTGCTTACCCAGCGTAACCGTGCCGTACTGGCTCGACAGGCCGACGAAAGCCTGGCGGTTGAACATGCCGTTGTTGTTCGCGAACTTGCCGTTGCCGATGTTGAAGCCGCTTTCCAACGTGAAGATTGCCTTCAGGCCGCCACCGAGGTCTTCCGAACCACGCAGACCGAAGCGGCTCTGGTCAATGCCCGAACCCATCGACCACAGCGACTTGCCTTGGCCAGCTGCGTTCTGGACGTTGCTTTGGTAGGTGATGCCTGCGTCCAGCACGCCGTACAGCGTGACGCTGCTTTGCGCGTGAGCGACGGTAGCGAACGATGCTGCAGCTGCTGCAACGATCAGAGTCTTGTTCATTCGTGGAGCTCCCTTCTAAAAAGAGGCAGGTCTCGCGACCTTGTTCATAAACGGTCTGCAACCGCCCGGGAGCGCCATCGGTCCTTCTGGCCGCGCCCGGATAGTTGCCCGTTTGGGAACCGTGAGTTTAGGGGTGTACCCTAGGGGCGCGATCTGCAAATAAAGAAATAAGCTTTTCCAGAACTAGAAATAATGAAAGTGGGGACGCGTTATAAGTATTTGTTTTAACGTCTTTTTTTGACCTATTGACGGATGTTTTTTGGAGGCTTTCATCCCACCATTCTTTCGTGTCATCGTCTTGACGGTTGCATAGAAACAACAAACGGAATCGATGGAACCACACGAAAACGGTAATTTTTACCCAAAACAATCTCAAATGTTGGGCCTGGCCGCCTAAAACGCAGCGACTGAACGGTAAACATTCGGCCGCGCGGCCGTAGCCGACCCCATTGGCCGTCGGCGCCAACTGCAACGGGGAGATCGGCGGCGGCACCCCGGGTGCCGCCGGGCCGCCGTGACATGCGGTAACAGCCTTAACGGCCCGCGTAACCCGGCTCCGGGACCGGCAGGCTAATGTAAGGCGGCTCTGACAACATATATAGAGGACCCGCCATGAATCGACGCTCGTTGCTGCGCGCCGTCGGACTGACCGCCGCCTTCGCCGCCACCGGCGGCTGGCTGCGTACCGCCTCGGCCCAGCCCGCCCCACCCGGGTACCGGCGGCCGGGACCGCCTCCCGGCCACGGCAGGCCGCCTTATTCCGATCGCCCGGGCTTCGCGCCGCCTGCACCGCGGCATGATCGCCGGCCGCCGCCTCCACGGCCGCACGGCTATGTCTGGACCGACGGCTACTGGCGCTGGCAGCGCGGCCACTATATATGGGTGTCCGGACGCTGGGTCGCCCGCCGCCCCGGGCGCAGGTGGGTACCTGGATACTGGCGGCGCCAGGGTCAAGTGTGGGTCTACGTCGACGGCACCTGGCGTTAAGTCGTCCGCGGCGGCCGTGGCTCGGCGCGAAGCCGCCGCTTCCGCGCCCTTGCCGATCGACACGCCGCCCTGTCTGCATTCGAGCTGACCGACCGGGCGGATGCCGATCGCGCTCGCCCCGGTCACGACGGTCGTCGGCCCCCCTCAAACGCCGATCGCCACGCGTGCGTTGCGCCCTTCGCGACACCGCACGCGAAAGCAGCGCCCTCGAAACGTTCGGATAACGAAATCATCTGTTGCTGCCGCAACGCACGCATCCTGTCGCCGGTCGTCACGCGACCACACGACGCACGCTGCTCAACGCCCGCTGCTTTCCTGCTCGCGCGCGCGGCGACGGGCCGCGCAAATCGCACGATGATGTTCGTCGGCCCAGCGGATCACCGCGTGCATCGGCGTCAGGAACGAACGCCCGAGGTCCGTCAACGCATATTCGACGCGCGGCGGCACCTCCGCATACAGCGTGCGGCTGACGAAGCCGTCCTGCTCGAGCCGCTTGAGCGTGCGCGACAGCATCTGCTTCGACACGTCGCCGATCGCACGGGCGAGTTCGTTGAAACGCATCGTGCCGCCGGACAGCGCCTCGAGCACGAGCAGGCTCCACTGGTCGCCGATGCGGTCGAGCACATCGCGGATCGGGCACGGCTGATCGAGTTCGACGGATTCGTCGGCGGACGGAAACGACATGACGGGATTCTCTTTCACGGGCAATGCACGGTCACCGCGGTGTGACCTGTTCACACCGCGGTGACTTCTTGTGACGGGTTCGCGGCAACTGTACCATTCGATCGACTCGATGGCCGAGCGGACTTGCCAGTTCTACGAAGCATGCGCACGCGCACCACCGGCACCCCGTCGCCGCCGATGACGACGATCGGCGTCATCCGCAGTCGCACACCACGCACCGCGCGTCCGTCCACGCATCTCCAGACAAGGAACCTGCCGCATGTCATCGCTCCGCTCGCCCGTCCGCACCGTTGCCGCGTTCGTCCTGCTTGCCGCATCGACCGCCGCGCCGGCCGCCGGCCCGGCCGCGCGCGACCTGGCCGCCGAGGAAGCCAACCGCCAGCTCGTGCTGACGTTCTACGACCGCTTCTTCAACAAGCACGAAGCGCTCGAGGCTGCCGCCGTCGTCGCCGACGACTACAAGCAGCACAACCCGCACGTGCCCGACGGCAAGAAGCCGTTCGTGTCGTACTTCGTCGGCGCGTTCCAGAAGACCCCCCAATCGCGCGCGCAGATCGTCCGCAGCGCGACCGACGGCGACCTCGTCTATCTGCACGTGCATGCGACCGAGCGCCCGGGCGATCGCGGCGAAGCGGTGGTCGACATCTTCCGCGTGAAGGATGGCAAGATCGTCGAGCACTGGGACGTGATCCAGCCGGTGCCCGAAAAAGCCGCGAACGGGAACACGATGTTCTGACCGGGCGGGCCGCGCGCCGATGCGCGGCCGACCGCTTCGCACGCTTGAACGCGGCCAGCGCACCGGCCACGCATGCGTCGTGCGACATCGAGCGCGAGCACCTGCCCGGTCGTCAGCACGTCGCCGCACGCGGCCCCGCGCCAGATTGCCGCCGTGGGCTGACCCGTCGTGACCGCGAGGCGCCAGTGCCGGGCCGCGCGGTCACGCGCGACAGCGGCCCGCAGGACAACGTCCGACAGGATCGGGCCAACCTGCGCGCAACCGTCTACGATAGCGCGGCCGTGCGCCCGCCGGCCTGCTTGCGCCCGTAGCCCACCATCATCACGAAGCTGAGCAGGAAGCCCGCGCCGCCGATCAGCAGCAGCCCGCTCTCGCCGAATACCGGCAGCAGGTTCGTCAGCGCGCCCGTCACGACCCATGCGACGGCCATCACCGAGCCCGCGACGCCGAGCACCCAGCCCTGCCGGTCCTCGCTGACGGCATCGGAAAACGCCGTATACATGGTCGTGTAGGCGACCATGTCGAAACAGCCGACCACCATCGCGAGCACCCACAGCACCGGCTCGTGCGGAAACAGTGCCGACGCGATCTGGCCGAGGCCCGCGACGAGCAGGCCCGTCTTCGCGATGTCGACCACACGCCACACGCGCAGCATCAGCCGCACGACGAACAGCAGGCCGAACACGAAGCAGATGCCGATCACGCCGCTGAACAGCCCGAGCCGCGCGCTCGTATAGCCGAACTTCGCCTGCAGCAGCAGCATGATGGTCTGCAGGTAGAGTCCATAGCCGACCTGCATCAGGAAGAACACCACCGACAGGAACGCGACGTTGCGCTGACGTGCGGCTTCCCCGATGATCCGCAGCGGCAGCAGCGGATCGATGCGCGTGTCGCTGCGCGGCGCGGCCGTGTCGCGATACGACGCCGAGGTCCAGAACGCGCACACGAGCGACAGCGCGGCGACGAGCACGAACGGCGTGCCGTAGTCGAACAGCGGCGAGATCGTCCGGTCGGACGTGACGCCGCCGAGCACGGGGCCGACGATCACGCCGGCGCTGAACGCGAGCGACATGATGCTCATGTTGTACGCCTTGTTCCCGGGCGTGCTCAGGTCGGTGATGGCCGCCTGCGCGATGCCCTGGCAGCCTGCCATCAAACCGGTGAGCCCGCGGCCGGCCAGCAACAGCGCGACGCTCCCGTGCCACGCGCCGGCGGCCATCAGCGCGTAGCCGGCAGCAAGGCCGAGCACGCACAGCAGCAGGATCCGGCGGCGGCCGTAACGGTCCGACAACTCGCCCATCAGCGACGAGCCGAAGAACATGCAGAGCGGATAGATCCCGTAGCCGACACCGAGGTAGAAATTGCGCGCGTGTTCGCCGGCGTCGGCCGGCAGGATGCCCGCGTGCGGATCGCTGAAGATCGCGGACATCATCGGGTAGACGAGCCCGAACCCCATCGCGTCGATCGCGATGGCGAGCAGGCAGGGGCCGAGCAGCGTGTAGTCGAGCCGGGACATGGCGACCTTCCGGACAGAGTGGATGATTGCGCAAGCGTAACGAGCGGGCGGCGGCCCCGGTAGGCCGCTGTCCGCGATGCTAACCATCGGCGGCGCCGATACGCCGCATGCCGCCCGGGCCGATGGCTGATCGCCCCGAATGGCGAACGACTATTTGGCGCTCAGCGGCTCGCCCGAGAACTGCCGGCGCGCGAGCACGCACGGCGCGCCGTCGTGCATGAACACGCTCGCGGCCAGCCCGAACGACGCGGCGAACAGCACGTACCACGCGGGCGCGACGGGCGACCCGCTCGCACGCGTCGGCCATGTGACGATGAACGGCGCGAAACCGCCGAACACCATCACGGCAACGTTGTACGCGAGCGCGACGCCGGTCGATCTCGTCCGGTTTACGCGCTTCGTCAGCTTCGGCTCCGCCCTGCTTTGCTGCTTCCCTGCTTCCCTGCTTCCCTGCTTCTCCGCTTGCCGCTTGCCGCTTTCCTGCTTCCGCGCTTTCCGCGCTTTCCGCGCCTTCCTCGCCTTCCTCGCCTTCCTCGCCTTCCTCGCCTTCCTCGCCTTCCTCGCTTTCCTCGCCTTCCTCGCTCGTCCTGCCCTGTACGCAAATCCGTCGTCAGCGATGCAGCGCCCAGGGCCGTCCGCATAGCGTGCAGCTAGTCCGTTTGGACGGCACGCCGCACCGCCTTTGTTGCCATCATGACCGTCATTCATCGCGCGCCGATTGCCGCACGAAACGGCGCCGCGCCCGCTCGCGCCCGCCACGGAGACACCATGAACGCCCCTATCCTCGGCCCCATCGACCAGATCGGCTATGTGGTCGCCGATCTCGACCGCAGCATCGCGCGCTGGCGCGCCCGCCACGATGTCGGCCCATGGACCGTGTTCCGCAACGTGCGGCTCGACGGCCGCTGCTTCGGCGAAGCGACGACGGTCACGATGGACGTCGGGCTCGCGTATCGCGCCGATCTGCAGATCGAACTGATCCACGTGACGAACGACGCGCCGTCGCCGTACCGCGATGCGCACGGACAACTGCTCACGGGCCTGCATCACGTCGCATGGGTGGTCGACGATCTCGATGCCGCCGTCGCGCAACTTACGGCACGCGGGCTGCGCGTGGTGTTCGACGCGCACAACCCGGCCACGCGCGTCGCCTATCTCGACGACGCCGACGATCCAGGCGTGCGCGTCGAAGTAATCGAAGGTGCAGGCATGCGCGCGATGATCGCGCACGGCATCGCCGAAGCGCATACCTGGGACGGCGCCGATCCGGTCCGCATCATCGACGCGTCGGCCGCCGCCTGAGCGGGCCCGCGCGCGTCCCCCTTCACTCACAGGAGCAAACAGGATGAAACGACTCGAAGGCAAGGTAGCGCTGATCACGGGCGGCGCCCGCGGCCAGGGCGAGGCGGAGGCACGCCGGTTCGTCGCCGAGGGCGCACGCGTGGTGATCGCCGACGTGCTGGACGACGCGGGCCGGCGCGTCGCGGCCGAACTCGGCGACGCCGCGCGCTACCAGCATCTCGACGTGACGAACGAAGGCGACTGGCACACCGCCGTCAATGCGACGCTCGCGCATTTCGGGCGGCTGGACATCCTCGTGAACAACGCGGCGATCCTGAAGCTCGTGCCGATCGAGTCCTGTTCGCTCGACGACTATCGCAAGGTGATCGACGTGAACCAGGTCGGCTGCTGGCTCGGCATGAAATCGGCATTGGCCGCGCTGAAGGATGCGGGTGGCGGCTCGATCGTCAACGTGTCGTCGACGGCCGGGATGGAAGGCGTGGCCGGCGGCAGCGCGTATGTATCGAGCAAGTTCGCGGTGCGCGGGATGACGAAGGCCGCCGCGCTCGAGTTCGGCCGCTACGGGATCCGCGTGAACTCGGTCCATCCGGGCGGCATCGACACCGTGATGGCACGCCCGCCGGAATACGCGGATTTCGATTCGTCATCGATCTACAGCGGGCTGCCGATCGCGCGTATCGGCAAACCCGACGAGGTGGCGAGCCTCGTACTGTTCCTCGCGTCCGACGAATCCGCGTATTGCACGGGTTCGGAATTCATCGTCGACGGCGGGATGCTCGCGGGCAGCACGTTCCACTGATCCGCAGCGGAGTCGACACACGCCCGCCTGCCCGGCGGGTGCTGTCGTTTTCGGCCGAGCGAGGGAGAAGTCAGGGGCGGCATCCCATACGCGCATACAACCCGGCATCCCGAAACAACCATGCCGCCGGCGGATCTCCCGCGCGGCGGCACCGGTATTTCCAGCGCGCAGCGACGCGCGATGCTGCGCTCAATACCCCTTCGGCTGAATTGCCGGGGCGCCGACACCGCGCGCCGCTTGCCTGCCGCCGCGCACGAGGAAACGTCCGCGCGCGCCGTACACGCCTTCCGCTTCCGGATACACCGTCAGCAGCACCAAATACAGCAGCCCGCCGACCGCCAGCGACACCGGCACGCTGAGATCGAGTCCACCCGCGAGGTTGCCGAGCGGCCCGACGAACTGGCCCGGCAGGTTCACGAACGACAGTCCGATGAAGGCCGCCGGCAGCCACGCGCCCATCGCGCGCAGGTTCCAGCCGTGCGTGAACCAGTAGTGGCCGCCGCGCAGCCCGCGGTTGAACACCTGCAGGTCGTCCGCGAGATAGTAACCGCGACGCGTCACGTAGCCGATCACCATGATCGCCATCCACGGGCAGCTGAACGTGTCGATCAGCGTCGAGAACGTCGCGACGCTTTCGACGAGGTTGAACCAGAAGCGGCCGACGAAGATGAACGCGATCGCGATCGTGCCGATCAGCAGCGTCGCGCGCACACGGTTCAGGAAGCGCGGGAACATGCTCGACACGTCGAGGCCCGTGCCGTACAGCGCGGTCGTGCCGGTCGACATCCCGCCGATGATCGCGATCAGGCACATCGGCAGCAGGAACCAGCGCGGCGACACGGCGAGCAGCCCGCCGACGTAGTCGTTCGACGCGATGAACGCGGGCGCCTTCGACGCGATGATGGTCGCGGTCGCGAGCCCGAAGAAGAACGGCACGAAGGTCGCGATCTGCGCGGCGAACACGGCGGCCATCACGCGCCGCTTCGGCGTCTGCTGCGGAATGTAGCGCGCCCAGTCGCCGAGCGTCGACGCGAACGACACCGGGTTGCTCAATGCAACCAGCACGGCGCCGACGAACGCGGCCCAGAAGCCTGCGCTGCCCTGGTTCAGCGTGCCCGCGTAGTTCAGGTCGAACATCCCCGCGAACGCGAACAGGCCGGCGACGAACAGCAGGCTCGCCGCCCACACGGCGATCTTGTTGACCCACAGCATGAAGCGAAAGCCGTAGATGCAGACGATCAGCACGAGCACCGCGAACACCATGTACGCGGCGCCGAGCGTGAAGCCGTTGACCGGCACGCCGACCATGTCGTGCGCGCCGCCGACGAGCGCATCGCCCGAGCTCCACACCGCGAGCGAGAAGAACGCGATCGACGTGAGCAGCGCAAGGAACGACCCGACGATCCGGCCATGAATGCCGAAATGCGCGCCGGACGACACGGGGTCGCTCGTGCCGTTGCGCGGGCCGAACAGGCTCATCGGCGCGAGGATGCAGGTGCCGGCGAGCACGCCCAGCACGATCGCGCACATGCCGGCCTTGAACGACAGCCCGACCAGCACGGGAAAACTGCCGAGCACCGACGTGGAAAACGTGTTGCAGCCGCCGAACAGCAACCGGAACAGATCGATCGGACGCGCATAGCGCGATACGTCGGGAATACGCTCGAAACCGAACGATTCGACTTGGGTAATCCTGCCTTCAGTCATTTGTCTCCAGCTCCTCTGGTGCATCGGTACGGCCCGCGACTGCGGCCATACGACACATCGTCATCGATTTGCGGCCACTCTAAACCGGATCGGGCAGCGCAAATATCACGCATTCGAGACGTTTACGACGAGGCAGAACAATGTTTCGCGACGGGGAATCGACCGGTTGGCGCGCCGCGCGGGCGGCCCGGGCGATGCAAGGTGCGCCGACCGATGCGCCGGGCCGCCGCCGGCGCGCGAGCCGACCGGCGATCCGGCCCCGCCGAACGGCCGGCATCGCTGTAAGGCAGGCACACGGAGCGCCATGCCGATCCACGGGACCGGCGCCGCATCGAACGTCGTCAGTCCATGCGACGCCGTTACGCGCCGGCAACGGGGACGCAGGCGCCAACCCGGCGATGCGAAGTCGATCGCCCGGCGGGCGGACCCAACGTCCCTGCCCGCCGTGCGACCCTCGCCCTACTCCCCCGATCGCGCGAGCGGACCGGGTGCCTGCTGCGCCGTTTCCGACGGCCAGCCGCCCGCGAGCGCCTTGTACAGCGCGACCGTCGATGCCGCGCTGCGCATCCGCCCGTCGGCCGCCGCGTCCTGCGCCTGCAGCAGCGTCCGTTGCGCGTCGAGCACTTCGTAGTAGTCGATCGCACCGGCCGAGAAGCGCGTCTGTGCAAGCTGTGCCGCGCGAGCGCTGTCGTCCGCCGCGCGCACGAGGTGCGCGGTCTCCTCCTGCGTGCGGGCGACACGCAGCAGCGCGTTCTCCGTTTCCTCCAGCGCGCCGAGCACGGTCTGCCGGTACTGCGCGAGCTGGCCGGCCGCGTCCGCGTCGCTCGCCGCGATCCGCGCGCGCACGCGGCCGACGTCGAGGAACGACCAGTCGATGCCGAGCGCGATCAGGTTCGTATCGCTGCCCGCACGGAAGAATCCGTAGCTGCTCGTCGCGCTGCCGAGCAGCCCCGACAGCGTGAAGCGCGGAAACAGGTCGGCTGTCGCGACGCCGACGCGCGCGGTCGCCGCGTGCAGCCGTGCTTCGGCGGCAGCGACATCGGGGCGGCGGCGCAGCAGGTCGCCCGGCGTGCCGGGATCGATGTCGGCTGCAAGCGCCGGCAGCGGTACCGGCGCGCCTTTCGATGCGGCAGCGTTCGGGATGTCGAACCGGCCGATCAGCGCATCCGGCGTCTGCCCGGTCAACACCGCGAGCCGATGCTCGTCGACGCCGATCGCCGCTTCGTACACGGCGATCCGCGACGTCGTCGATTCGTACTGCGCGCGCGCTCGCGCCGCATCGAGTTCGGAGCCACGTCCCGCGCCGACGCGCGCATTGATCAGCGCGAGCGTCTGCTTCTGGTTGTCGGCGTTCTCGCGTGCGATCCGCAGCCGCTCCTGCGAGCCGCGCAGATCCACGTACGTGCTCGCGACCTCGCCCGCGATCGCGACACGCACCGCGCGTACGTCGGCCGCACTCGCAGCCGTTTCCGCCCACTGCGACTCGATCGAGCGGCGCACGCGGCCGAACAGGTCGAGTTCCCACGCCGCATTGATCCCGACACTGGAGATCGGCGTATCGCGCTGGCTGCGCGGCGCGCCGAACGCCTGGTCCCTGCTCGTCAGCTGATGGCCGATCCGGCCGCTCGCGGTAATCGTCGGATAGCGGTCGAACGCGGCCTGCGACAGCAGCGCGTTCGATGCGTCGTAGCGCGATACGGCGACCTGCAGGTCCTGGTTCGCGGCGAGCGCCGCATCGATCAGCTGCGTGAGCGCCGGGTCGCCGAAGCCGCGCCAGAACGCGGCATCGGCAGCGGCCGACGCAACGGGCGGCGACGCATCGGGCGTGGTCGCATGCGCGTCGCGCGCGAAGCGCGCGGCGCTCGCCGTATCGGGCCGCTTGAAATCGGGGCCGACCGCGCACGCGGCGAGCATCACCGACAGCGCGAGCGCGGAAAGACGGAATGCGGCGCTCATCGGTTTTCTCCTTCGAGGGTGCCGTGCTGTTCGCTCCACACGGCCGGCGTGCCGCGCGCGAGCTTGCGGATCGCCACGTAGAACACGGGCGTCAGGAACAGCCCGAACAACGTGACGCCGAGCATCCCCGCGAATACGGTGACGCCGGTGGCGGCGCGCACTTCGCTGCCCGCGCCGCCGCCGATCAGGAGCGGCACCGAGCCCGCGATGAACGCGACCGACGTCATCACGATCGGGCGCAGCCGCAGCCTGCATGCCTCGAGCGCCGCTGCGATCGCACCCTTGCCCTGGATTTCGAGTTCGCGCGCGAACTCGACGATCAGGATCGCGTTCTTGCACGCGAGCCCCATCAGCACGACGAGACCGACCTGCACGAACACGTTGTTGTCGCCGCCGGACAGCCACACGCCGAACAGCGCCGCGCACATGCACACCGGCACGATCAGGATCACCGCAAGCGGCAGCGTCCAGCTCTCGTACAGCGACGCGAGCACCAGGAACACGAGCATCACCGCGAGCGGGAACACGACGATCGCCGCGTTGCTCTGCGTGACCTGCTGGTAGCTGAGATCGGTCCATTCGAGCGTGATGCCCGGCGGCAGCACGTCCTTCGCGATCTGCTGCAGCTTCGCGATCGCCTGCGACGACGACATCGCCTTCGGATCGGCGTCGCCGATCAGGTCCGCGGCCGGATAGCCGTTGTAGCGGACGACCGGGTCCGGCCCATACGCGGGCGCGACCGTCACCATCGAGCCGATCGGCACCATCTCGCCTTTCGCGTTGCGCGTGCGCAGGTTCGCGATGTCCGCGGCCGTCTGCCGGTGACCGGCATCGGCCTGCGCCATCACGCGGTACACGCGGCCGAACGCGTTGAAGTCGTTCACGTACATCGAGCCGAGATAGACCTGCAGCGTGTTGAACAGGTCGGTGAGCGCGACGCCTTGCGCCTTCGCCTTCAGCCGGTCGACCTTCACCTCGAGCTGCGGGATGTTCGCCTGGTACGAGCTGACGGGGTAACTCATCCCAGGCGTCTTCGCGACCGCGGCCTGGAACGCCGTCAGTGCCTTCTGCAATTCACCGTAGCCGAGCCCGCCGCGATCCTCGAGGTACAGCGAGTAGCCCGAACCGTTGCCGAGGCCCTGGATCGGCGGCGGCATCAGCGCATAGGTGATGCCGCCGCCGATCGCCGCGAAGCGTGCGTTCAGGTCCGCGTTGATCTGCGCGGCGCTGCGGTGACGCTGGTCGAACGGCTTCAGGATCACGTACGAGTTCGTGATGTTCGGCGTGTTCACGCCCTGCAGCGCGTTCAGCCCGGCAAACGCCGGCACCATCTCGACGCCGTCGGTGCCGAGCGCGATCTTCGTCATCTGCTCGGTGACCGCGCTGGTGCGGGCGAGCGACGCGCCCTCCGGCAGCTTCGCGCCGGCGAACAGGTACAGCTTGTCCTGCACGGGGATGAAGCCGCCCGGCACCGCGTTGAACAGCAGCGCGGTCGCGGCGAGCAAGGTCGCATAGACCGCGAACACCGCGCCGCGCCGCTTCAGCGTGCGCGCGACCACGCCGTGATAGCGATCGGAGCTGCGCTCGAAGAAGCGGTTGAACGGATGGAACAGCCAGCCGAATGCGCGGTCGAGCACGCGGGTCAACGCATCCTTCGGCGCACCGTGCGGACGCAGCAGTTTCGCGGCGAGGGCGGGTGACAGCGTCAGCGAGTTCACCGCGGAGATCACCGTCGAGATCGCGATCGTCACCGCGAACTGCCTGTAGAACTGGCCCGTCACACCCGACATGAACGCCATCGGCACGAACACCGCGCACAGCACGAGCGCGATCGCGACGATCGGCCCCGACACCTCGCGCATCGCCTGGTGCGCGGCGTCGCGCGGGCTCAAACCCTGTGCGATGTTGCGCTCGACGTTCTCGACCACCACGATCGCATCGTCGACGACGATCCCGATCGCGAGCACGAGCCCGAACAGCGTCAGCGTGTTGATCGAATAGCCGAGCAGGTAGAGCCACGCGAACGTGCCGACCACCGACACGGGCACCGCGACGAGCGGAATGATCGACGCGCGCCAGGTCTGCAGGAACAGGATCACGACGAGCACGACCAGCACGACGGCCTCGATCAGCGTGTGCTGCACCGCGCGGATCGATTCGCGCACGAACACGGTCGGGTCCCACACGGGACGATAGGCGACGCCCGGCGGGAAACGTTTCGACAGTTCGTCGAGCTTCGCATACACCGCCTTCGCGACGTCGAGCGCGTTCGCGCCAGGCGACAGGAAAATGCCGACCACGGCCGAGTGCCTGTCGTTGAAGTACGAGCGCAGCGTATAGTCGCCCGCGCCGAGCTCGATGCGCGCGACGTCGGACAGCTTCACGACCTGGCCGTCGTCGCCGTTGCGCAGCACGATGTCGCCGAATTCCTGCGCGGTGCGCAGCCGGCCGCGCACGTTGATCGACACGAGGAAGTCGTTTTTCTTCGGCGTCGGCTCCGCGCCGAGCTGGCCGGCCGACACCTGCACGTTCTGCTCGCGCACCGCGGCGATCACGTCGCTCGCGGTCAGCCCGCGCGACGCCAGCCGGTTCGGGTCGAGCCAGAGCCGCATCGCGTAGTCGCCGGAGCCGTACACGCCGACGTCGCCGATGCCGGTCAGGCGCGACAGCTCGTCCTTCACGTGCAGCGTCAGGTAGTTGCGCAGATACAGCGAATCGCGGCTGTTGTCCGGCGAATAGAGACTCACGTACATCAGCGGCGTCGGCGACTGCTTCTGCGTGGTCACGCCGTACTGGCGCACCTCGTCCGGCAGGCGCGACAACGCCTGGCTCACGCGGTTCTGCACGCGCACGGCAGCCGTGTCGGGGTCGACGCCCTGCAGGAACGTGACGACGACCTGCAGGCTGCCGTCCGAACCGGCGACCGACTTCATGTACATGATGCCTTCGACGCCGTTGATCGCCTCTTCCAGCGGTTCGGCGACCGATTCGGCGATTTCCTTCGGGTTCGCGCCCGGGTACGTCGCGCGCACGACGACGCTCGGCGGCACGACTTCCGGATATTCGCCGGCCGGCAGCATCGGGATCGAGATCAGGCCGATCGCGAAGATGACGATCGACAACACGACCGCGAAAATCGGCCGGTCGATGAAGAAGCGGGAGAAATCCATTGCGGGCCTCCCGTTACCGCGCGGCCGGCGCGCCGGCGTCGGCCACCGCCACCGCTGCGGCCTGCGTGCCGCTGCCCGGGCCGGTGCCGGTGTCCGCATCCGCGCGTGCAGGCAGCACCTTCGGCTTCACCTGCGCGCCCGGATAGTAGATCCGCTGCACGCCGTCGACGACCACGCGATCGCCCGGCTCCAGCCCCTTCTCGACGATCCGCTCGCCGTCCAGCGCACGGCCGATCGTGACGTCGCGACGCAGCGCCTTGTCGCCGGCGCCGATCACGTACACGTACTTGCGGTCCTGGTCGGTGAGCACCGCCTTGTCGTCGACGAGCAGCGCATCCTGGTCGCGACCGCTGACGAGCTGGACGCGCGCATAGAGGCCCGGCGTGAACGTGTGGTCCGCGTTCGGCAGCCGCACGCGCGCACGAATCGTGCCGGTTTGCGGATCGAGCCGGTTGTCGAGAAAATCGACGGTGCCCGCGTGCGGGAAACCCGTCTCGTTCGCGAGCCCCACGCGCACCGGATCGGCGCCGATCGCGCGATGCTTCGGGTCGGCGCGCCGCGCGTTGTAGCGCAGGTAGCTCTGCTCGTCGCAGTCGAAATACACGTAGACGGGGTCTTGCGACACGACGGTCGTGAGCAGCGTGTCGTCGGCGCGCGCGAGGTTGCCGGCGGTCGCGATCGCGCGGCCGACGCGCCCCGCGATCGGCGCACGCACCTCGGTGAAACCGAGATTGAGCTTCGCGTCGGCGACGGCCGCGTCGGCCGCCCGCAGGTCGGCGCGCGCCTGCTCGGCGGTCGCGCGCGCGTTGTCGAGTTCCTCCTCGGAAGTTGCATGCGCATCGATCAGTGTCCGCACGCGCTTGAGCTGCACATCGGCGAGGCTCGCGGCCGCGCGCGCCCGCTGCTGCTGTGCGTTCGCGCGGTCGAGCGCGATCCGGTACGGACGCGGATCGATCTCGAACAGCACCGCGCCCTGTGCGACGAGGTCGCCCTCCTTGTACGCGATGCGCTGCAGATAGCCGCTCACGCGCGGCCGCAGCTCGACCGCGTCGACTGCTTCGACGCGTCCGTTGAACTCGTCCGCGAGGCGAATCGTGCGCGGCGCGACGGTCGTCACGCCGACTTCGGGAAGCGGCTGGGCCGCCGTTTCGCCTTTGCCGTCGTGACAGCCCGACAACGCCAGCAGCAGTGCGCAGGCCGCGCCCAAAGGCGAGGTCCTGCGTAGGGATAAGGAGAGCATGATGCCTCGCGACGGGTTAAACTGCCGCGTAGCATAAAAGTTGAAGTTAACTTCAAGTCAAGCTTTCCCGGAGGGCGTCATGGGTATCGACGAAATCCCGCAATGGCCGCTGATGTCGATCCGCGAAGTGGCCGCGCGCAGCGGCGTGCCGGCATCGACGCTGCGTTTCTACGAGACGCGCGGGCTCATCAAGTCGCACCGCAACGGCTCGAGCCATCGCCACTATTCGCGCGCGGTGCTGCGGCTGATCGCGTTCATCGTGTTCGCGCAGAAGATCGGCTATTCGCTCGACGAGATCGCCGAACAGCTCGTGAGCCTGCCGGAAGACACCGCGCCGACCAACAAGGACTGGCAGCGGCTGTCGCGCGGCTGGAAACAGCGCGTCGCGAACCGGATCGAGGAACTGCAGCGGCTCTACATCAATCTCGACGAATGCATCGGTTGCGGCTGCCTGTCGCTGAAGCGCTGCAAGCTGACCAATCCCGAGGACCGCGCGGGACGCAACGGGCCGGGCGCACGGCGCTGGCTCGGTGATACGCCGCCCGATCTCGACTGACGCATGCGCGGCGGCCGGCGCGATGCACGATGCCGCGCCGGCGTCCCGCGTCACCCGACCCGCCCGCCCCGCCGCTCACCGCGATCGCCGTGCCCGTGAGGGCGCCAGTCTGCGCAGACGTTGCCGGTTGGCAGCAATGGCAGTCCGGGCCCTGCCCGGCGTAAGGTCAATCGCGCCGGCGCGCCAGCCGGCTTCGCGTCGCGCGCGGCGCTCAGACGCTCAGGATGCCGAGCGCGACGTCGAGCACGGCCTGCCGGAACGCCTCCTGCCGCGTGGGCAGCGACGTGAACTCCAGCATCATGTGGCTGTACGACACCGTCGTGCCGACCGCGCTCGCGATCATGAAGAACAGCACGTTCGGATCGACCGGGCGGATCTCGCCGGCCTCGACCGCGTCGGCCAGCAGCGGAAACATCGCGTCGTGATACGGGCGCACGATCCGCTGCTGCAGGCAGTCGAGCCGCCCGCCCTCCTCGGTCGCTGCCGTCGAGAAGAACATGCCGATGTCCGGCTCCGCGAACTCGTGATCGACGCACAGCTCGATCGCGCGCCGCACGCGCTCGCGATGCGGCAATGACGACGTGCGCAGCGCGCGCAACGCGTCGAACAGCGGCTCGGCCAGGTCGACGATCTGCCCGACGACAGCCAGCCACAGCGTCTCCTTCGCGCCGAAATGATGGGCGATCAGCGCCGCGTCGATGCCCAGCTCGCGCGCGACCTCGCGCACGCTCGTCGCGTCATAGCCGCGCTTCGCGAACGTGCGGCGCGCGGCCCGCAATATCACGTCCGGTCCGACGGACGCCTCCGCCAGCGGCCGCCCGCGCGTACGCCGCTTCGACGGCGCGCGCTCAGTGACTTCAGCCACGTTTTCCTGCTCCCGTTGAATGAATCGAATGCCCGTGTCCGGGCCCCGGTTCGCGTCCGCGGAACCGGGTCGCCTGCCCGGCTCCGTTGACACGCGAAGCCGGGAAGCGCTAGGATCATACCTTATTCATCACGTGATGATTTATTCATGACAACCCCTACTCGCATCGTGATCGTCGGCGGCGGCATCGCCGGATTGCAGCTCGCAACCCGCCTCGGCGAACGTCTCGGCCGCACCGGGCGTGCCCAGGTCACCGTGGTCGACCGCAGCCCGACCCATGTCTGGAAGCCGATGCTGCACACGATCGCGGCCGGTACGCGCGACGTGCAGCAACAGCAGGTGATCTTTCTCGCCCATGCGCGCGATCATGGCTACACGTACCAGCCCGGCGAATTGACGGGGCTCGATCGCGCGCGCCGTCGCGTGCAGCTCGGCGAGATTCGCTCGCAGGACGGCGAACGCGTGGTCGACGCGCGCGAACTCGAATACGACGTGCTGATCCTCGCGCTCGGCAGCCAGGCCAACGATTTCGGCGTGCCGGGCGTGCGCGAGCACTGCTACTTCATCGACAGCCAGCGGCAGGCCGAAACCTTCAATGAAGCGCTGCGGATGCGCGTGTTCCGCAGCATCGCGCGCGACGAGCCGTTTCGCGTCGCGATCGTCGGCGCGGGCGCGACGGGCGTGGAGCTGGCGGCGGAACTGAGCCGGCTGCTGGAAGTGGCGCAGGCGTATGGCGACGCGACGGTGCGCGAGCGGCTGCGGCTCACGCTGCTCGAGAGTGGCCCGCGCATTCTCGCCGCATTTCCGCCGCGGATTTCCGCGTCGGCGCAGCGGCGGCTCGAGCAGATCGGCTTTCACGTGCTGACGTCCACGCGCGTGACGGCGGCCGATGCGAACGGCTTCCACTACGGCGACGGTTCGTTCGCCGAAGCAGATCTGATGGTGTGGGCGGCGGGTGTGAAGGCGCCCGATTTCATGCAGGCACTGGGCGGGCTCGACACGAACCGCGCGAACCAGATCCTGGTCGGGCCCACGCTGCAGGCCACGGCCGACGAGCACGTGTTCGCGATCGGCGATTGCGCCAGCCTGCAGCCCGACGGCCACGAACGGCCGCTGCCGCCCACCGCGCAGGTGGCGACCCAGCAGGCCGAACATCTCGCGAAACACCTGCCCGCCTGGCTCGACGGCAAGCCGATGCCGCCGTTCGCGTTCCACGATTTCGGCGCGCTCGTGTCGATCAGCGACTACGACGCGTTCGGCACGCTCGGCCAATTCGGGTTCTTCCGCGGCGGCTTCATCCAGGGGCGTTTCGCGCAATTCAGCCACCTGATGCTGTACCGGCGCCACCAGCAGGCGCTGCACGGATTCTCCAAGGCGACGCTGCTGTGGCTCGCCGAACGGATCAACGGCTGCGTGCAACCGCGCATCCGCCTGTCGTGACGCCGCGTTTCGCGGCGTCGCCCAACGTTTCGAGGAAAGCAAAGATGAGCAACAGTGCAGTTGCCTGGCTCAGGACCGTCGCCGCGATCGGCAGCTTCGACATGCCGTCCGTTTCATGGGCCGCCCCGCGACGGCGCAGCATCACGCGCGATCGCCTGCCGTCGTGGGATGCGACGAGCCAGCCGTCGATCAGCGTGCTCGAGCGGCCCACGGCCGACACCGTGATGATTTCGTGGTGCGACGCGTGCACCGGCCACTACGGCTACCAGAAGCGGCGGTTGTTCACGACGCGCAAGCGCGGCGTCTGCGCGCTGTCGGGGCGGCCGATCGCGCGCGGCGACAGCGTCTACGCGCCGCAACTGCTCGGCTCGGCGCCGGGCAACGCCGCCGCGATGGTGCTGGCGGCGTGCATCGACGAGGCGTGTGCCGCTTAAACGGACGTCGCCTGACCGGCACCATAGGCCGGATCGCGGTTCTGCCGTTCCAGTTCCGCGTCGAGATGCGCGGCATGTGCTTGCGCTTCGGACTCCGACATCAGCTCGCCCTCCCACTTCGCGACCACCGCGCTGGCGATCGAATTGCCGACCGCATTGGTGGCCGAGCGCCCCATGTCGAGGAACGTGTCGACGCCGAGAATCAGCAGCAGTCCTGCTTCCGGGATGTCGAACTGGTGCAGTGTCGCCGCGATCACGACGAGCGATGCGCGCGGCACGCCGGCCATCCCCTTCGACGTCAGCATCAGGACCAGCAGCATCGTGACCTGCGTGCCGAGCGACAGGTGGATGTTGTACGCCTGCGCGATGAACAGCGACGCGAACGTGCAGTACATCATCGAGCCGTCGAGGTTGAACGAATAGCCCATCGGCATCACGAAGCTCGAGATCTTGCGCTTCACGCCGAAGCGGTCGAGCGCGTCGAGGATCTTCGGATACGCGGCTTCGGAGCTCGCCGTCGCGAACGACAGCATGAACGCTTCCTTGATCAGCACCAGCAGCTTGAATACGCGCGGCCCGAGGAACAGCAGGCCGGCGATCACGAGCGTGCTCCACAGCAGGAACAGGCTCACGTAGAAGTCGCCCATGAACACCGCAAACTTCAACAACACCGACAGCCCGTTGACCGCGACGGTCGCGGCCATCGCCGCCAGCACCGCGAGCGGCGCGAGCTTCATCACGTAACCGGTGATCTTCAGCATCACGTGCGCCAGCTGGTCGATCGCGGCGACGAGGATCTTGCCGCGCTCGCCGAGCGCCGACAGCGCGACGCCGAAGAACATCGAGAACACGACGATCTGCAGGATCTCGTTGTTCGCCATCGCCTCGGCGATCGACTTCGGCACCATGTGGCTGACGAAATCCTTCAGCGTGAACTTGGAGGTCGCGAGATGCGCGGATGCGCCGATGTCCGGCAGCGGCAGGCCGAGGTTCTCGCCCGGGCGCAGCAGGTTCGCCATCAGCAGCCCGAGCAGCAGCGAGATCAGCGACGCGGTGACGAACCAGCCGAACGCCTTCACGAACACGCGTCCCACCGACGAAGCGTCGCCCATGTGCGCGATGCCGACGACGAGCGTCGAGAACACCAGCGGGCCGATCACCATCTTGATCAACCGCAGGAACACGTCGGACACGAGGGAGATGTAGCCGGCGATCTCGGTCGCGGACTGCTTGTCCGGAAACTGCGTATAGATCATGTAGCCGATGAAGATGCCGGCCGCCATCGCGAGCAGGATCCAGACTGCCGCAGACATTCGTTTGTTCATAACGGAACTCGATGCACGGAGCAGGAATGAAAAAAATGCGCGCGTCAGTGCCGTGCCACGGCGCGCATTGCGGGTCGGTCGGGCCCGGCATTCCGGGCACCCGCCCCGCCCGATACTGCGGACGTCCGCGAACGGACGCGCTGTCGCTGCCCCGGCGCTCGCGCGATGGCGAACGCCGGGGCAACCGTTCAGCCTGGTGCAATCAGATCAAATCAAATCAGCTCAGGTCAGTAGCCGATCGCCGAACCGGCCGGTCGGCGCGGATCGTTGACGCCGTAGATGTAGCCGACGCGCACGTTGCCCGACACCGACGAATCGTTGCCGGAACTCTGATGGCTCACCGCCTCGGTGCCGGGCAGGCCGACCATGATCAGCTCGGCGGCGCCCCACGGCGTCTGCTCGACCATCTTGTAGCCCATGTTGCGCAGGATCGCGAGCGTGTCGGGCGACAGGCCGCGGGTCTCGTAATAGACCTGATCCGGCAGCCATTGATGATGGATGCGCGGCGCACCGACCGCATCCTGCGGCGTCATCCCGTAGTCGATCACGTTCAGCACGGTCTGCAGCGTGATCGTGATGATGCGCGAGCCGCCCGGCGAGCCGACCACCATGAACACCTTGCCGTCCTTCTTCACGATCGTCGGCGCCATCGACGACAGCGGACGCTTGCCCGGCGCGATCGAGTTGCGCGTGCCCTGCACGAGGCCGAACAGGTTCTGCGCGCCGACCTTGACCGTGAAGTCGTCCATCTCGTCGTTCAGGAAGAAGCCCGTTCCCGGCGCGATCACCACGGCGCCGAAGCGGCCGTTGACGGTGTACGTGGTCGACACCGCGTTGCCGTCGCGGTCGATGATCGAGTAGTGGGTCGTCTCCGGCTTCTCGTGCACGCCGACACCCGGCTGCACGTCGACCGATGCCGTCGCCATGTCGCCGCTGATCTGCTTGCGGATCTCGGCCGCATACTGCTTGCTCGTCAGCTTGGCGACCGGATTGTCGATGAAGTTCGGGTCGCCCAGCAGCGTGTTGCGATCCTCATACGCGTGGCGCATCGCCTCGGTCATGTAGTGGACCACCGACGCCGACTGGTAGCCGAACTTGCGCAGGTCATACCCTTCGAGCACGTTCAGCGTCTCGCACATGGTCACGCCGCCCGAGCTCGGCGGCGGCGCCGACACGAACTCGTAGCCGCGATACGTGCAGGTCAGCGGCGCCATGTCCTGCGCACGATACGACGCGAAATCGGCCGCCGTGATCACGCCGCCGCCGCGCTTCGCCGCGGCTTCGACGATCTTCGGAATCTCGCCGTGATAGAACGCGTCGGGGCCCTGCTCCGCGATGCGCTCGAGCGTGCGTGCCAGGTCCTTCTGCACCAGGCGGTCGCCCGGCTGCAGCGGCGTGCCGTCCGGGCGCAGGAAGATGCGCGCGGCTTCCGGGTCCTTCCTGAAGCGCTGGATCGTCGTGTCGAGGATGTCCGTATCGCCGCGCGTCAGCACGAAGCCGTCGCGCGCGAGCCGGATCGCCGGCTCCATCACCTGCCTGCGCGTCAGCTTGCCGTACTTGCGCTGCGCGAGGTCGAGACCCGCGACCGTGCCCGGCACGCCGACCGCGCGATAGCCGTACAGGCTGTCGTCCGGAATGACGTTGCCGTTCGCATCGAGATACATGTTCGCCGACGCCGCGGCCGGCGCGGTCTCGCGGAAGTTGATGAAGCGGTCGCGGCCGTCGGCCAGGTGCAGGGTCATGAAGCCGCCGCCGCCGATGTTGCCGCAGCACGGATTGGTCACCGCTTGCGCGTAGCCGACCGCCACTGCGGCGTCCACCGCGTTGCCGCCTTCCTTGAGGATGTCGACGCCGATCTGCGACGCGAAGTGCTGCGACGACACGACCATGCCGTTCTTCGCTTCCACCGCGGGTTCCGAAGCGGCGAGCGCGCCTGCGCTGATGGCCGACAACAGAGTAAGTACGACGAGCCGCCTCATGACGGAATCCTCCAGACGAATGACCGGGCCATACCGGGATGCGCAACCGACTCGGAAGGCCGGACGACGCCGCTGATCCGGCATGTAATAAACCATACATTCCGGCGAGGCCGCGATCATAGCATCGGCATTTTCATGTCAAAACCTAGGGTAATTACTGAATTCTCGATGAATTTATGGAAACGTTCCGATCGATAATGTTTAATACATTACATAATCAGCCGATTGACGACCCGAATGATGCGCCCCTCTAATCTGTGGCCTCACACGGTCCGCGGCGCGGCGATCGGCTAACATGCACGGCGTCGCCGGCAGACGCATGCCTGCCGTTTGTCATTCATTCAGATAAAAACAAGCCGGAGTGCCCGATGGGGACAAGCATCAGGGCGTTGCTGCTATCCCAGATGGATAGCTTCACGCCGTCGGAACAGAAGGTCGCGCACGCGCTGCTGGATCGCTATCCGAGCCTCGGGCTCGGGCCGATCGCGAGCTTCGCGAAGCAAGCCGAAGTCAGCGACCCGACCGTGTTCCGCTTCGTCGTGCGAATCGGCTTCCCGAACTACTCGTCGTTCCAGCAGGCGCTGCACGACGAGATCGATACCGCGATGAATTCGCCGCTCGCGCGGATGGATGCGTTCCACTCGGAATCGGGGATGCGCGACAGCCATGCGGCGATCTTCCAGCGGCTCTCGCAATCGCTTGCCACCACGATCGAGGGACTCGACGCGGCGGCGTTCGACGAAGCGGTGACGCTGCTGGCCGATCCGGAAATCCGCGTGTTCTGCGGCGGCGGGCGTTATACCGCGCCGCTCGCGTCGCTGTTTTCGTTCACGCTCGCGTATGCACGCCCGCATGTGCAGTACGTCGAGCCGAACCTGAATCTCGCGTCGGTGTCGCTGACCGACATGGGGCCCGGCGACGTGCTGGTCATTTTCGATTTTCGCCGCTATCAGAAGGACAGCATCCGGTTCGCGCAGGCCGCGCACCAGCTCGGCGTGCGCGTGCTGCTGATCACCGACGAATGGCGCTCGCCGATCAGCGCGTTCGCCGAGATCGTGCTGCGGATCCAGGGGCGCCCGTTCGCGATGCTGCAGACCAACGTGCCGGCGCTGGCGCTCGCCGAAGCGCTGGTGATCGGCGTGACGAACCGGCTTCCCGAACTGGCGCGGCAGAGGATGGAAAAGATCGAGCGGCTCAGTACGGGCGGCAGCGCGCAGGACGCGAATCAGCGGGATTTGCCCGAATGACGGTCGCGCGTCATTCGGGCGCGGACGTCAGCTCTCCACGTCCTCGAGACTGAACACTTCCGTCTTGTCGTTATACGAAAAGACTTCGCCGTAACGCCCCCAGTCGATCACCGCGTCGAGCGTTTCCTCGGCCGCCTCGTCCGACAGGAAATCCTCCAGCTCCTGCTCGAAACGCACGCGCGGCGCACGATGGCCGGGGCGCTCGTTCAGCACCTTCCGGATCCGCGCGGCGAGCGGCACGTGCTTCAGCAGGTGATCCGCGAACATCAGCTTGCGTTCCTGCGTGCCGAATTCCGCGAACACGCGCGCGGGCGGCGTCAGGAACACGTCGCCTTCGCGCACGTCGGCGAAACCGAGGTACTGCAGCACTTCGGCGATCGGAAACAGTTCGTCCACTTCCAGATGCAGCGTGCGCGCGATTTCCGGCATGTCGGCACGACCGTGATACGGCGCCATCGCGAGCGTCTCGATCAGGCCGGCCATCAGGTTGGTCGACACGCGCGGCATCCAGCTGCCGAGCTCGAGCCCCTTCTTCGTCGCCTCGTTGGTCTGGCGGGCCGTCATCTTCGCGTAGATGTCGTCGACCAGCTTGCGGAAATCCGGATCCAGCCGGTTGCGCGGATGCTTGAACGGTACCTTGATCTCGGCGATCACGCGGCCCGGATTCGACGACAGCACGAGAATGCGGTCGCACATGAACACCGCTTCCTCGATGTTGTGCGTGACGATCAGCACCGACTTGATCGGCATGCGGCCTTGCGTCCACAGGTCGAGCAGGTCGGTACGCAGCGTCTCGGCGGTCAGCACGTCGAGTGCGGAAAACGGCTCGTCCATCAGCAGGATCGTCGGATCGACCACGAGCGCGCGCGCGAAGCCCACGCGCTGGCGCATGCCGCCCGACAGTTCGCGCGGATACGCGTTCTCGAAGCCGTCGAGACCGATCAGGTCGATCGCGGCGAGCGCGCGTTCGCGCCGCTCGCGTGCGCCGACGCCGAGTGCTTCGAGGCCGGCTTCCACGTTCTGCAGCACGGTCAGCCACGGAAACAGCGCGAAGGTCTGGAACACCATCGCGACGCCTTCGGCCGGGCCGCGCAGCGGCTTGCCCAGATAGGTCACGTCACCGCCGGTCGGCTCGATCAGCCCGGCGATGATCCGCAGCAGCGTGGACTTGCCCGAACCGGAGCGGCCGAGCAGCCCGACGATCTCGCCTTCGCGCAACGACAGGTTCGCGTCGTCGAGCACGAGCAACTCGCCCTGCGACTTGTTGAAGCCGCGATTCACGTGTTCGACGCGCAGGATTTCCTCGCCGAGGCGCGGCGGCTGAAGCGGCTGGGACGTCTGGACAGGGGCGTTGATTACGGTCTGGTTTTGCATCGCGCTTACTCTCAATCGAGACGGAGCCGGGATTCCGCATAGGCGTACATCGGACGCCACAGCAGACGGTTGAACAGGGTAACGAACAGGGACATCACGGCGATGCCCAGGATGATCTTCGGAAAATCGCCGGCGGCAGTCATCTGTGCGATGTACGAGCCGAGGCCATGCGCGACGACCCTGGTGTCGCCCCACTGCACGAACTCGGACACGATGCTCGCGTTCCACGCGCCGCCCGATGCGGTGATCGCACCGGTCACGTAGTACGGGAAAATGCCGGGCAGCATCGCCTGGCGCCACCACTGCCAGCCGCGAATGCGGAAGTTCTTCGTCGCTTCCTTGTAGTCGTTCGGATAGGACATCGCGCCGGCGATCACGTTGAACAGGATGTACCACTGCGTGCCGAGCACGATCAGCGGCGACAGCCAGATGTCCGCGTTCAGATGGAAATGGACGATCACGATCACGAACACCGGGAACAGCAGGTTCGCCGGGAACGCGGCGAGGAACTGCGCGAGCGGCTGGATCTTCTCGGCCAGCGCGGGGCGCAGCCCGATCAGCACGCCGAGCGGCACCCAGATCACCGACGCGATCGCGATCAGCACCAGCACGCGCAGCAACGTGATCAGCCCGAGCACCACCACGTGGCCGACCTCGCCCATCGTCACGCCGGTCGCCACGAAGCTGACGACGCGCCACCCGACGTACACCGTCAGCAGGATCACGAACGCGCCCCACACGACGTCGCCGACGCGCGACGAACCGCGCGCCGACGTGCCGCGCGAGCGCTTGCCCGTGAGCGCCGGCACGCGCAACGGAATCCGCGCGGCCTGCGACAGCAGCCAGCCGGCCGGCACGAGCAGCTGGTGGATCAGGTGCGTGCGGCGCAGCATGTCGAGCAGCCAGGACTGCGGCGCATCGCCCGACGCGGTGTTTTCCATCCGGAACTTGTCGGCCCACGCGACGAGCGGGCGGAACAGGAACTGGTCGTACGCGAGGATCACGACCGACATTGCGACGATCACCCAGCCCACCGCACCGAGGTTCTTGTCGGCGATCGCCTGCGCGAGATACGCGCCGATGCCCGGCAGCGTGATCGTCTGGTTGCCGACGGTGATCGCCTCCGACGCGACGACGAAGAACCAGCCGCCCGACATCGACATCATCATGTTCCAGATCAGCCCCGGCATCGAGAACGGCACCTCGAGCTTCCAGAAGCGCTGCCACGGCGTCAGGTGGAAGCCGCGCGACACTTCGCTCAGGTCGCGCGGCACCGTGCGCAGCGACTGGTAGAAGCTGAACGTCATGTTCCACGCCTGGCTCGTGAAGATCGCGAAGATCGCCGCGAGCTCGGCGCCGAGCACGCGGCCCGGGAACAGTGCGAGGAAGAACGTGACCGTAAACGAGATATAGCCGAGCACCGGCACCGACTGCAGGATGTCGAGGATCGGGATCAGCACCATGCCGGCACGGCGGCTTTTCGCGGCGAGCGTGCCGTACACCAGCGTGAACGCGAGCGACGCGACCATCGCGGCGAGCATCCGCAGCGTGGTGCGCAACGCGTATTCGGGCAGGTTCGACGGATCGAGCGAGATCTTCTGCGTCTGCAGCACGGCGATCGGCGCCATCGTCTGATGAAAGCCGACGATCGCCATTGCGAGTATGCCGATGATCAGCGGAAACGCGACCGCATCCCAGCGGTTGGGGAGCACGCGCCACGCGGACGCGTTGGCGGTGCGATTCGGATCGAAGAAACTGATATCCATCGGTAGCGTCTTGGTCGAATTGAAAATCGATGGGATCGGCCGCGTGACGCGCGGCCGGATGCGCCGTTAGCCGGCGCGGCTCAGAACGGCTTGTGGCGGGCCCGGCACAGGACCGCCGAACGCGCGATCGACGCGGGCAAGACCAGCACCCGCGCGACGGCGGGCAGCATAATCGGCAGGACCGAACCTTCCTTGACCGGACCGGGATCCACGCTCAGGTGAACGCCGACGTAGACGATGCCGCAGGCAACGATCGGCACGAACGGCGCGAAGCCGATGGTGCGCGTGCGATGACCGCCCGCACCGCTGGTTTCCGTTGCCGCGAGATTCGGCATGAGGGGCTCCGGAGAAGTGATTCGGTGTCGCAGGCTATCGGGCGGACATGACGCAAACGTGACGTGTCACTTACAGGACATTGACAGGTCATCCGCCGGTGGTCGGTCATTGCGCCGCAAGCCGCGAGCAACCTCGCAACGCGCGGGAATAAATCCGCCGCCGCAGCGGTATGGCATACGAAGGCGCCGGCTTATTCCAGGACGATCCGGCCGTCCGGTTCCGTCACACGAATGCGAGGCTCACATGTCTTCATCGAATCCCACCCGCCCGTCGCGTCGCAAGGCCCTGCAATGCATGGCGTTCGGCGGCCTCGGCACGCTGTTTACACTGTCGGGCGGCATCCTGACGCCGTTCGACCTCGCGCTCGCGCAAAGCGGCGCCGCACTCCCCGCGGACAAGGGCCGGCCGCTGTTCGTGCAGATCAGCGACACGCACATCGGCTTCAACAAGGACGCGAATCCCGACGTCGCGGCCACGCTGCGGCAGACCATCGAGCTCGTCAACGCGATGCCTGCCACGCCCGCGCTCGCGATCCATACCGGCGACATCACGCACCTGTCCAAGGCAGCGGAGTTCGACCAGGCGTCGCAGCTGCTGTCCGCGCTGCGCGTGCCGGAGCTGCATACGGTGCCTGGCGAACACGACGTGACCGACGGCTCGGGTGCCGAATATTTCAGCCGCTTCGGCAAGGCGTCGGACAACCGCGGCTACTACAGCTTCGATCACGCGGGCGTGCACTTCGTCGCGCTCGTCAACGTGATGCACTTCAAGCCGAACGGGCTCGGCAGCTTCGGCGACGAGCAGCTCGCGTGGCTCGCGCAGGATCTGAAGGGGCAATCGTCGAGCACGCCGATCGTCGTGTTCTCGCACATGCCGATGTGGACCATCTACGAGCCGTGGGGCTGGGGCACCGGCGACGCACCGCAGACGATGGCGCTGCTGCGCCGATTCGGCTCGGTCACCGTGCTGAACGGGCACATTCACCAGATCGTGTCGAAGGTCGAAGGCAACGTGACGTTCCACACCGCGCGCTCCACCGCGTTCCCGCAGCCGACCGCCGGCAACGGCCCCGGCCCGGTGCCGCTCACCGTGCCGCGCGACCGGCTGCCCGCGATGCTCGGCGTGACGACCGTCGACTTCGCCGGCCATCCCGTGGCGGCGTCGCTGCGCGACACGACGCTGGCCTGATCCCTCGCCCGATTCCGCTACGCAAGGAGACCGACATGACCATCCTCAAGCCCTCGACGCTGCTGGCGGCGCTGACCCTGTGCGCGGCCGCCGCCGGCACGCCGCTCGCCGCATTCGCGCAACCCCCGGCCGGCCCGCTCGTGACGATCCACAACTTCATGTTTTCGCCGATGTCGACCACGATCAAGGCCGGCACGACGGTCACGTGGAAGAACCTCGACGCGGAACCGCATACCGTCGTCAACGACGCGGGCATCTTCCATTCGAATGCGCTCGACCAGGACGAGACCTACTCGTTCCGCTTCGACAAGCCGGGGGTCTACAAGGTGTTCTGCGGGATTCATCCGTACATGAAGGAGACCATCACCGTGGAATGACGCGGCGCGCCGCGCCACGCGCGCGAAGGTCCGGCACCGCGGAGCGACGCCCGCCGATCGCCTACACTGGTTCCAACCGGCCGGCCCCCGCCGGCCGTCACCGACCACGAGGCAAGCGATGACGGCAAGTCAACCCGCACACCCGAAGCTACCTGGGCAGGTCGTGCTCGTGCTCCAGGGCGGCGGCGCACTGGGCGCATACCAGCTCGGCGTATTCGAGGCGATGGACGCGGCGGGCATCCAGCCCGACTGGGTGATCGGCACGTCGATCGGCGCGATCAACGCGGCGCTGATCGCCGGCAACGCGCCCGCGCACCGCGCGCAGCGAATGGCCGAATTCTGGCGCCACGTCACCGAACGGCCCGCCGTGACCGTGCCGGGCTTCCCGACGACCTGGGACAAGATCGGCTCGGAACTCGCGGTGATCGGCGCGGGCCTCACGGGATTCTTTCGGCCGAATCCCGCCGCGTGGCTCGGGCCGCTCGCGCGGGTCGGCGTCGAGCACGCGTCGTACTACGTGGTCGAGCCGCTGCGCGACACGCTCGCGTCGCTGATCGACCTCGACCTGCTGAATGCGTGCCGGCCGCGACTGACCGTCGGCGCGGTCAACGCGTGCACCGGCACGATGCGATATTTCGATTCGCGCGACCGGCCGCTCGACCTCGACCACGTGATGAGCTCGGGCGCGCTGCCGCCCGCGTTTCCGGCCGTGCGGATCGACGGCGCACCCTACTGGGACGGCGGCATCTATTCGAATACGCCGGTCGAGGTCGTGCTCGACGATGCGCCGCGCCGCAGCTCGATCATCTTCTCGGTGCAGATGTGGAATCCGGTCGGGCCCGAGCCGCAAAGCATCTGGCAGGTGTCGGAGCGGCAGAAGGACATCCAGTACGCGAGCCGCACGGACGGCAACATCGCGCGGCAACAGCAGATTCACCGGCTGCGCCACGTGATCAAGGAACTGGTGATGCGGCTGCCGGAGGCGGAGCGCACGTCGGCCGACGTGCAGGCGCTCGCCGCGTGGGGCTGCCAGACGACGATGCACGTGATCAAGCTCGCGGCGCCGCGGCTCGACGGCGACGATCAGTGGAAGGACATCGATTTCACGCCGGACGGCATCGCGGCGCGCCGGCAGGCCGGGTTCGACGCGACGATGCAGGCGATCGCCGCGAGACCGTGGGATCAGCCGATGGACCCGACGGAAGGGCTCAGCGTCTGGAGCCCGGAGGAGAACCGGATCGGCGAACGGCACAACTGAGGCAGCCGGCGCAACGTCCGCGCGCGCACCGCCCTGCCCGGCAGCGGCTTAAAGCGCGCGGACGATGCCGCCGTCGACGCGAATGTTCTGCCCGGTAATGTAGCCGGCGCCTTCCGAAAGCAGGAACGTCACGGTCTGCGCGATCTCCTGTGTCTTGCCGAAACGGCCGGCCGGAATGCGGGCCACGATCTCGGGCGTCTCCGGCCAGCTGTCGATGAAGCCGGGCAGCACCGAATTGATGCGGATGTTGTCCTTCGCGTACCGGTCGGCGTACAGGCGCGTGAAGGCGCTGAGCGCCGCGCGCAGCGCGGACGACACCGGCATCGCCTGCTCGGGCGCGTCGGCCGCGAAGCTCGAGATGTTGACCACCGCGCCGCCGCCCTGCTTCAGGAAGACCGGTGTCACGCGGCGCAGCACGCGCGCGACGTTGAGCACGATCAGGTCGAGCCCTTCGTGCCATTTGTCGTCGTCGATCGAGAGCAGGTCGCCCTTCGGCGGATGCCCGGTATTGTTGACGACCGCATCGATACGGCCGTACTTCGCGAGCGTCTCGTTCACGAAGCGCGCGATGTCGGCGTCTTCGGTGACCGACCCCGCCACGCCGAACCCGCCGAGTTCCTTCGCCAGTTCGACCGCGCTGCCGGACGGCGACATCAGCGCGACGCGATAACCGTTGCCCGCGAGATCCCGCGCAATCGCGGCGCCCATGCCCTTGCCCGCCGCCGTCACCAAAGCCACTTTCTCTACAGTCATGCTGTTCTCCTGAATGGGTCGGCGCAGCGCCGCGATCATCGTCCATGGCAGCACTGTAGGACTCTATAATCGGCTTGTCGAACCATGATTTCTCCACCCACCCTGTAGAATTTCTACTGCATGAAGGCGCTATCGCGTATCCGCCGGTTCCCGCCGCTCAATGCGCTTCGCGCGTTCGAGGCCGCCGCGCGACACCTCAATTTCCGGCTGGCCGCCGACGAACTCGGCGTGACCCAGGGCGCGGTGGCGCAACAGGTCAGGCATCTGGAGGACGTCGTGGAGGTTCAGCTGTTCCGGCGGCTGCCCAGGGGGCTGGCGCTGACGCGCGAAGGGCTCGAGTATTTTTCGTCGGTCCAGCGTGCGCTGCAGATCATCTCCGACGCCACGGACGCGCTCGGGCAGCGCCCGACGGTTCTGGCGGTCAGCACGACGCCGTCGTTCGCGTCGAAGTGGCTGATTCCGCGCCTGTCGGACTTCGGCCGGCTGCATCCCGACATCGAAGTGCGCGTGATCGCCGACGAAAGGCTTGCGTCGTTCCGGGCCGACGGCGTCGACATCGCGATTCGACTGAGCAAGCCGCCGTTCCCGGCCGGCCTGGTCGCCGAGTTGCTGTTTCCGCTCGACATCTTTGCCGTCGCCAGCCCGAAACTGCTCGACAGCGGCTCGCCGATCCGGACGCCCGCGGACCTCGCAAAGCATGTGCTGTTGCACGACGCGCACGATCTGTGGCCCGAGTTCATCGACAAGCTCGGCGGCAAAGGCCGGGCCGATCCGACGAAAGGGCCGCGGTTCAGCCAATCGCTGCTCGCAATCGACGCCGCGGTCGCCGGCCAGGGCATCGCGCTGACCAGCGAGCCGCTGGTCGAACGCGATATCGCGGATGGCCGACTGCGGCGCGTGTTCGATTTTTCGTTTCCAATGTCGCTCGGGTTTTACGTCGTCTTTCCGCAGGCCAGTGCGCACTCGGAAGCGCTCGATGCGATGCGGCGGTGGCTGTTCGCGCAGTACGGGAACGGGTGACGCGCTGAAGTCCGACCGACCAACAACCCCACTTCCATCAGTGCCTTCACACGTATCGTTATTTTACGATATATGATTCGCCCATCGACGATACCCGTATGCCCAGAACACCACGCCCTTCCATGCCGACCGAACTCGACATCGACGCGATCCTGAAAGCGCTCTCGAACCCCGTGCGCCGGGAAATCCTCGTCTGGCTGAAAACGCCGGGCGCGCATTTCCCGGAGCAGACGCTGCCGTACGACCACGGCGTCTGCGCCGGGCAGATCGACGCGCGCTGCGGGCTGTCGCAGTCGACGGTTTCCGCGCACCTCGCGACGCTGCAGCGCGCGGGGCTCGTGACGTCGACGCGGATCGGCCAGTGGGCGTTCTTCCAGCGCAACGAGGCCGTCATCGACGCATTTCTCGACGCCCTGCGTCGCGAACTCTGACCCAGGACATGCGGGCCACCCGTCGCGCACGACGCGACGGCCATCCCGCCTTTCGTGAAGAGGTTACCTCCATGCCTACCCTGTTCGATCCCGTTACCCTCGGCGACCTGACTCTACCGAACCGCGTCGTGATGGCGCCGCTCACCCGTGCCCGCGCCGGCAGCGCGCGCGTGCCCAACGACCTGATGGCCCGCTATTACGCCGAGCGCGCATCGGCCGGCCTGATCATCAGCGAAGCGACTTCGGTCACGCCGCAGGGTGTCGGCTACGCGGACACGCCGGGCATCTGGTCCGACGAACAGGTGGAAGGCTGGAAGCGCGTGACGCAGGCCGTGCACGCGGCGGGCGGCCGCATCGTGCTGCAGCTCTGGCACGTCGGCCGGATTTCCGATCCGGTGTTCCTGGACGGCGACCTGCCGGTCGCGCCGAGCGCGATCGCCGCGGGCGGTCACGTGAGCCTCGTGCGGCCGCCGCGTCCGTACGTGACGCCGCGCGCGCTCGACATCGATGAAATTCCGGGTATCGTCGCCGCGTACCGCAGGGGCGCGGAAAACGCGAAGAAGGCGGGCTTCGACGGCGTCGAGATCCACGGCGCGAACGGCTACCTGCTCGATCAGTTCCTGCAGGACAGCACCAACCTGCGCACCGACGCGTACGGCGGCCCGATCGAGAACCGCGCGCGCCTGCTGCTCGAAGTGGTCGACGCGGCGATCGACGTGTGGGGCGCGGGCCGTGTCGGCGTGCACCTCGCACCGCGCGGCGACGCGCACACGATGGGCGATTCCGATCCGGCCGCGACGTTCGGCTACGTCGCACGCGAACTCGGCCGCCGCAAGATCGCGTTCATCTTCACGCGTGAATCGTATTCGGGCGACCAGCTGAGCCCGCGTCTGAAGGAGGCGTTCGGCGGCCCGCTGATCGCGAACGAGCAGTTCACGCTCGAATCGGCGCAGGACACGCTCGCGAGCGGCCACGCCGACGCGATCGCGTGGGGCAAGCTGTTCATCGCGAATCCGGACCTGCCGCGTCGACTCGAACTCGGCGCACCGCTGAACAAGCCGGTGCCGGAGACGTTCTACGCCGAAGGCGAAACGGGTTACACCGACTACCCGGCGCTCAGCGACGCGGCATGACGGCCGGCGGCACGTTCATGCGCACACGTCCGCGCGCATGAACACGCGCTGCGTCTCGTCGAGCCCACGCGCGACGTGATGCGCGCGGACCGCATGCAGCGTGTCGTCGAGCGATGCGTCGTCGATGATGTCGAAGCCCAGGCGCGCGTAGTACGGCGCATTCCACGGCGCGTCGCGAAACGTCGACAGCACGACCTGCGCGATGCCGTCTTGCGCGGCGCGTGTCATGATCCGTTCAATCAGGCGCGCGCCGATCCGCTGCCCCGCATGCGACGGCGCGACGTCCAGTTCCTCCAGATAAAGCCGCTGCGCATCGAGCAGCCGGTAGAACGCGAAACCCACGCAGCCCCCCGCTTCGTCCGTCGCCACATACGCGCGGCCGTCGTCGATGCGTGCGAGCACGTCGGCCGCATCGGTCGGCTCGCCTTCGGCGATGTCGGACATGCCGATGTCGCGAAAGCGCTGGGCGGCGGCCACTTCCACGGCGGCCATCGCGGCCGCGTCTTCCCGCGTGGCGGGACGAATCCGGATCGATACTGTCATCACGACGAGGTAGGCAGGCAGGAACGGCCGTCACTATAATCGAAACTTCATACCTTTCGAACGCCTTGCCCACGAGGTTCGCCATGACGCTGTCCGCGCTCGCCGTGTTCGCCATCGCCCTGCTCGTCACCGCCGGCACGCCCGGCCCGAGCGTCGCCGCGCTCGTCGCGCGCGTGCTGACGAACGGCGTGCGAGACGTGCTGCCGTTCCTCGCCGCGATGTGGATCGGCGAGGCGCTGTGGCTCACGCTGGCGGTGGCCGGGCTGTCGGCGTTCGCACGCACGTTCGAGACGGGCCTGCTCGTGCTGAAGCTGCTCGGCGTCGCGTACCTGCTGTTCCTCGCGTGGAAGATGTGGACCGCGCCGACCGACACGCAGGCCGGCGACCTGCCGCGCGGGCAGTCGCCGTGGCGCATGTTCGTCGCGGGCACGCTGGTCACGCTCGGCAACCCGAAGATCATGCTGTTCTATCTCGCGCTGCTGCCGACGATCGTCGATCTGACGCATGTCGGTGTGCTCGCGTGGGCCGAGCTGGTCGGCACGATGCTGGCGATCCTGATCCTCGCCGACTGCTTCTGGTCGCTGCTCGCGGTGCGTGCGCGCGCATTTCTGACGTCGGCACGCGCGAAGCGGGTCGCGAACCGCACGAGCGCGACCGCGATGGCGGGTGCGGCGGTGGCGATCGCGACGCGGTAGTCCGTCGATCGCACACCATCCCGTTCTCCGTAGACCTGCAATGCCGCAACTCGAGAAAATTCCCGCGGCACTTGCCGCACTGTCGATTTCTCGTCGCGAGATCGTGCTTCCGCTCGACGCCGCGCTCGAATGCATTGACTATTGCGAGCGTCATCGCATTCCGATCTATGGTTGGGAAGGTTGGGTCCTGACTGTCGGCGAGTTCGCGGTCTTCAATGCGAATGCGCTAACAACCCATTAGCCTGCGCCTGCCACCCACCACGGGCCCATCCTCATTACACTCGACCAACGCCCGCACCAGCGCCCAGTCATCGTCGTCGCAGAAATCGAGCAGCATCGCGCCACACGGACCGCGCGTTTCACGCAACCGCGCCGCGAGCCGCGCCTGAATCCCGACTACCCTGCCGTCGCCGCGCGCGACCACCGACGGATTCGCGCCCATCCCCGTGCCGCTGCAGAAATTGATCGCCCAGCGCCCGCTCTCCGGCGACGGCATGCGGCTCAGCAGCGCATCGATCACACGCCACTTGTAGTGGATCGACCCGGCGACAGGCACACGGTATTCATCCTGGATCACGAACGCCGCATCCGGATGATCGATCGTAAACGTCGCATTGTCGGGCCACGCGGTCAGGTCGATGCCCAGCGGCCGGCTGCTGCGGAACCGCCGCAACAGCACCATCGCGCCGCGCACATCGCCGAGCGCCGGCAGCGCGCGGCCCGCATGCCAGCGCAGCCGCGGATGCCGCGCGCAATGCGCATCGAACGTCGCGTCGAAACTGCGCGTGCACGCATGCGCGGGCCATTCGTCCTTCACCGACATCACGATGCATTCGCGCGGATGCGCATCGAGAAAGCGCGTGCAGTCCGCGAGCACGTCGTCGAACGACAGGCCGAGCGCGATGCCGCCGTGATGGATGTCGAACGTATCGCCCCGGTGCCGGCAGCGAATGTCGAGCAGCCGCACGCCATGCGCGAGCTGCGCATCGAGCGGCGCGCGCTGCGTGCGTACGAGCGGATCGTCGACCGTATACGCACAGGTGTCATGGCTGCCCGGTAGGGTCAGCGTATGCAGCGGCCGCGCGTCGTCGAGCGCCGACATCCAGTCGGCCAGCGGCGTGGAGGCTTCGTGTCGCGAAGGGATCATGAATCGATGACTGACAAGGAAAGAAAGACGTGGGTGACCGCGTCGGATGTCGCCGTGCGGGCCGGCGTGTCGCGCTCCGCGGTGTCGCGCGCGTTCTCGCCGACGGCGAGCATCGCGCCCGAGACGCGCGAACGCGTGATGGCGGCCGCGCGTGCGCTCGGCTACCAGGTCAACCTGATCGCGCGCGACATGATCACGCAGCGCAGCAGCATGATCGGCGTCGTGACGGCCGGTTTCGAGAATCCGTTCCGCGCACGGCTGCTGTCGGACCTGATGGCCGCGCTCGGGCAGCGCGCGTTCACGCCGCTCGTGACCAATGCGGACGATCCGCATCAGGTCCGGCAATCGCTGGAGCGGCTGCTCAGCTACCGGATCGCGGGCCTGGTGATGACGTCCGCTTCGCCGCCGCTGTCGGTCGCGCAGCAGTATCTCGACCACCGGATTCCCGTCGTGATGATCAACCGCGAAGCGAACCTGCCGGGCGCGGACGTCGTCGTCAGCGACAACGCGACGGGCGCCGTCCATGCGGCGCAACGGCTCGTGCGGGCCGGCGCGCGCCGGCTCGCGTTCGTCGGGCCGCGTACCGCGAGCTACAGCGCACGCGCGCGCGCGGAGGCGTTCGCGCAGGCGCTGCAACACGGCGACGCGTACGATGCGGCGCTCGTCCGCGTGATCGATACGGACTCCGACACGCACGCATGCGGCCTCGACGCCGCGCGGCAACTGTTCGCGACGGGCGAGCGGCCGGACGGTGTGTTCTGCTCGTCCGACCTGCTCGCGCTCGGCATGATCGACGCCGCGCGCGACGCCTTCGGCTTGCGCGTGCCCGACGACCTGCGCGTGATCGGCTTCGACGACATCCCCGCCGCCGCATACGACGCCTACCGGCTCTCGACGCTGCGCCAGGACACGCAAGGCCTCGCGCACGCGGCCGTCGACCTGCTCGCCGACCGGATCCAGACGTTCGACGGCGCGTCGCGCACGCGGGTCGTGCCGGTTACGCACGTGGCGCGGCATAGCTGCGCGTAACGCGTCGTGTCACTTCAGTCCGCCGGCGAAGCCGCGCAGCAGGTAGCGCTGCACGTAGCCGGCCACCGCAAGGGTCGGCAGCGACGCCAGCAGCCCCGCGCTCATCAGGTCGCCCCAGTCGATGCCGTTCTCCGTCACGTAACCGGCAATCGCGAGCGGCAGCGTAAAGCGGCTCGGCGTCGACACGAACAGCAGCGCGATCAGGAACTCGTTCCATGCGGCGATGAACACGAAGATCGCGGTCGCGATCAGCCCCGGCGCGCACAGCGGCAACACGATCTGCACGAGCCGCCGCGCGAGCCCCGCGCCGTCGATGCACGCGGCCTCCTCGTATTCGACGGGCACGTCGCGCACGAACGCGAGCAGCATCCAGATCGCCATCGGCAGCGCGTAGATCTGGTAAGCAAGCATCAGCCCGAGCGTCGAATCGAGCAGATGCAACCGCTTCGCGAGCGCGAACAGCGGCACCGCGATCGTGATCGGCGGCATCAGCTTCAAGGCCAGCACGAGCATCAGGAACAGCACATCCAGCCGCGCCGGAAACCGCAGCCGCACGAGCGCGTATGCGGCCGGAAACGCGAGCGTCAGCGCGAGCAGCGTCGTGCCGAACCCGACCAGCAGCGAATTGGCGAGCGGCGCGCCGATACCGTTCGACCACACCGACGCGAAATGCTCGAACGTCGGTGCAGCCGGCCAGATCCGTAGCGGATGATCGAGGCGTTCGAGCGTCGGCATGAACGCCGCGCCGGCCATCCACAGGCACGGCAGCAGCAACAGCGCGAGCGCAATGATGCGCAGCGCCAACGGCGCGGCATGCGCGAACGCGGCACCCTTTCGCGCGTGCGCGAGGTACGCGGATCGCGCCGTCATGCGCGCCGCTTGCGAACCGTCTGCCATACGTACCCCGAAACGAGCAGCGCGGACGCCGCGAGCATCAGCACCGACGCGGCGCTCGCCGGCCCGACGTTGAAGAAGCGGAAGCCCGTGTCGTAGATGTAGGTCGACAGCGTCTGCGTCGCGTTGCCGGGGCCGCCGCCCGTCAGCGCGTAGACCTTGTCGAACAGCTTGAACGTGTCGATCGATCGCAGCAGCAGCGCGAGGCCGATCTGCGGCGCCGCGAGCGGCAGCGTGATGTCGCGCAGGCACTGCCATTCGCTCGCGCCATCGGTGCGCGCGGCTTCGTACAGTTCCTGCGGGATCGATTGCAGCCCGGCCAGTACGATCAGGAACGCCATCGGCGTCCACTGCCACACGTCGACGAGCGCGAGCGACCACAACGCAAGATGCGGATCGGACAGCCAGCGCACGCCTTCGACGCCGAACGCGGCGAGCAGCGCGTTCAGGAAGCCGTCGAAGTTGAGCCAGTTGCGCCAGATCGCCGAGCACACGAGCGTCGACAGCATCATCGGCAGGATCGCGAGCGGCAGCGCAATGCGCCGCCCCGGAAACGCGCGCACGAACAGCAGCGCGAGACCGAAGCCGAGCCCGACCTCGACGAGCGACGCCGCGATCGTGAAGCGCAGCGTATTGCCGAAACCGGCCGCGAACGCGTCGTCGCCGAGCACCGCGCGATAGTTCGCGAGCCCCGCGAATGCGCGACGGCCCGCCGTGTAGTCGACCTGGCAGAACGAGTCGATCAGCACCTGCGCGACGGGGTACAGCGCGAGCGCGGCCAGCACCAGCAGCGCGGGCCCGAGCAGCGCGACGAACGGCAGGCTGCGGCCGAGGGCTTTCATGCGCGGATTCCGGACGATGCGTGGCGGCGTGCCGTCACTTGCCGGCCGCGGCCATCGCCTGCGCGATCTTCTGCTGCGCCTGGCGCAGCGCGGCGTCGGGAGTGGCCTGCCCGGTCAGCGCGAGCTGCAGCTGGTCGCCGAGAATGCTCTCGACCTGCTGCCAGTCCTTCACGCGCGGCCGCGCACGGCCGGCCTCGAGCGCCTTCAGCTGATCGGGGTACCAGCGGTACTGGCGCACCAGCGCCGGATCGGCGAACACGCTGCGGCGCGTCGGCGGAATGCCGATCCCGGCGAGACGCGTTTGCGTGTCGCGCGAGCTCAGGTAGGCCAGAAAATCCTGCGCGAGCTTCGCGTGCGGCGCATCCTTCGGAATGCCCATCTGCCAGATGCCGAGCATCGGCGCCGGGCCGGCCGTCTGCCCGGGCGGCGGCTGCAGCGCGATCTGCCCGACCACGCGCGACTGCTTCGGATCGTCGAGCGCCGGGATCCACGCCGGCCACACCTCGATCGACTGCGCGGCCGTGCCGCGCTGCAGTGCGTCGCGCACCTCGGCGGCGCCGTACACGTCGACGTCCTTCGGCGCGGCGGTCTTCAGCGCAAGGAAAGTCTTCAGCGCGGCCTGCGACTCACGCGAATCGATCGTCACGTTGCCGGCACGGTCGAACACGTCGCCGCCGTAGGCCCACAGGATCGGCAGGAAGCCCGTCACGACCGGGTTGCCCTTGGTGCCGCGGAACACGACGCCCGACACGCTCTTGTCCGCGCCGCCGATGGTCTGCGCGATCTTCAGCACGTCGTCCCAGTTGCGCGGCGGCTGCAGCTGGTACTTCGCGAGCAGATCCTTCCGGTACGCGAACATCTCGACGTTGCCGACGATCGGCAGCGCGTACAGCGCGCCCGCCGCGTTGCGGCCGAGCGCGACCGCGGACGGCACGAGATCGGCGTCGGCGAGCGCTGACGGCAGCGGCTTCAGCCAGCCGTTGCCGATGAATTCGGGTGCCCACGTATCGTCCATCATCACGAGGTCGTACGTGCCGGTGCCTTCGCGCATCGACAGCTTCAGCTTCTGGTACAGGTTCGCGTTCGGCAGCTTGAGCAACTCGATGTCGGTGCCCGGATGCAGCTTGGTGAAGCCGGCGACGGCGTCGGCCAGCCCCTTGCCGTAGATGTCGTCGCGGCCCGCGATGACGAGGTCCGCCGCGAAGGCGTGCGAGGCGGCAAGGGACAGCGCAACGGCGGCGGACAGCGCGCGCAGGCGGCTCAGCAGGGTCATGTGGTCTCTCTCGATCGGCGTGGTGGCGAGCCGCCGGGCGTTGCACACGTGTGCAACGCGGGCGACGCTTCGGGCGGCCTGAAGCGAACGCCATTGTTCACGTCGATCGTTAAGAATTTGTGGCACGCGGCGAAAGCGGCCGACGGTGCGGCCGCCCGCCCCGCCCACCGCCCGTGCCACCGTGTGCGTGCCGTCAGAAGTTCACGCGAATCCCGGCCATCACCGCGAGTTGCCGGCTCGAATTGCTGTTCGCGAGCACCGGAATCTGCGCGTAGTTCACCGCATTGCCGTTCGCGTCGGTGCCGAGCCCCGTGCCGCTCGCGATCTGGCCGATCGCGACCGCATACAGCGCGGTGCGCTTCGACAGGCTGTAGTTCGTGCCGACGTTGACCTGGTGAAAGCGCGTCGTGCCGCGGCCGTCCGTGTGCGCGGCGTTGAAGATGTACGCGACGCCGCCTTGCAGCGCGGGCGTGAACATGTACGTGGCGTTCAATTCTCCGATGTCGAACGTGAACGCCTGCGTGCGCGGCTGCGCGCCGGTCGAGAAATAGCGGCTGTCGCCGAGGCGCGTGTGCGTGTAGGTCAGCGCGAGCGTCGCCGCGCCGAGCGTCACCGAGCCGCCCGCGCCGAACGCGCGCATCGAGCCGGCGTCCTGCAGCAGGCAGTACATCGCGCCCGGATTGCTGCACGCGAAGTCGCCGATATAGCCGCTCGCGCCGCCGAGCGCCGCGTCGAGCGGCTGGTGCAGGTCGAGATAGCCGACCGAGAACGCGACCGGCGCACGCGTGTAGGTTGCGGCGACCGCATAGCCGCGCTTCGCGGAAAAGTCGCCGGCCTGGCCGCCGAAGCTGAACGTGCCGCCGAACGTCAGGCCGTTGAAATCCGCGCTGGTGAACTTCACCGCGTTGTTGAAGTTGAACGCGGCGTTCAGGTTGTCGACGTCGCCGAGGTGCGAGCCGTACGGCGTCGCCCAGTTGTTGCTCGATACATAGGCGCCGAGCATGTCCGTGTACGAGTCGTATTGCCGGCCGAGGCCGAGCGTGCCGATCGCATCCTGGCGCAGCCCGACCCACGCCTGCCGGCTGAACGCGGTGCCGCCCTGCAGCGCCTGCCCGCTCGCGGACAGGAACTGCTGTTCGAGCGAAAACACCGCGTCGAGCCCGCCGCCGAGCGGCTCGGCACCCTGGAATCCGAAGCGGGACGGCACGAGGTTGCCGCCGCCCATCTGCCATGCATGGCCGCCGCCCGTGCTGCCGTCGGCGCGCGTGAACTGCTGGTTCGTCGAATAGATGACGCCGGTGTCCACGGTGCCGTACAGCGTCACGCTGCCGGAGGTCTGCGCGTGCGCGTGCATGCAACCCAGCGTGGCCGCGGCCGCGGCCAGTCTTCGTCCGATCTTCATGTCCCGTCCCTCTGTTGTCATCGATTCGTAGTGCGAACCGATGGTGTTGTCGATTTCGGTGACAGGACTCTATCCAGCGAAAATTCGGGACCCCTATCCCAAATCAGCAAATGGTGAAACGAACGGAACGGGCGACACGCGGCGGCGCCCGGCGGCACCGTCGCGATGCGAAGACGTCATTCGGGGCGCAAGGTTTGCGACGGCAGCTCGCCGAACAGGTCGCGATACTCGCGCGCGAAATAGCCGAGATGCGTGAAGCCCCAGCTTGCTGCGGCCTCGCCGACGCCGAGCTGATGCGCGGACGTCGTGCGCAGCAGGCGCCGCACCGCGTTCAGCCGGATCGTGCGCAGATAGCCGACGGGCGTGACGTCGGCGACGCGCTGGAAGCTCGTCTGCAGCGTGCGGCGGCTGCAGCGCAGCGCGCGGCACAGCTCGAGCACGGTGACGGGTTCCTCGGGCCGGTCGCGCAGGTGTTTCTCGCAACGGCTGACGATATCGCTGTAGGTGGCGTGCGTGATGTCGCGGCGCTCGACGCCGATGCCCTGCTCGAGCGCATCGAGGAACATGCCGAGCATCGTGTCGCGGAACATCTTGCGGGTGGCCGCGTATTCGAGGCAGCCGGGGTTGCGCTGCGCGTCATCGATCAGCGACGACAGCCGCGCGCCGAGCGCGACGCCTTGTGCGTCCGACAGCCGCGTGACGTGCCGCAGCTTGCGCGCGCCGGCCGCACCGAATTCGGCCTCGCAGAGCTCGTCGACCATGTCCGACGCCGCGCTGATCCCGACCAGTCCCATCCCTTCCGGCGTATGGAATTCGAAATCCTCGCCGGCGCGCAGCGCGAGCAGCGCATAGCCGTCGACCGGCTGGCTCTGGAACGTGCCGGCGAGCGGCACCGACAGCGGCACCGCGAGCGACGTGCGCCCGGCCGGTGCGAGGCCGGTTTGCGCGACACGCCGGTTGGTCGTCTCGCGGAAGAAATGGAAGTCGTCGTACAGCACCTGCGTGACGGTGCCCCTGAAGCGGCCCGGCGTCATCTGGCGGTAGACCTGATGCCAACCCGCGATCGCGAGCCCGTGGTCATGCACGTCTTCGTGTGAGCGTGACTGGAACAGCATCGGCATCTCCGGTAAAACCCTGATTCCACGCTGCGGCCGCACGGCACGCAGCGCCACAGCTTACCCCCGCAAAATTCCGCGTAGTGCAGTTTCGAATGCAAGACAGGCCGCCGACAGCGCGGCGGCCTGCTCGCTGGTCACGCGCACGTAGCGGCGAAACGACGGCATCCGGTTCACGACCTCGCTGCCGCCGAACGGCACGACGGCGAGCGTCCAGCGGCCGTCGCGCGCGGCGATCGTGCAGTCGGTCAGGTGCAGCGGGCGCAGCGCGTCGGCGAGCGACGGCTGCGCGGCGAGTGCGGCCACCGTCCGCGCGAATCCGGGGTCGCTTCCCGGCTCGGGCGCGGCCGCGATGCCGGCGCGCCGCAGCCAGCCGGTCTGCAGCACGCGTGCAAGGCCCTGCGCGGCCGGGCCGTCCGCGCTGATCGACACCTGCACGCTGACCGTATGCATCAGGAACTGGCGGTCGACGCGTTCTTCGACGCTCACGCGCACGCCGTTCGGAAGCCGGGCCAGGATTTCGGCCGCGCCGCCGTTCGCGTCGCGCACCGCACCGAGGTCGGCCAGCACGCGCGCGGCGATCGCGCCGGGCCGGTGGCCGGGCGGCGGTGCGTCGGGCGCCGCGCGCCAGCGGGCGAGCGCGGCCCTCACGAGGCGACGTGCTCGTTGCGCAGCACTTCCTCGACCGGCACCGGCCTGAACGGATGCCGGCGCTGCACGACGAGCGTCCAGAACAGCGCGTACAGCGCGGTGAGCCCGAGCATCGCGCCGAACGGCACGTAGATGTCGCGCGCATTCATGCCGGGCGGCGTGATGTACCAGATCGCGAGCACGATGCCGACGCTCGACACGATCTGCGGCAGCGGAAACAGCGGCGAACGGTACGGGCGCGGCAGGTCCGGGCGGCGGATGCGCAGCATCACGACCGACGCGGTGACGAGCAGGTACGCCGTGCCCCATGCGCAGGTCGCGGCGAGCACGAGGTGCAGGATGCTGTCGAGGTTGCCGTTGATCAGCCACGCATGGAAGATCGGCACGATCGCCGACGCGACGATGCCGACCACCGGCGTCTTGAAGCGCGGATGCAGATACGCGAAACAGCGCGGCAGCGCGCCGTCGATCGCCATCCCGTACAGGATGCGCGGCAGCCCGGCCATCAGCGTGTTGATCGTCGCGGCGCCCGCGCACAGGAACGCGATGCCGAACCAGATGCGGCCGAAGGGCCCGAGCACCTGCAGCGCGAACGCGGGAATCGCGCCCGGCGTGTCGAGCAGGTGCGTGAGGCCGTCCGGGCTCACCGGCACGTTCGCGACCTGGCGCCGGATCGCCGCGCCGTACAGGAACATGCAGATCGCGACGCCAACGAGGCCGAGCGCCATCGCGCGCGGAATCGTGCGGCCCGGCGCCTTCATTTCCGGCGCGAGCGGCGTAACGAACTCGCAGCCGACGAACATGAACATCGCCATCCCGACCAGCGACAGCACGGCCGGCACCGACGTGCCGACTTCCGAGCCGCCGAACCAGCCGTCGAGATGCACGGCCGGCGCGGCCGCGAGGCCGAGGATGCCGAAGATCATCAGCGACAGCCACATGCCGGCCGTCAGCACGATCTCGAGCTTGCTGAACACCTTGATGCCGATGATGTTGGTGATCGCGAACGTGACCACGAGGCCGACGCCGACGAGCCACGAGCTGTTGTGCTTCTCGAGCGCGGCGTTCAGCGATTCGAAGTTCACGAGCGCCATGATGCCGCTCAGGATCGTCTCCGCCGTGCCGGCGAACACGTGCACGAGGAAATACGCGGAAATCGTGCCGGTGATCGCCCAGAAGCGACCGAGCCCGCATGACAGGTAATCGTAAACCGAGCCGGCCGTCGGCAGCATCGCGGCGGCTTCGGAGAACGTCGTGGCCTGCGCCTGCATCATCACGAACGCGATGAGCATCGCGACCGCGAACGCCCAGCCGCCCATCCCGAAGCCCGAGGTCGCGGTGAGAATCACCGGGCTCGCCATGATGAGGCCGACGGCGCTCGCCAGCGCGGTCGGAAACCCGACCGCCCCGGCCTTCAGCACCGTGCCGCCGCCCGCTTCAGCCGACGCACCGGCGGGCGTGTCGCCCGCTGCGCCGGTCATTCCAGACCATCCCGACATCTTCGTCTCCTTCCCTTTTCGGGCCGGAACCGGCGCTGCGGCGCCCGCTCCGAGCCATGCTTCGCGGTCGGCCCGGGGCGGCGCTCAAGCGCCGGCACCCGGGCCCCTGTCGATCCAAACCTGATCCGATGTCGAAAAAATACGCAGGCAAAATAATCCGGTCATAGCGCAAATCGGCAAACCGGCGGTGGCGAACGGGTTATCCCGCCCTCCACCGCCGGTTCGGCGTCATGCGCTCATGCCGTCACGGCCTCATGCGAACGGCACGGCCTCGAAGCCTGCCGCGAGCGCGTCGACGATCCGGTCGAGCTGCTCGCGCTGGATCACGAGCGGCGGCGACAGGATGATCTTCGTGCCGACCGGCCGCACCAGCACGCCGTGCTCGCGCGCCACTTCCGCGACCGCGTTCGCATAGCCGGACAGCGGGTCGATCGGCTCGCGGGTCTGCTTGTTCGCGACGAGATCGAGCGCGAGCATCAGCCCCTTGCCGCGCACCTCGCCGACCGCCGCGAAGCGTTCCGGGAACGACTGCAGCGCTTCCAGCAGATACGCGCCCTGCTTCGCCGCGTTCGCCGGCAGGTCTTCCTTCACGACGATGTCGAGGCTCGCGATGGCGGCCGCGCAGGCGACCGGGTGCCCTGCGTACGTGTAGCCGTGCATGATCGCGCCGCCGAAGTCCGCGTTCGCGGCGAACGCGTCCTCGATCCGCGCGTTCACGGCCGTCGCGCCGAGCGGCACGTAGCCGGACGAGATCCCTTTCGCGAGGCACATGATGTCCGGGCGCACGCCCCAGCCGCGGCTGCCGAACAGGCTGCCGCTGCGGCCGAAGCCGGTCACGACTTCGTCGGCGATCAGCAGCACGCCGTAGCGGTCGCACACCTCGCGCACGAGCGGCCAGTAGTTGGCCGGCGGCACGATCACGCCGCCCGCGCCCTGCACCGGCTCGGCAATGAACGCGGCGACCGTGTCGGGGCTCTGGAACTGGATCTCGCGCTCCAGCATTTCCGCGCAGATCCGCCCGAGTTCCTCCGGGTCCTGCGTGAACGGGTTGCGGTACAGCCACGGCGTCTCGACGTGGAAACAGCCGGGCAGGTTCGGCTCGTAATTGCGGCGGAACACCGTGTTGCCGTTCACCGACGCGCCGCCGAAGTGCGTGCCGTGATAGCCCTGCTTCAGCGAGATGAACTTGGTGCGGTCGGCCTGGCCGCGCACCTTCCAGTACTGGCGCGCGATCTTCAGCGCGGTCTCGATCGAGTCCGAGCCGCCCGAGCTGTACAGCACGCGGCGCATCCCTTCCGGCTCCATCATGTCGATCAGCTTCTTCGACAACTCTTCCGCGCGCGGATGCGAGATGCCGTCGAACAGCTGGAAGTATTCGAGTTCGTCGAGCTGGCGCACGATCGCATCCTTCACTTCCTGGCGGTTGTGCCCGACGTTCACGTTCCACAGGCCCGCGACGCCGTCGACCAGCTGCTTGCCGGTTTCGTCGAACACGTAGCAGCCGTCGCCGCGCACGATGCGGATCGGCTTGCGCTGTTTCATTTCGTTCGGGTGCAGCATCGGGTGCCAGAATTTCGCTTCGTTGTAGCTCATTGCAATCTCCACTTTCGGATCGTTTGAACCTCGACCGTCCGGGGTCGGGGTTCGAGGTTTTCGGGTTGTTCGCGGGGTTCGTGGTGTTCGGAGCAGGCGCCGCGCGTCAGTGCGCGATGCAGACGGATTTGGTTTCGGTGAAGCCTTCGATCGCGTACTGGCCGAACTCGCGGCCGATGCCCGATTGCTTGTAGCCGCCGAACGGCATCGACGGGTCGAGCGGAATGTGACAGTTCACCCACACGGTGCCGGCCTCGATCTGCGGCACGAGGTTCATCACGCGCTTCAGGTCGTTGCTCCAGATGCTCGCGGCGAGGCCGTACGGCGACGCGTTCGCGAGACGCACCGCGTCGGCCGCATCGTCGAACGGCACGACGACGATCACCGGGCCGAACACTTCGTCGCGCACGATCGCGCTGTCCGGATGCGGATCGGCGATCACGGCCGGCTTCACGTAGTAGCCGGGCAGGTCGTCGGCGGGCGTGCCACCCGCGAGGAACGTGAGGCCCGCGCGGCGCGCGCCTTCGATGTGCTGGACGACCTTGTCGCGATGGAGCGCGGACACCAGCGGGTTGATCTGCGCGGTGGTATCGAGCCCCGCGCCGAGCTTCATCGACTGCGCGACGCCCGCGAGGCCGTCCGCGAGCTGCGCGAATTTGCTGCGATGGACGTAAATGCGCGACGCGGCCGCGCACACCTGCCCCTGGTTGAAGAACGCGCCGGCGGCGACGCCGTCGAGCGCCTGCGCGACGTCGACGTCGTCGAGCATCACGATCGGGTTCTTGCCGCCGAGTTCGAGCGAGAAGCGCGTCATGTTCTGCACGGCAGCCGCGCCGACCAGCTTGCCGGTCGCAGTCGAACCCGTGAACGAGATCTTCGCGATCGACGGATGGCTCGACAGCGCGGCGCCGCACGTGCGGCCGCCGGTGACGACGTTGAACACGCCGGGCGGCACGCCGGCGTCGAGGGCGAGTTCGGCGAGGCGCAGCGCGGTGAGCGGCGTTTCCGGCGACGGCTTCAGCACGATCGTGCAGCCGGCCGCGAGCGCCGGTATCAGCTTCCACACCGCGATCATCAGCGGGAAATTCCACGGCACGATCGCCGCGACCACGCCGACCGGCTCCTTGCGCGTATAGGCCGTATAGCGGGCGCCGGGCGGGAACGGGATCGACACGTCGAGCGTCTGGCCGGTGATCTTGGTCGCCCAGCCGGCCATGTAGCGCACGTATTCGACGCTCGCGCCGACCTCGATCGCGCGCGACACATGGATCGACTTGCCCTGGTTCAGCGTTTCGAGCTGCGCGAGCGTTTCGGCGTCGGCCTCGATCAGGTCGGCGAGCTTCAGCAGGATGCGCTCGCGGTCCGCCGGGCGCAGCCCGCTCCACACGCGGGTGTCGAATGCCCGCTTCGCACTCGCGACCGCGCGGTCGACGTCGTGCGCGTCGGCATCCGCGACCGTCGCGAGCCGCTCGCCCGTCGCCGGGTCGTACACGTCGAGCCGCGTGGGCGAGTGCGCGCGCTGCATGGCGCCGTCGATGAAAAGGCCGAAGTCGCGTGCGACGAAGGTGCGCACGGTGTCGCTGACCGCGACGAAGTTCGTGGTGCTCATGGGCGTCTCGATGATTGTCATGACTGGGCCGCGTGCGCTTCGGCATGCGGGTGTCGAACCACTGTATCGACGGGGGATCGCGCCCGGTGAGCGCAAATTGGCAAGCGCGTGCGGGACCGGAACGCGGGTGACTCGGGAACGTGGAATGGCGGGGTGCGAGCGTCGCGTTATCGTCGGATCGATGGCGCGGTGTGGCGTGGTGCGATGCGGTGCGATCGGTGCGACGTGGACGTGGACGTGGACGTGGATGCGGACGCGGGTGCGGGTGCCGGTGCGGATGCGGATGCGGATGCGGATGCGGATGCGGATGCGGATGCGGATGCGGATGCGGATGCGGATGCGGATGCGGAAAAGCTACAGGAACAACGCGCCGACCAGCTCGGTGCGGTTCGACACGCCGAGCTTCCGGTACATGCGCATCAGATGTGTCTTGATGGTCGGCTGGCCGAGCGCGAGATCGCGTGCGATTTCCTTGTTCGAGCGGCCGTCGCGTACGAGTCGTGCGATCTGCTCCTCGCGGTAGGTCAACCGCTCCTCGCAGCCGATCCGGTGAATCCCGCGCCGCGCGCGCAGCAGCGGGGCCAGCGCGGCTTCGGCGACCGGCTGCAGCCGTGCCAGCGCGTCGATCTCGCCTGATGCGAACCGGCCCGCCGTGCGGTTGCCGTCCGCGTCGCCCGTCCCGAAGCGCAGCAGCGAAAACGCGCCGACCGTGCGGCCCGCGTCGTCGCGCAGCCAGATCTCGACGACGTCGGCCACCTCGTGCCGTCGCAGGAAACGGGTCCAGTACGCGGACGCATCGCGTCTTTCGTCAGGCAATTGGGACGCGAGCGTCACGACCGCACGTTCACCTGCCGCGCAGCGCGACGGGTGCAGCGGGTCGAGCATCCGGTAGCGCGCGATGTAGGTGCGATGCATCGCCTCCGGCATCCCGAACAGCTCGAAATCGGCCGGCTCGCCGCTGAGGTCGAGCCGGTAGAACACGGTCGCGGACGGGCTCGCAAATGCGTCCAACGCATCGACGCACGCGCGCAGCGCGCGCTGCCAGTCGGCGGCTTCGTGGTCGGCGGAAGCGGATGAGGTCGGCATGATGGGAGCGGCCGGCGGCCGAACGCGTCGAAGGTCGGGCCAGCCTACCCGCGCCGAAATGGGCCGGTGAGCACAAATCGGCAATTCGTCCGCAGGGGGCGGATGACGAAGCTGCCGGCCATGTCGCGACAACGGAGCCTGCGACGGGAAGTCTTGCGCCACGAGCCGTTCGGACGATGATGGCTGTCGAGGGTGACGCGAGTCATCGCACGCGCCGGCGGCGACCCGACGACAGAATCCGCGTCGCGTAGGCATGCGCCGCAAGCCGTGCAGTCGAGAATGGACGTCGAGGGTGGCGCGAGACATCGCGCGCGCCGATCGGGCACGATCGGAATGATCAGCGAAACCTGCGGAGCGGCCGCACGCGCAGCCGCGAAACGGCGGCGCGGCAGCGTGTGCGCCGCATCCTGTCAGTCAGGGTCCGCGTCAGTGCGCGTTCGCGGCGAACGTGTCGCAGGCGCTTACTTCACCCGACTCCATCCCGCGCCGCAGCCAGTACACGCGCTGCTCGCTGGTGCCGTGCGTGAAGCTCTCCGGTACGACATAGCCCTGGCCTTGCTGCTGCAAACGATCATCGCCGATCGCAGCAGCCGCCTTCAGCCCCTGTTCGAAATCGCCGGGCTCCATCAGCCGCTGGTTCGCGCGCTGCGCGTTGTTCGCCCACACGCCGGCGAAGCAGTCGGCCTGCAGTTCCATCCGCACCGACAGCGCGTTCGAGCGCGCTTCGCTCGAACGGCGGCGCGCGGCATCGACCTTGTCGGAAATGCCGAGCAGGTTCTGCACGTGATGGCCGACTTCATGCGCGATCACGTAGGCCTGCGCGAAATCGCCGCCCGCGCCGAAGCGCTTGCGCAGTTCGTCGTAGAAGCCGAGATCGATGTACACGTTGCGATCGCCCGGACAGTAGAACGGCCCCATCGCGGTCTGGCCGGTGCCGCACGCGGTCGGCGTCGAGTTCGTGAACATCACGAGCTTCGGCGCCTCGTACTGCGCATGCAACTGGGTGTTGAAGACGCCCGTCCACGTGCGCTCGATATTGCCGAGCACCTTGCGCGTAAATACCGCGCCGGGATCGTTCGCCGGCGCGCCCTGGTGCTGCGTGGGCGCGGGCTGCGCCTGCTGCTGGCGGCCCTGCAGCGCCGATGCGCCTTCGAGCACGACGCGCGGGTCGATCCCGAAGAAATACGATGCGGCCAGCGCGACCACGATCGTGCCGATGCCGATCGTCGCACGCCCGCCGCCGAACCCGCCGCCACCGCGTCGATCCTCGACGTTCACGCTTTCTCTTTCGTCGTCCAGCCTCATTGCCGGCCCCTCCCTTCCTTGTCGTTGTGCTGACCGGACAGCCCCCGGCAGACGATTGATTCCCGTTGCGACGTGCAGCGTCCGGCGCGCCATCGCACGGCGGCACCGCCCGGTCAGTGGCGCGGCACCATGCAGTACCGCGCCGCCCCGCCGTTACACGACGCACGCGGCACCCGGACGACAGGCTGGCGCACGCGCCATTTTGCCGACCTTGGCGTCTTATCGCAAAATAAGGAGCATAGAGCGACCGGACCGGCGACATCGTCATTCTTTGCAAAATGACGGCGCGTGCGGCCCGGGAGGACGAGATGACCGGCGGAAGAACCAGGCTTGCCCGTCTGCCGCCGGGCCAGGCCTGCCGCGACTTACTTCGCGTGACCTCGACGAACGTCGCTCACTGCTTCGAGCAAGCGGTACTTGCGGATCTTTTCATAGAGCGTGCTCTTCGCGATGCCGAGTTGACTCGCTGCCTTCGTCAGATTGCCGGCATGACGCGCAAGCGCGCGACGGATCGATTCCGCCTCGGCCATCTTCAACGAGTCGCCCGCATCCGGCGCGAGCGCGTCGACGGCCCGCGCGGCGCATGCATCGATCGGCGCCCCCGCGCCGATCTCGGCAGGCAGCTTGTCGGCCTTTATCACCGGGCTGTCCGACAACAGCAGCGCCCCCTCGATCGCGTTCCGCAGCTCGCGCACATTGCCGGGCCACGGATAGCGCAACAGGCGTGCATACGCATCGTCGTCGAACGACCTCGGGGAGAGGCCATACGACTCGCACAGATGCCCGAGCCAATGCGCAATCAGCGCCGGCAGGTCCTCGCCGCGCTCGCGCAAGTTCGGAATCGACACGGTCGTGACCGCGATCCGGTAGTACAGATCCATCCGGAACCGGCCTTTCGCGACTGCGTCCTTCAGATCCCGGTGCGTCGCCGCGACCAGCCGGAAATTCACCCTGCGCGGCGTGTTCTCGCCCAGGCGATAGATTTCGCTCTCCTCCAGCACGCGCAGCAGGTGCGGCTGGATATCGAGCGGCATTTCCCCGATCTCGTCGAGAAACAGCGTGCCGCCATCGGCCGCTTCGATCTTGCCCGCCGCACCGGACTTGCGTGCGCCGGTAAATGCGCCTTCCGCGTAGCCGAACAACTCGCTGGCCAGGAGGTCTCTCGACAACCCGCCGCAGTTGAGCGCAACGAACGGACCGTCGGCGCGATCGCTCGCCTGGTGGATACCCTGCGCGAACAGTTCCTTGCCGACGCCGGTTTCGCCAAGCAGCAGCACCGGCACCCTGGACGGCGCGAGCTGGCGCGCACGATTCACGGCCGCCCGCAATGCGGCGCTGTCGCCGACGATACGCTCGAACCCTCGCGGCTCACCGCCGTGCCGTTCCCGTCCGCGCGCGATCGGAACGGCGCCGCGGGGATTCGTGATGCCCGGCGTCACGATCATGTAGCCGAGCACGTCCGCACCGTCACGCACGGCTTCGATGTGGCTGCGCGACAGCCATGCCGGCGCACTCGCCGACAGGCGGCCGTCGCCCGCGTAGTGCTCGAGTTCGGGCAGCGCGAACGCCGCGTCGCACCGGATATCGAATCCGAGCCGGCGCAACACCGGAACGACCTGCGCGTTGGCCTTGACGAGTCGGCCGCGTTCGTCGACGACGATCACCGCATCGGAGGAAGACGCACCGAAGCGTGACGCGCAGCGGTCGAGCAGGCTCAGACGGCGCGCCATGCCCTCCTTCGCGAGCCGGCTTTCGATGCGGCCCGCAAGCGATACCGCGAGCGCAAGGCTGTATGGGTTGTAGGTCTGCGCGAGCCCCGAAATGTCGATCACGCCCAACACGTGCCCGTCGCGCGGATCCTGGATGACGGTCGCCGAGCAGGTCCAGCGCTTGATGCCCGCGCAGAAGTGCTCCGCGCCATGGATCTGGACCGGCTGCCTGAGCGCGAGCGCGGTGCCGATCGCATTGGTGCCGCAATTCAGCTCGGTCCACTCGCAGCCCGGAATGAGGCCGACCTCGCGCGCAGGCTCGACGATCCGCATGTCGCCCTCCTGCTGGAGGATCATCCCGCTCGGATCGGCCAGCAGCATTACCGTACCCGTCTGCGAAAGAAAATCCCGGGTGTGCTGCATCAGCGGCAGACTGGCATCGACGAGGCGACGGTTCGACGTGCGCCACTGCACGAGCCCGTCTTCATCGAGCGGCGGCGGCGCGCGGTCGACGCCGGGATCGACGCGACTGACGAGACAGCGCTGCCACGAATCGTCGACCACGCCGCGTACGTCGGGCGAACGCCACTCGCTGCCTGTCACCAGATGCTCCCATGCGGCCATGATGCTCGCGTCATGGCGTGGACTGGGAAACCAGTCCATCGGCGTGCCTCTCTGTTGCATGTCTGTCTCCTGGCGGTGTCGTGACGGCACCAACCGCACGGCCGTCTCAGCGGCCATTTTGTCGACTTTGTGGGGCGCCCGACCGCAGCCGGCGGCGAGCGTAGCGACTATCGTACTCCGTCCCGGCGCCTCGACGTCCGTCCGGACACCAATCACTGCAAGCAATGCGCGCGCCAGCAAGCGGTCGCCCGCGCGTCGTCGCGCGGCGCGGCACGCCGTCGAGAACCGGTGGCCGAAAAGAAACCGGCCGTTCGAAAATCGAACGGCCGGAAATCGAACGCTTTCCGCGCATGAAGCCGAGGCGAGGCCGGCGAACGCCGAGCCCGCGGACAGCGTCAAACGTCAGATCATTGCACGCGCTCCGGAACCGGCAGCTTCACCCATTCCGCGTAGAACGCATCGATGTCGGGTTCGAAGTCGTGAATGACCGGGTACCACGGCGTAGGCGCCTCGACGTCGTGCATCGCGCCGCAGGTCGGGCAGTAGTATTCGCGATAGACCTGCCATTGCGTATCGGGCGCCATCAAGCGTGGGTAGACCTCGTCCATCGCCTCTTCGGATTCGCGCACGAAGATGTTCGCGTGCAGTTTCCAGTTGTCGCGGTAATCGCAGAACACATGGCCGCAGTCGCATTGCGTGACCCAGTGCTTCGTCGCCCATTGCTGCACGATGTACAGGTGCGGGCCGAGCGGCAACACGATGCGGTCCTTCCAGCCGAGCTTCTGCTGCAGCGCATCGACGTACATCCGGAAGCGCTCGCCGTCCTTCGGCATCGACAGCATGCGCAACGTGGTGTCCCAGTCGAGCTTGCCGTCGACCATGTTCCTGATCTGTTCCTTGGTGTAGGTAGACATCTCCAGTCCTCCATGTGGGTGATAGTGCGCAGGGTCCGGCTCACTCCTCGACCAGCACCACCGTATTGACGTCGGGCATCTTCGACAGGTCCATGCGGAATTTCGAGCCGTAGGTCGGCACGTCGAGCTCGTCCTCGGTGAGCGTCCACGTGTCCGGCAACTCCCAGAACGCGCGGAACTGCTGCTCGAATTTCGTCGACAGACCGAAGCTCGTCGCGAACATGTGCCGCACCTGCGTCGATGCATGCTTGAGCAGGATCCGCTCGCGCTCGCCCTTCATCCATTCGCGGGTCGGTTGCGAGCGCGCGAGCCGCGCGTTGCGGATCTCGATGCGCCGCAGCGCGGTCGCTTGCGGATCGACCGTCCAGATGCCGTTGGCATCCCGCGTCGCGACCGCCCCATAGACCTTCTGCGCGTATTCGGGCAGCAGCACCGCGTTGTTGAGATCGCGTTCGATCGCGTCGATCTCGCGGTCGAGCGGATCGCCGAAGCCGGGGCCGCCGCGCAGATAGTTCAGGTAGAGATCGTAGTTGCTGTAGCAGTCCTCCGTGGTCATGCATTGCTGGTCGCGCTTGACGATCGCGCCGGCGTTCAGGTGGTTTTCGTAATCCGGCAGGTCCGGATTCGTATCGCCGCCGAGCGGCAGGCTCTCGCCGAGCGCGATGCGCTCCTCGATGCCCGTGCGATGCGCTTCGAAGCGGTAGCCGGTGGCGGGCGGGTAGCCGCCCATCAGGCCCCAGTCGCTGTTCATGTAGCCGTTGCCCATGAAGAACATCGTCCAGTCCTGCGCCTTCCAGACCATGCGCAGCGTCTCGAATCCGCAACCGCCGCGGTACTTGCCGTAGCCGCCCGAATTCGACTTCACGTTGCGGCCGAGGTACAGCAGCGGCTCGGCCATCTCCCAGATCTCGATGTCGCCCATGTCGCCTTCGGGGTTCCAGATCGCGGCCGCGTGATTCAGACCGTCCTTGATCGCGCACGCGCCGGTGCCGCACGACGACGCCTCGAAGCTGTTCACCGCATGGATGTCGCCGTCCTGGTTGATCCCGCCGCCCTGCAGCCAGTTCGACGTGTTGGCGTTCCCCGCGTTGACTTCCTCGAGATAGCCGCGGCTGAAGTACGCCTGCGACAGGGCGCGCCACATCGCGCTCCAGCCCGACACCAGGAAGTGCCACGCGTAAGCGTGTCCGGTGCGGCGGTCGTCCGGGTTCATCCACGCGCCCTTGGGCAGGTGGAATTCGGTGCCGAAATACGCGCCGTCGTTGATGCGCTGCGTCGGCACCAGCGTCTGCGTCATCATCACCCAGATGCCGCTCGTGAACGCGACCTGGTGCGCGTTGTACGAGTGCCAGCCCCAGCGGCTCGCGCCTTCGAAATCGAGACGCCACGAGCCGTCCTTGCGGATCTCCATCTCGACCGGCGAATGCATGATCGAGTCGAGCTTCGCAAACGCCGACGACGTCTGCACGTCCGGATGGTCGTACGGCACGTCGACGAACGCGACCTTGCGATACTTGCCCGGCAGCGTCATCGCCTTGAGGCGCGTCTGCAACCCGCGCCGTCCTTCCTCGATCACCTCGAAGCCGAATTTCTCGTAGGCGTCGAGGCCCTCCTCGTCGATCACTTCCTCGATCAGATCACGGATCATGTGGCAGCCGGCGATGCGCGTGCGCTCGTCGAGAATCCAGTACTTCGGCGTGCGAACCGAGCGCTGGCTCTCGTGCAGCCAGTCGCGCAGCGGCGTGTCGTTCACCCCTGTCTTACGGCACGTAATCATGTAGCCGTCGCCGAAACGCTGCACCTGGCCCGTCGACATCGATCCCGGCGTCACCGCGCCGGTATCGATCACGTGCGTGACGCCGCCAACCCACCCGACCAGCTTGCCGTGCGCGAAAATCGGCACGATCGTTGCGATGTCGCACGGGTGGACGTTGCCGATCGAGCAGTCGTTGTTGGTGAACATGTCGCCGGGCTGAATGCCCGGATTGGCTTCCCAGTTGTTTTCGATCATGTACTTGATCGCCGCGCCCATCGTGCCGACGTGGATGATGATTCCGGTCGACGTGAGCACGCAATCGCCCGCCGCGTTGTAGAGCGTGAAGCACAGCTCCCCTTCCTGCTCGACGATCGGGCTCGCGGCAATCTTCTTGGCCGTTTCGCGCGCATGCACGAGGCCGCCGCGCAGCTTCGAGAAGATCTTCTCGTAGCGGATCGGATCGCGCTCGCGCAGCTCGAGCCGTTCGAGCCCGTTGTAATGGCCGGTTTGCGCGGTGCGCTCGAGAATGCCGTCGCGAAACTGCTTGAGCGTCTGGCCGTTCTTCAGCAGATCGGCGAAGCCGACTTCCTGGCTGGACATCATGTTCATCGCATGTCTCCTTACTTGACTTCGCTGAGATGGAAGAGGCGGTGCTTGTCGAGCGTGGTGGCGAAGCCCTTCGGGACGACGAACGTCGTCGCGTCGGATTCGATGATCGCGGGCCCCGCGATCTCGTTGCCCGGCTTGAGCGACTCCATTCGCCAGATCACCGCGTCATGCCACTGCTTGTGCCGATACAGACGCCGCGTGCCGATACGCGCGTCCGCCGGCGGCGTGGGGCCGGCAATGGCGTCTTCCGGCAATACCGGCTTCTGCGTGACGACCATGCCGCGCATGATCGCGCCCGTGACCGAGAAACCCAGCTCCGGCGAGCGCGCGGAACTCGCGTACACGCGGCCGTAGGTCTCTTCGAAGGCCGTCACGATCTTGTCCCAGTCGTCCGCACCGGACGCGCCCGCGATCGGCGATTCGATTTCGAGGTCGTTGAGCTGGCCCATGTACTGCATCCGGAAGCCCGGCCGCAATATCACGTCCCGCTCGCCGAAACCGTTGATGCGAAACTCGTCGATCACCTTGGCGGTCAGTTCGGCCCAGGCTTTCTGGATCGTCTGCGCGGCCTGCGCCTTCTCGGCGTCGGACGCGAGCTGCGGCAGCGCGAGATCGACGCTCTTGTCGTAGCGATACTCGAAATCCGCGCACGCGCAGCCGAATGCCGAGAAGCCCGCCGCCCACGCCGGCACGACGACATCCTTGAAGCCGAGGCCCTCGGTGTAGCCATAGGTATGAACCGGCCCCGCGCCGCCATACGAGAAGCACACGAATTCGGTCGGGTTGTACCCTTTCGCGCTGACGTTCGAGCGCAGGTATTCGCGCAGTTGCAGGTCGAGCAGCTCGATCACGCCGGCCGCCGCATCCTCCACGGAGAGTCCGAGCGGCTCGGCGATCTGCACGCGAATGTGCTCGCGGGCGCGATTCACGTCGAGCTTGATCTGGCCGCCGAGGAAGTTGTCCGGGTTCAGGTAGCCGAGCACGACATGGCAATCGGAGACGGACACCGTCGTCAGGCCGCTGTCGGGCCAGCACGTGCCGACGCGATAGCCGGCACTGTCCGGCCCGAGCTTGATGGCCCCGCTGTACGGATCGAGCCGCACGAAGCTGCCGGCGCCCGCGCCGACCGAATCCATCGTGACGAGCGGCAGCGACAGCACCAGGCGCGCCATGTCCGGGTCGGACGCGATCGCGAATTTGCCCTTCGTGATGAGCGCCATGTCGAACGACGTGCCGCCGATGTCCGAGCATGCGATGTTGTCGTAGCCGAGCGCCTCGCCGAGGAGCTTCGAGCCGATCACGCCGCCGATCGGCCCCGACACGATGGTGCGCGCCAGTTCCTTCGCTTTCCAGCTGATCGTCCCGCCGTGCGTCGCCATCACGCGCAGGTCGAATTTCGCGCCGTGCTTGCGGAAGCGGTCGCTGACTTTCCTGAGCGTCTGCCGCGACGGCTCGGCCGCATACGCTTCGAGCACCGTCGTGTTCATCCGGTGGCTTTCCTTGCGCTGCGGGTAGTAGTCGACCGATGCGAACACCGGGAGATCGACGCCGCGCGCAGCCAGCTCGTCGCGCACGATGTCCCGCGCCTGGCGCTCGCTCGCGGCGTTCTTGTGCGACTGAAGAAAACAGATGACGATCGCTTTCGCACCGGCGGCGACGAGCTCCCGCGTAGCCTGCCGCACTTCGTTTTCCCGCAGCGGAATCACGATCTCGCCCTGGACGTCCGTACGCTCGGTGACGCCGCGGGTTCGCGACAACGGCACGAGCGGCTCGTCGTAGCGGTGCGTATTCAGGTGGATGCGCTCTTCGAGCGCGTACCCGAGGTAGCTCTGGATCGCCCGCCCCATCAGGTGCACGTGCTCGAAGCCCTTGTTGACGAGCAACCCGACGTCGAGCCCCTTGCGCTGCACGACGCGGTTGAGCATCGCAGTGCCGGAATACACGCAGGTGACCAGTTCCGGATAGACGTCGTCGACGTCGCGTTGCCAATGCGCGAGCGCGTCCTGCGACGAGTTGAAGATCGCGAGTGATTCATCCTCCGGATTGCTTTGCGCCTTGCCGACGACAAACCGTCCGTCCTCGCGCACGAAGAAGGTGTCGGTCATCGTGCCGCCCGCGTCGATGCCCAAGACCTGGACTTGCGAAAGTCCTTCCATGGTGATGTCTCCAATGATTGAAGTCGTGATGAGCCGCGCTCCGGTTCGAACGGGGTCATCGTTCGATCCCGGGCGTCGGCTCATCTGCAAGGAGGCAACAACCGTGCCATTCGGTGGATCCGGCCGGTCGGCGCGCCCCGGTCAAGCCAGGCGGGGCGCCCATCGGATGAAGCGGGTTGCTTCGGGTAGGCGGCTAACCTCGGGACGTCCGGATTCCGGACTGGTCAGGCGTCCGAATATCAGTCGGCTCCCCCGGCGGGCGGGTGCACGCTCGCCCCGGATCCGGAACGGCAGAAACGCGGGCGCCTCGCCGTGCGGCGTTACGTCATCGCCGGCCATCGCTACTCATTCACGTTCATCCTTTCGGCTGATACCGGCGTTCATCCGTGCCGCCTAAAGTGACCGGAACGCCCTTCCGGAGAACGACATGACGCACCCGCAACCCCGCACGATCGTGCTCACCGGCGCCGGCACCGGCATCGGCGCCGCGTGCGCGCGCCGCTTCGCCGCCCGCGGCGATCACGTCGTGCTGATCGGGCGGCGCCGCGCGCCGCTCGACGCGCTCGCCGCCGAGACGGGCGGCCTCGCGCTCGCCGGCGACGCCGCGAGCACGGCCGACTGGGCCCGCTTCGTGCCGGAGATCGCCGGGCGGTTCGGCCCCGTCGATGCGCTCGTCGCGTGCGCGGGGGGCCACGGTCTCGGCCGCGCGGACGAAACCGACGACGCGCAATGGCGCGACGCGCTGCATGCGAACCTCGACACCGCGTTCGTCAGCGCACGCGCGTGCCTGCCCGACCTGATCGCGCAGCGCGGCAGCATCGTGCTGGTCGCGTCGATCGCCGCGCTCGCGGCCGGGCCCGGCGTATGCGGCTATACGGTCGGCAAGCATGCGCTGCTCGGGCTCGCGCGATCGCTGGCACGCGACTACGGGCCGCACGGCGTGCGCGCGAACGCTGTGTGCCCGGGCTGGGTCCGCACGCCGATGGCCGATGCGGAAATGGAACCGCTGATGTCCGCATACGGCGACACGCTCGACGGCGCGTATTCCCGCGTGAGCGCCGACGTGCCGCTGCGGCGCGCGGCCGATCCGGACGAGATCGCGGCCGTGTGCGCATTCCTGGCATCACCGGATGCGTCGTTCGTAACGGGCGCGACGCTCGTCGCCGACGGCGGCGCAACGGTCGTCGACGTGCCGACCCTCGCATTCGACACGCTTTGATGCATGGGGATACGCCGCCCGCACCACGCATCTTCACTGCACGGGGACGCATCGCCCGCGCGCGCATCGTGACAGGCGGCCGCGCTCGCCCGCCGGCACGCGACCGCCCGTCCCTTCGCCCGGCGCATGCACCACGCCGCGCACGCTTCCCGCCCCGGAAATCCGCTAACATCGACCGATCCCGCCGCCCCTGCGCGGCCCTGCCTCACCGATCGGAATTCCATGAACATCCGGTTTCTAGAAACCTTCGTCTGGCTCGCGAAGCTGGAGAACTTCCGGCTCACGGCCGAGAAACTGCACACGACGCAGGCGGCCGTGTCGAGCCGCATCGCGTCGCTGGAAGAAGCGTTCGACGTGCGGCTGTTCGACCGCAACACGCGCTCGGCGACGCTCACGCCCGCGGGGCGGCGCATGCTCGCGTACGCGGAACGCATCGTGCGGCTCGACAGCGAGATGCGGCGCGACATCGACGCGGCGAGCGACGCGGGGCTGATCCGGATCGGCGTGATCGAGTCGATCGTCCACAGCTGGTTTCCGGCACTGATCGCGCAATTGCGCGAGCGCTATCCGCGCCTCGACGTCGAGATCACCAGCGACACGACCCTGCACCTGATCCGCCTGCTGAGCACCGACGGCGTCGACCTGATCCTGCAGACCGACCCGGTGCCGGGCCCCGACTTCACGAACCTGCCGCTGTGCGAATTCCCGGTGCGCTGGGCGGCGAGCCCGCGTCTCGGGCTCGGCGGCGAACGGCTCGACGTCGCGCGGCTTGCCGCGTACCCGATCATCAGCTTCTCGCGCCACTCGGGCCCGCACGCGACGATCGAGCGGCTGTTCGCGGCCGTCGAGCGGCCGGCCAGCATCAACTGCATCACGTCGGTCGCCGCGATGATCCGGCTCGTCGCCGACGGTTTCGGCGTGGCCGCGCTGCCGCCTGCGATCATCGGGCGCGAACTGCAGGAAGGCGCGCTCGAACTGCTCGACGTCGAACCCGAATTCCCCGCGCTGCCGCTCGTCGCGTCGTATCGCACGCAGGGGCTGCCGGTCGCCGCGCGCATCGCGGAACTGGCGAGCGAAGTCGCGCGCGCGATGCCGGCGGCTTCCAGTCATGCGAAGCCCGCCGCATCGGCAAAGGCCGAGGCCGACATCGTCGACAAGTCCCCCGCCCGCTCGGCGAAAAAAGCCCGACCCGCCTCGGCAAAACGCACGCTCCAATCCGCGTCGCCCGCCCCCCCGGCGAAACGCCGCCCGCGTCGCTCATAAGAAAACCTGTTCACCGCGAATTTGTTTTCTTGTTGGACGGGTGCGGCCCGTCTTCGGGACACTGCGGTTCCTGACACACCCCGTCACAAGGAACCCGCCATGTCCCGCCTTTCCCTTCCGCACGGCCAGCTCTGCGTCTGGACGGACATCGATCCCGCGCACGAAGCCGATTTCAACGCGTGGTACGACCGCGAGCACATGCAGGAGCGTGTCGCGATTCCCGGCTTCACGCATGCGCGGCGGTTTCGCGCGACCGATGGCGGCCCGCGCAAGTACCTCGCGCTGTACGTGACGGACACGCTCGACGTATTCCATAGCGACGCGTACCGGCGCGCGTTCACGCAGCAGACCGCGTGGTCGCTCGCGAACTTCGAACGGATGACGGGCACGCAGCGGCGGGTCGGCGACCTGACGATCGAGGCCGGCGACGGCGAAGGCATGCATCTCGCGCTGTTCGTGCTGCCGCCGAAGCGCGTCGACGTGCCGCACCTGCGCGAGCGCTTCGACGCGGCGCTGCACGAACCCGGCATCCACGCGGCCCGGCTGTTCCGCACCGCGCCGGACCTGTCCGCGCCGATCGGCGCCGATGCGGCCGCGCGTCCGGCCGCCGACGCGCTCGTGCTGATCGAGGGCAGCGATGCCGCGGCCACGCGCCGCGTCGCCGCCGCGATCGCCGGTCACGACGACGTGCGCACCTTCGACCTGCTGTGGCGCGCCGCCGCGCCGCTGCCGGCCGCCGGTCGCGACGCCGAAGCCAAACCGGCCGCCGCCGCGTTGCCGGCCTGAACGCCGACGCCGCCACCGGCCGCGCCGTCCGTGATCCACACGCGGCCCGCGCATCGGTCCCCGCGCGTCACCCCCGTCCTTCTTCACGACATGCCCGACACCATGAGCACTCTCGCCCAGCCCGCCGCCCACGCGCCCCGCCGCGTCCGCAACAGCCGACTCGCGACCGCGAGCATGATCGGCACGTCGCTCGAGTGGTACGACTTCACGATCTACAACACGCTCGCCGCGCTCGTCTTCAACCACCTGTTCTTTCCGTCGGTCGATCCGCTGGCCGGCACGATCCTCGCGTTCTCGACCTATGCGGTCGGCTACGTGTCGCGTCCGCTCGGCGGCTTCGTGTTCGGCAACCTCGGCGACCGCATCGGCCGCCGCGCGGTGCTGATGCTCACGCTCGTGCTGATGGGTGTCACGACCGCGCTGATGGGTGCGCTGCCGACCTATGCGCAGGCCGGCATCCTGAGCCCGATCCTGCTCGTCGCGCTGCGCTTCGTGCAGGGTGTCGCGCTCGGCGGAGAATGGGCCGGCGCGGTGCTGCTGTCGGTCGAGCACGGCGACCAGAAACGGCGCGGACTGTCCGCGTCGTGGACGCAGATCGGCCCGTCGTTCGGCACGCTGCTCGGCACCGGCTGCATCGCGCTCGTGACGCTCTCCACCACGTCCGACGCCTTCCTGTCGTGGGGCTGGCGCGTGCCGTTCGCGGCCAGCGCGCTGCTCGTCGTATTCGGTTTCTGGCTGCGGCGCGGCGTCGACGAAACGCCGCAGTTCGAGCAGCTCGCCGAGTCCCACGCGACCGCCGACGTGCCTGTCGCCGAAGTGCTGAAGTGTCACTGGCGGCGCCTGCTGATCGCCGGCGGCTCGCGGATCGGCTCCGACGTGCTGTACGCGCTGATCGTCGTGTTCACGTTGACCTACGTGACGACCGTGCTGCACCTGTCGCGCCCGGTCGCGCTGACGGCCGTGATGATCGGCACGGCCTGCAACGCGCTCGCGGTGCCGTTCTTCGGCGCGCTGTCGGACCGCTTCGGACGCCGTCCGGTATACCTCGCCGGCGCGATCGCCGGGATCGTATGGGCGTTCGTGTTCTTCGCGATGCTCGATTCGGCGCGGCCGGGCGCGATCGTCGCGGCGGTCGCGATCGGCCTCGTGATCCATGCGGTGATGTACGGCCCGCAAGGCGCGTTCGTCACCGAACAGTTCCCGACCCGCGTGCGTTATGCGGGCTCGTCGCTGGCCTACACGCTCGCCGGCATCGCCGGCGGCGGCTTCGCACCGCTCGTGATCGCCACGCTGTTCCGCCAGACGGGCGCGACGACGGCCGTATCGCTGTACGTCACCGCGGCGCTCGTCGTCACGTCGATCGCGCTGCTGGCCGCGCGCGAGACCGCGCACCGGCCGCTCGCGGATTGAACATCCCCGCCGGTCGTTTCACTCATTCGCACTTCGAACGGATACCCGCATGCAAGCCCTGTCGTTCAACGTGATGTCCCTGCAAGGCGCGCCCGCCCGGGTCGACGTCGAGATCGAACGTGTCGTGATCGCCGGCTGGGCCGGCCGCGATCCGGACGCGATCCGCGCGCACATCGACGAACTCGCGGCGCTCGGTGTCGCGCCGCCGTCGGCCACGCCGTGTTTCTATCGCGTGTCGTCCGCGCTGCTCACGCAGGCGCCGTCGATCGGCGTGCTCGGCGCACGCTCGGGCGGCGAGATCGAGTGCGTGCTGATCGACAGCCCGGTCGGCACGCTGGTGACGGTCGGCTCCGATCATACGGATCGGGAAGTCGAGGCCTACGGCGTCGCGGTGTCGAAACAGGTGTGCGCGAAACCGCTCGGCCGCGAGGCGTGGCGTCACGCGGACGTCGCCGATCATTGGGACGCGATCGAGATGCGTTCGTGGTGGATCAAACCCGGCGGCGAGCGCGTCGCATATCAGCACGGCGCGGTCAGCGGGCTGCTTGCGCCCGCCGCGCTGTGGCACCGCTTCGACGACCGGCGCACGATGCCCGCGCGCTGCGCGATGTTCGGCGGCACGGTCGCCGTACACGGCGCGATCGCGGCGATGGGCGACGGTGACGCGTTCGAGATGGAACTCCACGATCCGGTGCTCGGGCGCAGCCTGCGGCACCGGTACGAGGTCGAGGTATTGCCGGTTGTCGCGTAAAGGACGGTGGCGGGTGCGCAGGCAATAAAGAACATGACCCGCACGCGGCCCCGTCACCCGCCTTGAGCGCTCGCCGTCATCGCAAGCAGCCCAGCCCGGCCAGCGTCGCCTCCACCGCCGTATCGAGCGGCGTCACCGGCTCGCGGCCCAGCACCGCCGTCACCCGCGCGTTGTCCATCCGGAGCGGCTCGCGCCACAGATAGCGCATCTCGAGCATCTCGCGCATCGTCGTGACGAACGGCGCCGCGACCCACACGAGCCACCACGGGAAACGCCGCACCGTCGGGCGCATCCCGTGCCGCTGCGCGACGCGGCGTACGGCCTGCGCCATCTGCGTGCCGTCCGCGTCCCAGTGACCGCCGAAGTGGAAGCGCGCGAACAGCGCCAGCGTGTCGCGCCGCTCGAGCAGCTCGACCATCGTGCGCGCGACGTCCGGCAGGTACGCCCATTGATGGCCGACGCCCGGCCGGCCCGGCACGCTGATGGCCGCGACGGGCCGCCCGGCCTTGACGAGCGCCTGCCCGAACCAGTTGTTGCCCGCGTGCGCCCCGAAGAAATCGCCGGCCCGCACGATGATCGTCCGGACGCCCTGCGCGGTCGCCGCCTGCAACCGCCGCTCCATCTCGACGCGGATCGCGCCCTTGCGCGTCACCGGATGCTGCGGCGCCTCTTCGCGCAGCACCGGAAACGCGTCGGGGCCATAGTTGTAGACCGTCCCCGGCAGCACGACGGTCGCCTGCGCCAGCGTCGCCGCCGCGATCGTGTTGTCGAGCATCGGCAGCACCTGCGTCGACCAGTTCCGGTAGCCGGGCGGATTCACCGCATGCACGATCACGCTGCAGCCGCGCGCCGCGCGAACCACCGCCTCGCGGTCGAGCGCGTCGCCGCGCAGCCACGCGATCCCGTCGCGCTCCACCGTCTCGGCGTCGAGCCCGCGCTTGAGCGCGCGCACCTGCCAGCCGGCATCGCGCAACTGACGCGCGACCTCGCCGCCGATACCTCCGCTCGCGCCGAGCACGAGTGCCTGTCGTTGCGTCCCGCCTGCGTTCGCCGTCATTGCCGTTCTCCGTGAATGAACCGTTGTCAGCACCCATTCTGGCGCGAGGCAGCCTAACAAGGAATTGCCTAACCCGATGCATCAGCTATACATTTATGCATGGCCATCGATCTGAACTGGGAACGCTACCGCACCTTCCTCGCCGTGCTGACGGAAGGCTCGCTGTCGGGCGCGGCGCGCGCGCTCGGCATCACGCAGCCGACGGCCGGCCGCCACGTCGCGGCGCTCGAAGCCGCGTTCGGCCAGACGCTATTCACGCGCTCGCCGTCGGGGCTGCTGCCGACCGAGGCGGCCCTGGCGCTGCGCGGCCATGCCGAGGCGCTGCGCAGCGCGGCGGCCGCGTTCGAGCGCGCGGCCGCGAGCCACGGCGCGGGCGTGCGCGGCACCGTGCGGATCTCGGCCAGCGACGTGATCGCGGTGGAGGTGCTGCCGCCGATGCTCGCGCAGTTGCGGCGCGACCATCCGGGGCTCGTGATCGAACTGGTGCCGACCGACCGCATCCAGGACGTCCTGAATCGCGAGGCCGACATCGCGGTGCGGATGGCGCCGCCCGCGCAGGAGGCGCTCGTCGCGCGGCGCATCGGCGCGCTGGAAGTCGGGCTGCATGCGCGCGACGACTACCTGGCGCGCAACGGTACGCCGTCATCGACGGACGAACTCGCCCATCACGCGCTGATCGGCTTCGATACGGTCACGCCGTTCATCCGCGCGGCGGGGCGCGGGATGCCGCTGTGGAACCGCGATGCGTTCGCGCTGCGCACCGACAGCAATCTCGCGCAGCTCGCGATGATTCGCGCGGGCTACGGGATCGGCTTCTGCCAGAACCGGCTCGCGCAGCGCGATGCGCGGCTCGTGCGCGTGCTGCCGGACGGGCCCGCGACGAAACTGGAAACCTGGATGGTCATGCACGAGGATCTGCGGACGAGCCCGCGTTGCCGGGCCGTGTTCGATGCGCTGGCGAACGGGCTGCGTGCGTATGCCGAAGGGACGGCCGACTAGGCCGTTCCCGCCCGCCGCACGCGCGAATCGCCGCGGCGCGCGCTATTCGTGGATCTTGCCGGCGAACAGGATGTCGGCCATGCGCCGCCACGGGTTGTCGGGCAGGTCGTAGCAGCGCAGCCCCTCCTCGGACGCCTCGGCCCAGTCGACCATCGCCTCCAGGTACTCGCCGATCGAGCGGTTTTCCCAGCCGAGCGCGGCGGCCGCATACGGCGCCGGCGGCAAGTCGGCCTCGAGCTGGCGCTCCTTGTGCCAGTCATGGCCGAGCACGCGCAGGAAACGGATCAGCGAGCGCTCGTCGATCACCCGCTCGAGCGCGTGCGCCAACCGCGCGGCCATCTCGCTTTTCAGTTCGTCGTTCATGCGTATCGCCCCCTGCTACGCAACGTTCAGAACGCTTCCAGCTCGCACCAGCCGGGATACGTTTGCTCGACGATGAAGAAATCGTCGAAGTAGACCAGCCCGCGCCGTTCGAGCGACCTCATGCACGCATCGGCGGCGTCGCCGCCGAAGAACGGGCCGAGCGACACCAGCCGGTCCGACTCGTCGAAACAGTCGGCGAAATTGAATTCGCGCATGAGCGCGGACAGGTCGACGTCTTTCTCGACCGGCGCCGCGCGTCGAACGACGATCCCGAAATCTCTCGATATTTTCATCGGTACCGACTCCCGTCGAATACGTGCCGCTGCGCCGACGCGCAAGCGTGCTTCACGCTTTACATCAGCAACTGCCGCGACAGCACCTCGCGCGCCTGCGTGACCGTCTCGCGCTCGCCCGGCATCGGCGGCGTCAGCGAGAACACCGCGTCGGGCAGCGTCGGCAGCCGGTATTTCGCGCCGAGCCGCACGAGGCCCTCGCCGATCGCCGACGCGCACAGGCAGCCGACGCCGAGCCCCGCCGCCAGCATCGACTGCAGCCCCGCGACGCCCGACGCGCTGTGCACGAGCACGTACGGCGCGTGCTGCTCGTCGAGCGAGCGCACCGCGATCTGATGCATCATGCAGTCGTCCGGCAGCAGCACGAGCGGCAACGGCTCGGGCAACTGCTCGGCGAGCGCGGGCGACGTGACCCACGACAGCGGCTCGCGCCGCAGCACCCAGCGCGTATCGGCCGACGCGGGCCGGAACGGGCCGCTCGACAGGTTCATCACGACGCCAAGATCGATCTGCCCGCGCGCATGGGCAGCTTCGATCTCCGCGCTCTTCATCGCGCTCACATGCAGGCTCAGTTGCGGGTAGCACTCCCGCAACCGCGCGAGCAGGCCCGCGACTTCATGCGTCCGGTAGTAGTCGGTGATCGCGACGCGCAATTCGCCCTTGATCGCCTGTCCGCGCACTTCGTCGAACGCGGCCTCGTTCAGCGCGACGATGCGCCGCGCATGCTGCAGCAGGCGCGCGCCGGCCGGCGTCGGCTCGACGCCGCGCTTGCTGCGCACGAACAGCGGCACGCCGGCGCGCGACTCGAGCTTGCGCACCTGCTCGCTGACCGTCGACTGTGACAGATGCAGCAGCGGCGCGGCCGCCGTAAGGCTGCCCGCATCCGCCACCGCCGCGAACGTGCGTAACTGATCCAGATCGAAACCGCGCATCGCACCCTCCATCCATCGAATAACCCGATGGATGCTACCACCAATTCCCGCTTTTCCGATTCATCGGCGGTCCGCAGAATATCGGTTCAACGGCCCGCCGAACCCGTTTCCACGGGATTCGGCATGCGTTGCGGCCGCCATTCTTCCGGATTTCCTTTCATGACCGACAACACCCTCGCCCGTTGCGCGCCGGCCGGCGCGGCTGCCGCGACACCGCCGCGCAGCCATCACGGCTGGGCGCTCGTGGTCCTGCTGGTCGGCGCCATTCTGCCGCCGCTCGACTACTTCATCGTGAATCTCGCGCTGCCGGCCATCCGCGACGGCATCGGCGCGCGGCCGGCCGAGCTGCAGCTCGTCGTGTCGGCCTACGCGTGCGCGAACGCGGTCGTGCAGATCACCGGCGGGCGTCTCGGCGACCTGTACGGCCGCAAGCGGATGTTCATGATCGGGATGGCCGGGTTCGTCGTCGCGTCGGCGCTGTGCGGGCTCGCCGGCAGCGGCGCGGTGCTGGTCGGCGGCCGCGTGCTGCAGGGCCTGTTCGCCGCGATCCTCGCGCCGCAGGTGCTCGCGACGATCCGCAGCGTGTTCAGCCCGCAGGAGCAGGTGCGCGTGATGGGCTTCTACGGTTTCGTGTTCGGCCTCGCGGCCGTGATCGGCCAGCTCGGCGGCGGCGCGCTGATCGACCTGCATCCGTTCGGGCTCGGCTGGCGCGCGATCTTCCTGGTCAACGTGCCGATCGGCATCCTCGCGCTGCTCGGCAGCTGGCGCTTCATCCCGGAAAGCCGGCCACCGCGCGGCCAGCGCATCGACGTGCCCGGCACGGTGCTGCTGTCGCTGTTCCTGCTGATGCTCGTCTATCCGCTCACGCACGGACGCGAGGCGGGCTGGCCGCTGTGGATGATCGCGTGCGTCGTCGGTGCGCTGCCGATGCTCGGCGCGCTGCTGGCGGTCGAAGCGCGCCGGCTCGCCAGCGGCCGCGACCCGCTGCTCGACGTGCGCCTGCTGCGCAATCCGGTCGTCGCGCTCGGGCTCACGCTCGCGTTCCTGTTCTACATGCTGAGCGCGTTCTTCCTGAGCTACGGCATCTATCTGCAAGGCTGCCTGAACTGGTCGCCGCTCGCGTCGGGGCTGGCGATCCTGCCGCTCGGCATCGGCTTTCTCGCGAGCCCGCTGCTGATGCCGCGTCTCGTCGAGCGGTTCGGCGGCTATCGCGTGCTCACGCTCGGCTTCGCGATGCTCGCGGCCGGCGTCGCGACCGCCGCCGCGCTGGCCGGCGATCATGCGCCCGGCCCGGGCTTTTACGCGGGCATCGCGGCGATCGGCATCGGGCAAGGCCTCGTGCTGCCGTCGGTCGTGCGGATCGTGCTCGCGGAAGTCGACGCGGCGCGCGCCGGGGTCGCATCCGGCATGGTCACCGCGATGCTGCAGATTGGCGCGGCCGTCGGCGCCGCGACGCTGGGCGGGCTGTTCTTCGCGCGGCTCGGCGCGCAGCCGCGTGCGCTCGACTACGTGCAGGGGTTCAGGACGGCGATGTGGGCGCTGGCGGCCGTGCTGCTGGCGTGCGTCGCGTTGTCGGCCGCATTGGGGCCGATGCATCGGCGGGGGCGCGCCATCGCGTGACGACGCCGGCCAGGGAAGCCCGCCCCGGCAGCGAATCGCGGCATGCGCGCCCGCTTGCCGGCGGCGGGCTCACTGGTGATGCTTGAATTGCGCGTGCCGTGCTTCCCATTCGGCCAGCTCGACGCGATAGCGCGCCAGCGCTTCGTCGTACAGGTCGAACACGCACGGCGAGCAGCCGCTGTTGCAGCAGTCTTCCAGTTCGGGTTGTTCGGGCGGGGTCGGACGCGGATCGTCGGCGAGCGTATCCGCGGAGGCAGGCTTGGTCACGGCTTCAGTCATATGGTGTGGAACGCCCAGTATACGGTGATGGTCAGCGGCATGCAGGCACGCACCGGGCGCAGCCGCGCATCCCGCACCGACAGGAATCGCGCCATGGCCGAAGCAGTGAATCCGCCGGAACGCCGGGCGCCGTTCGGCGCCCTCTCGATGGCCGCGATCCAGGGCGACGGCCGGATCTGATCGAAATCGCGACGATCGCGGAAATCTCGCGTGCGCGATTTCGCATGCCCCGCCGCCGCACTCGAATGCGATAACCCGCTCCCGACTACGCCACGCGACCGCTCACCGGAATCGATGCGCCGGTGATCGCCTGCGCGTCGGGCGACAGCAGGAACCCGATCGTCGCCGCCAGCTGTTCGGGCCGGACCCAGCGCGTGAAATCCGCATCCGGCATGTCCGCACGGTTCGGCGGCGTGTCGATGATGCTCGGCAGCAGCGCGTTCACGGTCACGCCGCGATCGAGCAGTTCCGCCGCCAGCGCCTCGGTGAGCCGCGCGACGCCCGCCTTCGCGGCCGCATAGGCACCCATCCCGGTGCCCGCCTTGAACGCCGCGCCCGCGCCGATGTTGACGATGCGGCCAGCCCGGCTCGTCACCAGATACGGCAGCGCGGCCTTCGACGCGTTCAATGCCGTCTTCACGTTCAGTTCGTACATGCGGTCCCACGTGGCCGCGTCGCCGTCGGCGATCGTCTGCCAGACGAACGCGCCCGCGATGTTCAGCAGCGCGTCGACCCGGCCGAATTCGCGATTCACCGCTTCAAGGGCGCGCGCAGCCGCCTGCGGATCGACGAGGTCGATGCCGCCGATGCGCAGCGCATCGGCCGGCACGCCGGGCAACGCCTGCGCGTCCGGCGGCGCGCCGCGGCCGATCAGCGCGACGCGCGCGCCGCGCTGGCCGAGCCAGGCGGCCGTGGCGACGCCGAGATGGCCGAATCCGCCGGTGATCGCGACTGCCTTGCCTTTCAGGTCGTGTTCCATCGATGTGCTCTCCTGGGTCGAGGGGGTTGGATGATACGTGGTTCGGGGCGATGCCGGTACCGACACGGACGCGCGTGGCCACCGTTTCGACAGCGTAGCGCCGTTCATGCCGCGTGCGCACGGCGATAAATGCGTCACCGCCAACGCAGCCGCTCGGTTGATCCGCAGCCATGAAGGCGCGCACCGCGCATGACGGTGGACGGCAGGAGGTAGGCGTTAGGCGGTGGGCGGTGGACGGTGGACGGTGGACGGTGGGCAGTGGGCAGTGGGCAGTGAGCAGTGAGCAGTGGGCGGTGGGCGGTGGGCGGTGGACGGCGGACAGCGGACAGCGGACAGCCGACGGCCGGGCATAATGCGCGAACACGGTGCGCCGCGCGGTGCCCCGTGATCGCGCCGGGTCCTTGAACGGCCCGCGCCGTTTCCGTAACGAAACCCGAACCTCAACCCGTCTATCCCATGCAAGTACTCGTCGTTGGCACCGGCAAGCTGGCAACCGAACTGCTCGGCTCGCACCGGCTCGACCCCGCAACCTGTCGCGTGACGGCCTGGTCGGACCCCGCACGCACCGAGACGCGTTCGATCGTCGTGCACGCCGGATCCGGCCGCGAGCTACCTGCCGCGATCGAATTCTGCCGCGCAACGGGCTCGCCGCTCGTCGAGCTGTCCACCGGCTCCGAGCTCGAAACCGGATCGCACGACTTCCCCGTCGTGCTTTGTCCGAATACGAACATCCTGATGCTGAAGTTCATGAGCATGCTGGAAACCAGCGGTCATCTGTTTCGCGACTGCCGCATCAGCGTGACGGAGTCGCACCAGGCCGGCAAGACGTCCGTGCCGGGCACCGCGGTCGGCATCGGCCAGTCGCTCGGCGTGCCGGCGCAGGACATCCGCTCCGTGCGCGACCCCGACGAACAGCGCGACGCCCTGCAGATTCCCGACGATCAGCTCGGCCGCCATGCGTTCCACCGGATCCGCATCGAGGATGGCGCATGCAGCCTGCAGTTCGAATCGCGCGTGTACGGCGCGTCGCCTTACGCGGACGGCGTGTCGCGGATCGTCGAGACCGTCCGGCAGCACGAACTCGAACCTCGCCGATACTCGATCGTGGAGTTCATCCGCAACGGCTGGCTGTAGCCGCGACGGTGCGCGGCTTGGCCGACGACACCGCGGCCGGCACATTCGACGGCCGCGATCGCACGATCGCGCACGCTCCGCTTACCCGTCGCCCAGCACGGCCCCGCTCTCCGGCAGCGTCGCGCCCCCGTCGACGACGATCGTCTGCCCGGTGATGTACGCCGCATCGGCCGACGCGAGAAACAGCATCGCGTTCGCGACGTCCTCCGGCTCGCCCATCCGCGCGAGCGGAATGTCGCGCGCGATCTGCGCGGCGACCGACGCGTCGCCGAGATTGCCGGCGGCCGGCGTGCGGATCATCCCCGGCTCGACGCCGTTGACCGTCACGTTGCGACGCGCGAGTTCGAGCGCCGCCGCGCGGATGAAGCCGTTCACGCCGGCCTTCGACGCCGCGTAGTGCGCGAGCCCCGGATAGACGACGCGCGGCCCGGTCACCGACGACGTGACGAGCAGCCGCCCCGCTCCCGCACGCTCGAACACCGGCAGCGCGGCCTGCGCGAGCCAGAACAGCGCCGACAGGTTGACCGACAGCGTGCGTTCGAGCATCGGCTCGTCGATCTGCGCAAACGGGGTCAGCGGGAAGTACGCGGCGTTGTGAACGACGACGTCGAGCCGGCCGCCGTCGCGCTCGACCGCCGCGACGAGCGCGCCGAGTTCGTCGCGGCTCGCGGCGTCGACGCGATACGCGCGCGCGTCGCCGCCCGCACTGGCGAGCGCGTCCGCCTGCGCGGCAGCGGCATCGCCGTTGAGATCGGCGAGCGCGACGAATGCATCGGATTCCGCGAAACGGCGCGCGATTGCCGCGCCGATCCCCTGCGCGGCGCCCGTGACCAGCACGACGCGTCCGCTGAAATCCGCACGCAGGCGGGCGCTGCCCGGCACGGCGCTCATCATTGCGCCTCGCCGCCGAGCGGATGCACGGTTTCGTTCAGCACCTGCGCATGCGCACCGATCGGGAAGTTCGACAACGTGCCGAAGTCGCCGCCCTGATAGCCGAAGATCTTGCCGTCCGTCTTGCGTTGCGCGAGGTCGATCAGCACGACGCCGAGCGTCGGCACCACTTTTTCGCGCCACACGAACAGATACAGTTCATCGGCAATCCTGAAGTAATGGCAGCGATCCACGTCCGCCAGCCCGCCTTCTACGCCCTGCAGGCACTGCCATGCGTAGAAGTTCTCGTTCAGGTAGATGTGCTCGTAGCATTCGGTCGGGCTGTAGCGATACATCGTCCGCTTGCCGATCAGTTCGCGCGTGGGCCCATGCAACGGGCCCGGCTGCGCATGGCCGCCGAGCGTGCCGTGCCGGAATGCCGCGTCGACGCCAGTCAGCGGCAACCCGCGCGCGACGCGCGTGAACGCGTCGACATGCGTGTCGGCCTCGGTCGGCAGCGTGCCGATCACCGACGTCCACACGCCGCGGCCGACGTCGATCACGAGGCTGACGGACGTCGCGCGCGCCACCGGATCGATGTAGTCGACGAAGTACAGGTCGTCGCGCAGCCGCGTGACGCGGCACGGCGCACGGCCGCCCGTGTCGGTCGCCGCATCGCACCATTGCAGCGCACCCGCCTCGAACGTATAGACGCGCCATGCGCCCGTTGCGTCGCCAAGGGCCAGGGACCGCCCGACGAGCGCGTTCACGGGCGTGAGGATGTTCGCGTCCGGCGCAAAGCCGTCCGCGAGCGCGCCAACCTGAATGAATACCGGATCCTGTCGTTCCACCTGCCGTCTCCCGCGCAGCTTCAGGCCCGGCGGGCCGTGTACGCTGCTCATGTGCACATGGTGCGGGCTGCACGCGCCGAACGGTATCGGCCAAAAGGATGAAGGGCGCGCGCCGCCGGAACGCGCTACAGTGCACGTGATCCGCGCCGCTGCCGGCGCGAGGAGCCCCCATGCACCGTGTCACCCACTACCGACGGACCGATGAAGGCATCGAGGCGATCAGCCTCGAGTCCGACCGCACGTTTCCGCGGCACGCGCACGACGAATTCGGGGTCGGCGTGATCGTCAGCGGCGCGCACCGGTCCTGGAGCGGCCGCGGGCAGGTCGACGCGCTGGCCGGCGACGCGATCATGGTCAATCCGGGCGAGATGCACGACGGCATGCCGATCGGGACGCGCACGGCCCGGCGCTGGCGGATGCTGTACCTCGCGCCGGCGCTGGTCGCGGGCGTCGCGGCGGAAGAAGGCGTCGGCGGCGTCGAGCTCGCGCATCCGGCCGTGCGCGACGCGCGGCTCGCGGCCGCGTTCGGCCGGTTGCATGCTCGAATCGTCGCAGGAGATACCATGCCGCTCGCCCGCGACGAGGCGCTCGTGACACTGGTCGCCGGGCTGCTTGCGCGGCATTCGAACCGGGCGCTGCCGGCCGCCGGCGTCGCGCCGGCGATCCGCGTGGCCCGCGAGCGGCTCGATGCGGCGCCCGCCGCACCCGTCTCGCTGGCCGAACTCGCCGGCCTGAGTGGCGTGAGCCGCTTCCAGTTGCTGCGCGGGTTCGCGCGCGAACTCGGCATCACGCCGCACGCGTATCTGGTGCAGTCGCGCACACGGCTGGCGCGGGCACTGCTCGCGAGCGGCCGGCCGATCGCGGATGCCGCGGCCGAAGCCGGTTTTGCCGACCAGAGCCACCTGACGCGCGCGTTCGCACGCCAGTTCGGGATCACGCCGGGACGATTCACGCAGGCCGGCTGACGGACGTCACGGTCCCGGCACGGCCGCCGCCGTGGCGCGACGTCGCCGATCGCCGCCGTTCAGCACCAACGATGACGCTTGATGGCGGTGCCACCGGTCATCCGGGGACACCGAGCGCAATACCCTTCCCCTCACCCGCTCCGCTCGCCGGCGCCGCTGCAATTTCGTTCAAGACGCCCGCGCCGCCGCACGCGACCATGCGGCACATGAAAACACGACTGATCGGCTATCTCTATCTCGCCGCCGCGATGGCGGGCGTCGGCAGCACCGTCATCGCGAGCCGCCTCGCGGCCGGCGGCCTGCCGCCGTTCGCCGCCACCGCGCTGCGCTTCCTGATCGCAACCCCGTTGCTGTTCGCGTTGATGCGGGCGCAGCGGCTGCGATGGCCGCGGCTCTCCGCACGCGACGCCGTGCTGCTGGTCGTGCAGGCTGCGGCGGGCGGGGTCGGCTATACGGTGCTGCTGATCAGCGGCACGAAGCTGTCGTCGCCGGTCGATGCGGGCGTGATGCTCGGCACGCTGCCGGCGATGTCGACGCTGATCGCGGCGGTCGTGCTGCGCGAGCGGCAGACGCGGCGCGACTGGAGCGCGGCCGCGCTCGCCACCGCCGGCGTGCTGTTGGTCACGTTCGCGCCCGGCCAGGCCATGCCGTCGCTCCGGACGCTCGCCGGCGACGCGCTGGTGCTGGCGGCCGTCGCATGCGAGGCCGTGTTCATCCTGCTCAACCGGCGGCTGTCGGCGCCGTTGCCGCCGCTCACGCTGTCGACGGCGATGTCGGGCCTCGGCTTCGTGCTCGCACTGGTGCCGGCCGCGTTCGAATGGCACGCGCTCGCGACGAACTGGAACGTCGGCGCGGTGTCGGCGATCGTGTACTACGCGCTGGTGCCGACCGTGCTCGGCTATCTGTGCTGGTATGCGGGTTCGGCGCGCACGAGCGGCACCGAAGCCGCGCTGTTCACGGCGGTTGCGCCGGTCTCGGCCGTGCTGTTCGCGGTCGCGCTGTTCGGCGAGACCCTGGGCGGCACGCGACTCCTCGGCATCGCGCTCGTCGTCGCGGGAATGCTGGTGGGCGCGACGCGGCGGCGCGAGCCGCCGGCATGCGCAACGGACTCACGGTCGAGGTCGCCAGCGCGCCCAGCGGCATCCACGTCGACTGCTACCGATTGATCCGCGTGCGCGGCGACTGTAGGAATGTATCCGCCCGCGGCAAAATCGTTGCGCACCGTCGCACAAGATGCAATATTCGCGTGGCCGGGCCATTTGACAACCACCGAACAATAATTCGCATCATCATGAACAAGAAGGAAGCCAAGACAAGAATCGCGGCGCTGCTGTCCGCGGGTGCGAGGAAAGCCGACGTGCTGGCCGAGCTGGCCGGACAGGGCCTCAAGGATCGCGTGCTCGCGCGCCTGATCGCGTCGCGCCCCGACCCCGAGCTGTGCAGGAAGAACAAGGTGCATACGCGGGTCCTGATCGGGCTCGGCGTCGCGCAGTTGGTGATCAGCGTCGCACTCGCCTATCTCATCCTGGTGGACACACTCAGCATCGGCGCCGCGGCGCTGTTCCTCGCACTGACGGTGCCGCTGTCGCTGCTGTTCATCTGGGGCTTCGCGACCCATCGCGTCGGCGCATATCACGCGTTCATCATTCTGTCGCTGCTGCAGGTACCGAAGACCATCGCCGATCTCGGCCGCGATCCGTCGACCGCGCTGCCGACCCTCGGGGTGACGGTCATCCTGGTCGGCTACGTCTGGTTCGTCCGCAACCGGCTGTTCCCCGACTTCGGCTGGTTCACGCCGCGCAAGGTCGAGGGCCGTTACGCGTTCGTGGAAACCGCCTGATACCGCACACCACGCACCACGCACCGTGAAAAAGGCGCCGGGCCGCCCCGCAATCGCGGGACGGCCCGGCGCCTTCTGCATTCCGGAACCCGGCAGCTTATTTGGCCTTCTCAGCCGTATCGCTGATTGCCTGGCCACCCTTCGAAATGTCCTGCCCCATGCCTGCAACGGTATTGCAACCGGCGAGCGCGGCGGTCACCACCAGCAGCACTGCAGCAATCGTACGCGTCATGCTCATTCTCCTTCGAGTCAACATGCCCGACCGGGCGAATCGTATGCGGCGTGGTGCCCTGCGGCGTGCAGGACACGGGGCCTGACCTGATTATACGGAGACGGCCGCCGTGCGCCAGTGCCGACCGCGCCAGCGCCCGAGCACGACACGGCCGGTCGCACAGATTTTCCTTGACTTCGTCGGCGCGCGAACTAATATACGCACCGCGTATATTCCCATCAGGTGCCCCCGATGACCGTTCCCCAGCAAGCCTTCCTGCGCGACGCGATGCGCCGCCTCAACATGACCCGCGAAGCGTTCGCGAACCGCATCGGCGTGAGCCGCCGCGCGCTCGACACGTGGCTGTTGCCCGACGACTCGCAGGAATCGCGCGGGATGCCCGAGATCGTCGAACGCTTCGTGTCGGAAATCGTCGAGCGCTCGGCACCGGACGGCGGAGACTATACGCAAAGCGTAGACAAACAGGAGCTCGCAAAGCAATTCCTGTTCGAAGGCAAGCCGCAGTTGATCTCGGTGGACCAGTTCTCGCGCGACTCGGTCGAGGCGCTGTTCCGCGTCGCCGACGTGATGCAGCCGATCGCGCGCCGCCACAAGATCTCGCGCGTGCTCGAGGGCGCGGTGCTCGGCAACCTGTTCTTCGAAGCCAGCACGCGCACGCGCGTGTCGTTCGGCGCGGCCTTTTGCCGGCTCGGCGGCTCGGTGTGCGACACGACCGGTTTCACGTTCTCGTCGATGGCCAAGGGCGAATCGATCTACGACACGAGCCGCGTGATGGCCGGCTACGTCGACGCACTCGTGATCCGCCACCCGGAGAAAGGCTCGGTAGCCGAATTCGCGCGCGCGACCAACCTGCCGGTGATCAACGGCGGCGACGGCCCGGGCGAGCACCCGAGCCAGGCACTCCTCGATCTCTATACGATCCAGCGCGAGTTCTCGCGGCTCGGCAAGATCGTCGACGGCGCGCATATCGCGCTCGTCGGCGACCTGAAATACGGCCGTACCGTGCATTCGCTCGTCAAGCTGCTCGCGCTGTACCGCGGACTGAAGTTCACGCTCGTGTCGCCGCCGACGCTCGAAATGCCCGCGTACATCATCGACCAGATTGCGACGAACGGCCACGTGATCGAGCAGACGAACGACCTCGCGGGCGGGCTGCGCGGCGCGGACGTCGTCTATGCGACGCGGATCCAGAAGGAGCGCTTCACCGACGAGTCGTTCGAGGGCTATACGCCGGATTTCCAGATCAACCAGGCGCTCGTCGACTCCGTCTGCAAGCCCGAAACGCTGATCATGCACCCGCTGCCGCGCGACAGCCGGCCCGGCGCGAACGACCTGTCGGTCGACTTGAACCGCGATCCGCGACTCGCGATCTTCCGGCAGACCGACAACGGCATTCCGGTGCGGATGGCGATCTTCGCGGTGCTGCTCGGCGTCGAGAATCTCGTCCAGCATTCGATGCGCGATGCGACGTGGCGCCCGCCGGCGTACCTCGGGCCGGAGGATGCGGTGTTTCACGGAATCGATTGACCCGCATCCAGTGTCGCGCGGCCAGACTCGAGATTGCTGAAGATCGAGCGCCGCGCGCCGAAGCAACGCACGACGCGCCGCCTTGCACGGCGCGTTTTCATTTTCGGCGCGGGTGATATCGAGGCGACCGGCCGGAAGTTAGCGAGCCCACGGATCGATCACGCGCAGGCCCGCTGCTTCGAACGGTGCGACGTCGCGCGTAGCCACGATCAACCCGTTGGCTGCGGCGGTTGCAGCGATGAAGCCATCGGCAGGCGCCATCGTGTGCCCCAGGGCGCGCGCCTTCCCGCGTAGGCTCGCATATGCGTCACTGGCCGCATCGTCGAACGGCAGAATCCGCCCGCGAAACAACGGCACGACGCGTTGCTCGATGTTTTGGTGCAGCCAGTCTCGCCTGCGCCCCTCCGGCAACGCGGCCACGCCGAATCGCATCTCGGCCAGACTGATCGCGGCAAGAAACAGCGTCTCGACGTTTTGCGCGTCGAGCCATTCGATCACGGCCGCGCTCGGTTCGCGTCGCAGCGGCTCCGAAATGACGTTGGTATCGACCAGAATCATTCGAAGCTCATCGGATCGGTTGGCGATTGATCGCGCTGAACCTCGAAATCGATGCCGCCGGCCTCTCTCCCGATCTCCGCCAGCAGCGTTCCCAGCCTGGGACGTCCGCCGGGCCGAACGGCCTGCTCGAGGATATCGCGCACCTCGGCCTCGGTACTGCGGCCATGTTGTGCAGCACGGATTCGAAGCGCGCGATGCACCTCGTCGGGCAGGTTTCTAACAGTGATCACAGGCATGATGCGCCTCACTACATTTGCTTTCAATGCAGTCATATTATCACCTTGCTGTCATTTTGGACGAGTGAAGACCCGATCACTGTAAATCGCCCGACACGCCTTTCCCACTCGGCCATTCGGCCATCGCCGCGGCCCCCACGCGCTCGGCAGCCCTCCGCCACATTCGTCAACATTCTCCTCGCAAATGCGAACAGGAACGCTTCTCATTTAAAAAGAAATTACATAGAATGCCGCCTGAAAACAAATCGTAATAATTCCGGGCGGCATGCACATTTCCGTAGCGCGTCGTTCCCGGGGCCATACTGCGAGGTCGAAGCGCACCATGAAGTCCCGTCCTGACGAGCAGAAGCTCGGCAAATTCACCACCCTGTGCAGCGTACTCGCCGCGAGCCCGGCGTTCGCCGACGGCACGCCGCCATCCGCCCCGGTCGGCACCGAAGGCCATCTCGCGCCGATCGAGGTCCAGGGCAAGGCCGAGCACAGCTACAAGGCCGACTTTTCCGCATCCGCGAAATTCACCGCGCCGCTCGTCGACACGCCGAAGTCGGTGACCGTGATCCCGCAGGAACTGATCCGGAACAGCGGCGCGGCGACGCTGACCGAAGCGCTGCGCACCGTGCCCGGCATCACGTTCGGCGCCGGCGAAGGCGGCAACCCGCTCGGCGACCGCCCGTTCATCCGCGGCTACGACACGCAGGGCAGCATGTTCGTCGACGGGATGCGCGACACGGGCGCGACCACGCGCGAGATCTTCAACACGGAACGCGTCGAGATCACCAAGGGCTCCGACGGCGCGTACGGCGGCCGCGGCGGCGCGGGCGGCAGCATCAACCTGATCACGAAGGCGCCGCACCTCGGCACGACGGCCGCCGCGAGCGCGGGCCTCGGCACCGACCGCTACCGCCGCTTCACCGCCGACGGCAACTGGCAGTTCGCCGATCACGCCGCGTTCCGCCTGAACCTGATGAGCCACAACAACGACGTCGCCGGCCGCGACGCCGTCAACAACGAGCGCTGGGGCGTCGCGCCGTCGATCGCGTTCGGCCTCGGCACGCCGACGCGCGTGACCGCGAGCTACTACCACCTGTCGACCGACGACATGCCCGACGGCGGCATTCCGTACTTCTACACGACGTCGAACAAGCCCGCGAACGTCGACACGATCTATCCGGCGCCGGTCGACCGTCACAACTTCTACGGCCTGATCGACCGCGACTTCCGCAAGACCACCTCGGACATCAGCACGATCAAGATCGAGCACGACATCACGTCGAATCTGACGGTGCGCAACACCACGCGCTACACGGAATCGACGCAGGACTACATCTGGACGCAGCCCGACGACAGCCAGGGCAACGTGGTCAACGGCCGTGTCTGGCGCCGCAACAACAACTGCGACAGCTCGATCAACAGCCTCGCGAACCTGACCGAACTGTTCGGCGAATTCCGCACCGGCCCGTTCAAGCACAGCTTCACGACCGGCATCGAGCTGACGCGCGAATGGGGCAAGCGCGATTCGTACACGGTCGCGACCGACAAGGGCACCATCTGCCAGAAAGGCATCGGCGCGCCGTCCGGCTACAACTGCACGAGCCTGTGGTCGCCTGATCCGAACGATCCGTGGGCCGGCTCCGTCACGCGCAACAACGACTATGCGCATGCACGCACCACGACCAAGTCGATCTACGGCTTCGACACGATCGAGCTCACGCCGCGCTGGCAGGTGAACGCCGGCGTGCGCGTCGACGATTACTCGACCCGCTTCACCGACACCAAGGCCAACGGCGGCAAGACCTACACGCGCGACGACACGCTCTTCAACTGGCAGGCCGGCCTCGTGTTCAAGCCCGCGCGGAACGGCAGCATCTACGCGTCGTATGCGACGTCGTCGACGCCGGCCGGCATGCTGCTCGGCGAAGGCAGCGAAACGCAGTCGCTCACGCCGGGCCGCGGCGGCGTCGGCCCGAACGCCGATCAGATGGCCCCCGAGAAGAACCGCAGCATCGAGCTCGGCACGAAGTGGAACGTGCTGAACGACAAGCTGTCGCTGACCGCCGCGCTGTTCCAGATCGACACGACGAATGCGCGCGTGACGCTGCCGAACAACCAGTACGCGATGGTCGGCAACAAGCGCGTGCAGGGTCTCGAACTCGGCGTCGCCGGGCAGATCACGAAGCAGTGGCAGGTGTTCGGCGGCTATACGTACATGAAGAGCGAGCTGCGCGACAACGGCAAGGATGCAGCGAACGACGGCAACCGCTTCCCGAATACGCCGAAGCACAGCCTGACGATGTGGTCGAACTACGACGTGACGCCGAAGTTCACTGTCGGCGGCGGCGCGTTCTACATGTCGGAAGTGTTCGGCGATCCCGCGAACCTGCGTGCGGTGCCGTCGTACTGGCGCTTCGACGCGATGGCGCAATACCGGATCAACAAGAAGCTCGACCTGCAGCTGAACGTGAACAACTTGTTCAACCGCACGTACTTCGATCAGGCGTATCCGGCGCACTATGCGTCGATCGCGCCGGGCCGCTCGGCGTTCGTCACGCTGAACGCACGCTACTGATCGATGGAAACCGTCTCGCTGAAGGCGCTCGCGTCAGTGTCGCCGCGCGCGTTCGCCGACATTCTGGCCGGGCCGCCCGAGCGCGCCGCCGCGTGGGTCGCGGCGGCCGCCGATAACGGGATCGTCGACGCGCAGGCCGTCTACGGCCAGTACCTGCTCGACGGGCACGGCGTCGCGCGCGATCCGGCCGCCGCATGCGGCTGGTTCCGGCACGCGGCGCGGGCCGGTCACCCGATGGCGATGAACATGCTCGGCCGCTGTTACGAGTTCGGCTGGGGGACGGCGGCATGCGCGCCGGTGGCCGTGTACTGGTATCGGCTCGCCGCGCAGGCCGGGCTCGACTGGGGCATGTACAACTACGCGACGGCGCTCGCGCTCGGCAACGGCATCGACGAGGATCGCGCGGCCGCGCTCGACTGGTTTCGCCGCGCGGCCGCGCTCGGCCATGCGAAATCGATCAACCTGATTGGCGGGTTCTACGAGGACGGCTGGGTCGTGACCGCCGATGCCGACGCCGCGTTCGACCACTATCGGCGCGCCGCCGAGGCCGGCGACTTTCGCGGCCAGTTCAACCATGCGCGACTGCTCGCCGAGCGCGGGCGCGTCGACGAAGCCCTCGTCTGGCTCGCGCGCGTGCCGGCCACCGCTACCCCCGCGTTCGTCGCGAAGATGCGCGCCTATCTCGCGTCGTCGCCGCTCGATGCGTTGCGCGCGGCGGCGATGCAGTTGCCGTCACACGGCATGGAATCCGAATCATGATGCTTCATATCCCCGGCGTGTTGACCAAGGCACAGGTCGCGCGATGCCGCGAGATGCTCGGTGCCGCCGACTGGGTCGACGGCAACGCGACGTCCGGCGCGCAGTCGGCGCTCGCGAAACGCAACCGGCAGTTGCCGGAAGGCTCGCCGGTCGCGCGCGCGGCGGGCGATGCGATCCAGGATGCGCTGGCCCGGCATGCGCTGTTCTTTTCGGCGGCGCTGCCGCTGAAGGTGTTTCCGCCGCTGTTCAATCGCTATGAAGGCGGCGAGACGTTCGGCACGCACGTCGACAACGCGATCCGGCTGCTGCGCGGCACGGATTTCCGCGTGCGCAGCGATCTGTCGGCGACGCTGTTTCTGGAGGAACCGGACGCGTACGACGGCGGCGAGCTGTGCGTGGAAGATACGTACGGCGTGCATCGCGCGAAGCTGCCGGCCGGCGATCTCGTGCTGTATCCGGCGTCGAGCCTGCATCACGTCACGCCGGTCACGCGCGGCGAGCGCGTCGCGTCGTTCTTCTGGATCCAGAGCATGGTGCGCGACGATGGCGACCGCACGCTGCTGTTTCAGCTCGATACGCAGATTCAGGCGCTTTCCGCGGAAAAAGGCGCGAAGGATCCGATGGTCATTTCCCTGACGGGGATTTATCACAACCTGTTGAGGAAATGGGCGGATGCGTAGGGCGGCAACTCGCCCAGCGCCGCCCCACTCGGCCAGGAAGGCCGACTACGCTACTTGCACCACTTCATCTCGACAACTAAAATGACCATCGTCAAATGACCATGCTCATATCATGATGCCGCACGCTCCCGTATCGAAATCCGAATTCAAGGCTCGCGCGCTCGAATACTTCCGGCTCGTCGAGGCGTCGGGAGAAAGCCTGATCGTCACCGACCACGGCAAGCCAACGCTCGAGATCCGGCCGTATCACGCACGCGAGGCTCAGCCGTTGGACATATTGCGCGGCTCGGTCATGCGCTACGACAATCCTCTCGATCCGATTGCGGAAGATGACTGGGAGGCGTCGCGGTGATCGTGCTGGATACGCATGCATTGGTGTGGTGGGTGGCGGGCGATCCGTCGCTCAGCAAGAAGGCGCGAAGCGCGATCGATCGCGCGCGCGGCGAGGGCGCACTCGCTGCGTCCGCGATCTCCGCATGGGAAATCGCGATGCTGGTGCGCAACGAGCGCCTCGCATTGACGATGGACGTCGATGCGTGGCTCGCGACGGTCGCGCAAATCGACGGCATGCGCTTCGTGCCGGTCGACGCCGACATCGCCGCGAGGTCCACCGCGCTGCCCGGCACTTTTCACAAGGATCCAGCCGACCGCATGATCGTCGCGACTGCGCGCCGGCTCGGTGCGCCGCTCGTCACCCGTGACGAAAAGATCCGTGCATACGCGCACGTCAAGACACTTTGGTGACGGTCATGGGCACGTCGGCCGAATCGCAACACCGACACATCCGCATGCCACTCGACAGACGATTCGTCTGACGGAACCGATGACGGCGATCACGCGAAGCCGTCCATGACCGATCGAGGTTTTACCTCGCACCCGCTTCACGTATTACCCGTCGGACTAGCGGCATTGGCCGTTCAGCGACCGCGATTGAACCGTGATGTAACGAGAATCGCACTCCATAAACGGCCCCGTCGAGGAAACCATGCTCGACGAACGCGCCCGCCGACATTCTTTCCGACGACAACGCCCCCGCGTCGGTAACATCCGCACTTGCCGATCCCCGCCCGCTCCCGCACAATCGGGCCACCTGCCTTCCCTCCCCCCGCGCCGATGTCCTATGCGTCACTCGCCACCGGCGTCCTGCTCGCCGGCGGTCTCGGTCAACGCTTCGACCCAAGCGGTCTGCACAGCAAGCTGCTCGCGCGGCTTCCCGACGGCACGCCGGTTGCGGTCGCCGCCGCCCGTCATCTGGCGGCGGCCACGGCCGAGGTGATCGCCGTCGTGCGTCCCGGCGCCGAAAAACTCGCGATTTTGCTGAACGACGCCGGCTGCCAGGTCGTCTATGCGCCCGACGCGATGCGCGGCATGGGCGCGAGCCTGGCAGCCGGTGTTCGCACCTCGCCGGACGCGCCCGGCTGGCTGGTCGCGCTCGGCGACATGCCGTGGATCGCTGCGTCCACCTACGAAGCGGTCACACGCGCCCTCGACGCCGACGATGCATCGATCGTCGCCCCCGTGCACCGCGGCGTGCGCGGCCATCCGGTCGGCTTTGCCGCGCACCACTACGAGGCGCTCGCCGCGCTGGACGGCGATACGGGCGCCCGCGCGCTGTTCGCCAGCGCGCCGGTGAACCTGCTCGAGGTCGACGATCCCGGCATCCTGCGCGACGTCGATACGCCCGCCGATCTGCGCTGACCGCGGCGCGCGCCGGCCGCACCCGCATCGTGGCGCTGTTTGCGCGCGATCCGGCGCGATACCTGCAGCGGCTCGCCTGTCGCCGGCAATCCGCATGCCGCCGCGAGAATCCCCCGGCAAACACCCGTCCGATTGCCTATAACGGAGACGAGACGCGCCCGCCGCGCCACCGCCGTCACGCCTTGCGCGAGTTCCCCATGGACCACACGACCCCGATGCCCGAGCCCCCGGCCGACCCGAACCGCGATCCGGAAGACGATCCGCTGTCACCGCCGCCACCGGGGCATCCTCACGACAATCCGCAGCAACCCAACGGACCGCCAAGCAAGGATCCTGTCTAGCCGGCATCCGCCCGCGCCATCAGGCCTGCTCCGGCACTCGCCCTGACAAACGACACGGCCGCTGCCGCGGCTACGCCGCCGCGCCTTCCCGCGCTACGCGCACCTCGTACGTCTTGAGGTGGTTGTACGCGATCCGCAGCAGCGACAACGCATCCGCCGCCTGCGGGTCTCGGCGCGCGAGCAGGTCGCCGATCACGTGATCGGCTTCGACCCGCGCGCGATTTTCGACGTCGCGCAGCATCGACGCGGTCAGCGGCGACGGCGTCAGCACCATCCGTTGCATCCGCTCGACCGCGGCGGGATCGGGCCGGTAACCGTTGTGCGCGGCGATCGCGCTGCATTCGTCGAGCATCGTCTCGAGCAGGCGGCGGCCGTCCGGCGCGGCCAGAATGTCGCCGATCGAACCGCGAAACAGCGACGTGCTCGCCGCGAGCGTCGCGAGGAACACCCACTTGTCCCACATCCGCGAGGCGATGTCGTCGCTGAGCGTCGCATCGAAGCCCGCGCCGCCGAGCACGTCGGCCACCGCGCGCACGCGCGCCGATTCGCCGCCGGCGAGTTCGCCGAACGACAGCCCTGCCGTGTCGTTCAGGTGCACGACCCGCTGTTCGCGATCGAGCGTCGCCGCGATCACGCACAGGCCGCCGAGCACCTGCGCGGCACCGAACCGTTCGCGCAGCACGTCGAGGTGGCGCATCCCGTTGAGCATCGGCAGGATCAGCGTCGACGGCCCGACGAATGGCGCGAACGATGCAATAGCATCGTCGAGGCTATAGGCCTTGCAGCTCAGCAGCACCAGGTCGAACGGCCCGGCCGTGTCGCTCGCGCGCACCGTCTGCACGTTCGCGAGCGTCAGGTCGCCGCGCGGGCTGCGAATCAGGAGCCCGTCGCGCGCGAGCGCGGCCGCGCGGCCGTCGCGCACCAGGAACGTCACGTCGCGCCCCGCCGCCGCGAGCCGGCCGCCGAAGTATCCGCCGACCGCGCCGGCCCCCACCACCAGAATTCGCATCGTTGCCTCCTTTCAGGTTCGTTCGCCGCCGTGCGCCCGACCGTCGGGCACGGCGCGCCATCGCCCGACAGTATAGCGACGCCGAATATGTATATGCATAGATGCCCGCACCGCGCTCACCGGTATCGGGCCGCTGCCGTTTCTAAGGGATTTCCCGCCTACGGCAACGTTCGTTGCATGCCGTCAACGAGTTATCCCGTCACGCCGTTCCGGCGCGCCTGTTCGACCGACCGACCTCACTACCCATGCGCACCCTTTCCCTGAATCAGAAACTCGCCTCGATGATCGTCATTCTGTGGCTCGGTCTGCTCGTGATCGCCGGCATCGGCGCGTGGCAGACGCGCGCGTCGATGATCACGGACCGCCGCGATCAGCTTGCGTCGCTGGTCGCGCAGGCGACGAACGTCGCCGACCACTACTACAAGCTGTCGCAACAGAATGCATTGCCGGAGGCCGACGCGAAGCAGAAGGCGCTCGAGGCGATCGCCGCGATGCGCTACGGCACCGACGGCTACATCTCGATCAACGATTCGAAGCCGGTGATCGTGATGCATCCGATCAAGAGCGAGCTCAACGGCAAGGACGTGTCGAATTTCGCGGATCCGAGCGGCAAGCATCTGTTCGTCGAGATCGTGAAGGCCGGCAACATGGAAGGCGGCAAGGGTTTCGTCGAGTATCTGTGGCCGAAGCCGGGTGCCGACAAGCCGCAGGACAAGACCAGTGCGGTGCAGCGCTTCGCGCCGTGGGACTGGTATCTCGTGACGGGCATGTACATGGACGACGTGCGGTCGGCCGTGCTCGCGAGCGTCGGCCGCTGGCTCGCGATGACGGCCGTGCTCGGCGCGATCGCGACCGCCGTGATGGTGCTCGTGCTGAAAAGCGTGCGCGCGAACCTCGGCGGCGAACTCGAAGTGGCGCTCGACGCCGCGCGGCGCATCGCACAGGGCGACCTGACCGCGCGCGTGAACGTCAAGCATGACGACCGCGGCAGCCTGCTGCATGCGCTGCACACGATGCAGAGCGGACTGATCGACATGGTGTCGCGCGTGCGGATGGGCACGGAGAACATCAACGTCGGCGCGAGCGAGATCGCGTCGGGCAACACCGACCTGTCGCAGCGCACCGAAGAACAGGCGGCCGCGCTCGTGCAGACCGCGTCGAGCATGGATCAGATGACCGCGAACGTGAAGCAGAACGCGGACAGCGCCGCGCAGGCCGCCACGCTCGCCGGTCAGGCCGCGCAAGTCGCGACGCGCGGCAGCGAGGTGGTCGACGATGTCGTGCGCACGATGAACGAGATCACCGACCGCTCGCACAAGATCGGCGACATCATCGGCGTGATCGACGGAATCGCGTTCCAGACCAACATCCTCGCGCTGAACGCGGCCGTCGAAGCGGCGCGCGCGGGCGAACAGGGCCGCGGCTTCGCGGTGGTCGCGGCCGAGGTGCGCTCGCTCGCGCAACGCTCGGCCACGGCAGCGAAGGAGATCAAGTCGCTCATCGAGTCATCAAACGAAACCGTCGAGCACGGCGCGACGCTCGTCACGAACGCGGGCGAGACGATGGCCGAGATCGTGCAGTCGGTGCGGCGCGTGAACGAGATCCTCGACGAGATCAGTCATGCATCGCGCGAGCAGAGCGCGGGCATCGAGCAGGTCAACCGTGCGGTAGGCGAGATGGATCAGGTCACGCAGCAGAACGCGGCACTCGTCGAGGAAGCCGCGGCGGCCGCGCATTCGCTGCGCGACCAGGCCGAAGCGCTGCGCGACGCCGTTACGCGGTTCGCGTTGCCGGCTTGACGGCCGGGGTCCTGCCCCGCCCTTCCGCGCGTGTCGCGCCGGAGGGCGGGAGTGGCGCGTACCTCAACACGGCCAACCGCTGAATCCGCTTCCGTTCGGCGTCGCGGTTGGCGGCATCTCGAAGCCAGACCCGTTGGAACTGTCGACCGGTCATGTGTCCAGTCGATCGCGTTCCGACACGTCGCGAATCCGCAAGCAAAGCAATCACGCCACAGCGCTGCCTTACGTCACCACGAATAGCCCTGCATGCCGTAATCGGTGTCGTGTCGACGCCCCCACCAAGGGAGGTACGCGTTGTTTCCACCGCGTGCGCGGAACCAGTCTTGGTCCGGATCGATCGGAGTGAGCTTCGACGGTGGTCTGACGACGACGGCGACGGGGTGCTCGGGGTCGGTCGTGCCGGCGACCAAGGCATTGCCGCCAAAGTGGTTGATTCGGCCGATTGCGAGTGCGACGTCGGTCAATGCGCTGCCGGTTCCCATGTCGCCGAGGAGTGCTGCCGTGTTGAACGTCTGACTCCTGTGGTCATATTCAGGAAGGGTTTCGGTCAAGGTCTGCGCGAGCGAGACAACGCGTGACGACGCTGCGTCGCTGGGTACACCTGCGTCGTGGACGATGTAATTCAGGTCAGTGACCGCGACGCCGGCATTGCGTGCTGCTTCATCGATCGTGGCTTTCCACGCCTGCACGGCGCGTGTCGTGCCGACCTTCCGTGAAAAATCGTGCGTGTTGCCGGTTGCGGCCTTGCCGATCCAGGCGAGCGGCTCGCGCTCGGTGTTGAAGTTCGGGCCGGCGAGGAACAGCACGACGAGGTTTTCGTTGATCTGTGCATCCGTGGGCGGGAAGTTAGGAGCGTCCCAGTTCATTGCCCATACGGTCTTGTCGGGGTTCGCCTGCAAGTAGTCCAGCGCGTTGTTCAGCGATGTGAAGCCGGCGTTTGCGCCGCCTTGGGTGATTTGCACGTCGGGAGGCGTGTCGCGGCTCCAAAGCGTCTTCGGTGATGGCGGGCCAATTTCGAAGCATTCGACGAACTCATTGGTCAAGTACGTCTTCGCTTCGATCGGATCGAGCCTTGGAGGTAACGCGAACTCGATATGTGTTCCGGCAAGCTCGCGCCAATCTTTGGTGTTTTCGGATTTTACGGTGTAGAAATATTTTGCATTCGCAAAATAGCGAGAGCGCGGCAACAAGAGAAATTTTCTGACGTACTTGTGATAGAAGCCCTTGAACGTCTCCGTTCCGCGGTTGCCGTAGACGAGTGCACCGATCGATCGGAGGGACGAGAACTTTTCGGGCTTCGTGCGCACCATGTCATCATCCTTGTTCGGTGCGGCAAGTCCTTGCGTCCACAACAATTGCCATTCGGTCGGATAGTCCATGCGTTGCAGCGGATTCAACCAGATTAGGCCGACGACTTGCGCAACGAATGGCTTGACCTGCTCTTCTGCCACTGGTGCTGTCTTCACGGCAGGCTCTTTAACCGAGGCGGCTTGTGCCGGGCGCGTCATAGCCGTGGTGAAGAGAAACACCATGATCGCAGCCAGGCCAGGTACAACAATGAAGCGTTTCATCCAATCTCCTATTTCCAAATGTCCCGGGTCGGGCTGTTCTATGTGCGCCATCATCGTGATCATGAGAACGGTGGCGACTAGCCATACTGAAACAGCAATGGCCACACGTCGTTTCCATGTAGCAATCAGCGTCTTCATACGACACCCCCGACCTTCAGATAGAACTCACCTTCACGCTCGTCCGTGATCGCATCAGGAATCTTGCCTTCACTGTTATTGGCATGTACCCATTCGTGCATCGGCATTCGATCAAGATTTCCGGAGTCAAAGTACTTGCCGTACTTTTTGTTCGGGTTAGTATCGGGAATCCCATCTCCCATCCTCCAATCCGCCTCGATGCGCAAGTCGTAGAGTTGTTCGGGCGTGATGTAGCACAGGCCCACCGCAACGTCATACGCAAGCGCCTTTTCGGCATGCTCGGGGTTGGTCATCGTCGTTGAGTGATTCGTCGGGCTGTTGGTCGTGCCGCGATCGAGCCAATCGACAATCTGCTGGTCGCGCCATTCCTTGTAGCCTTCGGGCATCGCGCTCTTGCCGTCCTCGCCGATCACGTGGCCGTCGCGATCGAGCCATTCGGTGTTCAACGTCCGGCGCGCTTCCATGCGCATCAGCGCGCGGTCCTCGTAACGTTGTCCAGCTTCCGTTGCGGCCGTACCTTGGGCGACGCTGTCCTCGTTCTTTGCCTTGTACTGGTCGTAGGGGTCGTCGGCTTGCTTTTCGGCATCGGTCTTGCTCGCATCGCGCCACGCGGCCGGCGGATCGTTGCCTTCGTTGAAGTCGCTGATCGCGTCGCCGTCCCTAGTCTCGACTGACTTGCCGAATCGCAAGGCCTTCGGCGGGAAAGGTTCGTCAAGCGCCGGGGCATCCGCAACTACCGTCCAGCCCTTCGGCGGATCGGCGTTCACGCGGAGCATGTTCAATGCCGAACTGATGCCGGTCACGACGAACAT
>NZ_QTPZ01000009.1:0-212195 GCF_003853505.1 Burkholderia sp. Bp9015
GCCGTACAGCGTCACGCTCGTCTGCGCGAACGCGGCCGCCGGTGCGGCGGCCACGATCAGCGATGCGAAATGTTTGAGTCGCAAAATGATGCCCCCCCTCGAAGTCTCGACCGTCCGGCACACGCCCCATGCGCGCGCCGGCGTTGCCATTTACCCGCGATCGATCGAAAAACGCCCGGGGCCCGCCGCGCAAAGCGCGAGCAGGCCGCCCGAGATCGCGATGTTCTTGTAGAAATGAATCATGTTGTCGATCTGCTCGCCGCCCGTCATCGTCCAGTAGTGGTGGCCGATGAAGCCGGTGCCGATCGTATACAGCGCAAGCAGCAGCGCGAGCGGCCGCGTCTGGAAACCGACGAGGAGCGCGATGCCGGCGAACAGCTCCATCACGACGGCGATCGCCGCCGAAATGATCGGCGCCGGCGCGCCCTCGCTTCCCATGAACGCGATCGTGCCGGAGAAGTCGACGATCTTCTTCCAGCCGAACATCACGAACAGGATCACGAGCAGGATCCGGGACAACAGCAGCAGCACATCGCGCTGGGACGCGAGAAACGGTTGATTCGGTGTCATGGTGTGATCAACGAAAGCGGTACGCGAACCGCGCGCACCGGATTGCCAACGAACCAGGGCGGGCGGCCGCCAAAGCCACCCACCCCGCTCTGCAACAACCGGCATCGGGGCCCGCCCGATGTGCTGTGCCTCCTCTTCTTGTCAGAGTTGCCCTGCCTTTACTGCATCGTACCCGGCCTCAACGCGCCTTCGCGACGTCCTGCTCGGTCACCTTCGCGGCCGGGTTGCCGAACTGGCCGGTCAGGTAGTTCGTCAGCGCGGCGATCTGCGCATCCGACAGCTCGTTGCGGAACGCGGGCATCCCGACGTCCTCGCTGCCGGCCTTGCGCTGCACGCCGTTCAGGATCACCTGCACCAGGTTCGCCGGATTCGTCGCACCCACCGTCGAGTTGTGGAACAGCGACGGGTAATAGCCGTCCGGCGTGCCCTTGCCCTGCATCTGGTGGCACGTCGCGCAGTTGCCGAGATACAGCCGCGCCGGATCGATGCCCGACGACGCCAGTGCGACGCCGCGCAGCTTCAGGCCGTCTTCCGCCGGCTTGCCCCACGACGAGCGCGACTGCTTCGCGTCGCCGTTGGCGACGGCCGGCACCGTACGGATGTACGTCGCGATCGCGCCGATGTCGGCGTCGGTCATCTTCGAGAAGCTGTGCTCGACCGCCTCGGCCATCGGACCGGCCGCCTGCGCGACTCCCGGCACGCTGCCGGTACGCAGGTACTGGACGAGCTGCTGCTGCGTCCAGCCGCCGATCCCCGCGTTCGGGTCGGACGTGATGTTGTAGCCGTCCCAGCCCGCCAGCACCGAGCCCGACAGGAAGCTGCCGCCGGTTTCGTCGAGCGACTTCTCCTGCATCGCGACGCCGCGCGGCGTGTGGCACGTGCTGCAGTGCGCGAGGCCCTGCACCAGGTACGCACCGCGGTTCCACTCGGCGCTCTGCGCCGGCTTCGGCTGGTATGCGCCGTCCTTCAGGAACAGCCAGTTCCAGATCTTCAGCGGCCAGCGCATGCTCAGCAGCGCGGGGATCTCGTTCTTCGGCGGCGCCTGCTTGACCGGTTCGACGCCGTGCATGAAGTACGCGTACAACGCCTGCACGTCGTCGTCGCTGATCTTCGCGTACGACACGTACGGCATCGCCGGATACAGGTTGTCGCCGTTCTTCGACACGCCGTGGCGCACCGCGCGCTCGAAGTCGTCGAACGTCCAGTTGCCGATGCCGGTATCCGGGTCGGGCGTGATGTTGCTCGTGTAGATCTTGCCGAGCTTCGGCACCGGCATCCCCAGGCCGCCGGCGAACGGCTTGCCGCCCTTCGCGGTGTGGCAGGCCATGCAGTCGCCCGCGACCGCGAGATATTCGCCGCGCTTGACCTGCGCGGGGTCGGCCGCATCGGCCGCGCGCACGAGGCCCGGCAGCGCGAGGCAGCCGGCGAGGAGGAAGGTGAGAGTAGATTTCCGCACGGTCAGACTTCCTTCTTCAGCGTGTCGGACATCCGCAGCGCCAGCGCCGCGATCGTCAGCGTCACGTTCACCGTACCGACGGTCGGCATCGTCGAGCTGCTCGAGATGAACAGGTTCGGATGGTCGAACGTGCGGCAGTCCTTGTCGACGACCGAGTCGCGCGCATCCGCGCCCATGATCGTCGCGCCCGTGATGTGATTGTTCGGCGCGAACTCGTCGTTGAACACGACGTCCGTACCGCCCAGCACCTTCGCCGCGGTCGCATAGACCTCGCGCGTATGCACGGCGCCGCGCTTCACGTAGTCGTCGATCGCATACGTGATTTCCGGGCGCGGAATGCCGACCGCGTCGGTGGCCGTCTTGCTCGGCACGATGCGGTTCTCGGGCTGCGGCAGGATTTCGTGGAAGCAGTCGAACTGCACGTAGCGCGCGGAGCGGTCGCGGATCTGCGCGTCGAGCTCGTCGGCCTTCATCAGCTTGCCGGCCTTGAAGATCTTCTGCGTTTCCTGGTTGATGCGCGACATGTTCGACAGATGGATCTTCTTCGCGGCTTCGGTCGCGCGGAACGGGCCGTCGCGGAAACCGATCAGCGACGTCATTTCCTGCGGGCCGCGGCCCGGCCACAGCTTCTCGCTCGCGTAGAACGACACGCCCGTGCCCGGGTGGTCCATCAGGTTGCGCCCGACCATGTCGGAGCTGTTCGCGACGCCGTTCGGGAAGTCGCGGTTCGCCGACATCAGCAGGATCTTCGGCGTCTCGATGCCGTTCGCGGCCACCACGAAGTACTTGCCCTCGACGCGATGGTCGGCGCCCGTCTTGTCCTTGTAGATCGCGGCGACGATGCGCTTGTCCGGGCCCGTCTCGAGCTTGTACACGACCGCGCTGTCGATCAGCTTCGCGCCGGCCTGCTCGGCCTTCTCGACGTGCACGATGCCGTTGTACATCGCGCCGATCGGGCAGATCGGCATGCAGTTGTTGTTCCCGCAACAAGTCGGCCGGCCGTCGTACGGACGGCTGTTGCGCGCGACCGGCTCGGTCACGACGTGGAACTTCGGGTCATGGCCGTTGAGCGCGCTCTTGATCGTCTGCTCGTTGAACGACAACGGCAGCGGCGGCATCGGGTACGGCTGCTTGCGCGGCGAATACAGGTCTTCCTCGGGGCCGGGGCCCCACACGCCGAGCTCTTCCTCGGCGCGCTGGTACCAATGCTCGAGATCGTCGTACTGGATCGGCCAGTCGCGGCCGACACCGTACACGGTCTTCATCTTGAAGTCGTTCGGGATGAAGCGCCACGCCGACGCGGCCCAGTGCCACGTCGTGCCGCCCACCGCGCGGATGTACTGCGAGTTGAACTTGTGCTCGCCCTTCAGGACCAGGTAGTCGTTCGGCGGGCCGTATTCCGGATGCGGCGCCCACGGGCTCGACGGGTACGGCGCCATGAAGTCGGTCTTGTCGGGCTGGTTGCGGAAGCGTTCGACGATTTCCCAGCGCGGCATGCGCGGGCCTGCCTCGAGCAGGATCACCGACTTGCCGGCCATCGCGAGCTGGTGCGCGACGATCGCGCCCGCGACACCGGACCCGACGACCACGACGTCGGCCTTTTGCGTATCGGTATCGGCCATCAGCCTTGCCTCTCGATCGGTTTTTCGGCCCAGAAGCCGGGTTTATTCGGGCAATACGAAGGAATCACGAGCGTATCGGACACGACGCTGAACATTAATGCTTCTTCGTAGGTAATTACGACGTTGTCGACGATGCCGAGATACCAGGCTTCGAGAATCGACAGCGCGGACGTTTGCTGATCGGGAGTCAACGAACCGGACGCGAGTGCGCCGGCGAGTTGCGACAGACCGTCGGCGGTCTTGAACGAGCCCTTCTGCAAGGCCTGCAGGAAGCGTTCGCCGAGCACGCGGCTCAGCCCTTTCTTGCCTGTCAGTGCTTCGGAGAGCGTCATGAACGTATCGAGCGGCGCGGTGCCGGGATTATCGGCCAGGGCCCGCAACGCCAGCGAGCCGGTGAGGCCCGCCGCCGTCAGCGCCAGTGCGCCCTGCAGCCATTGACGCCGCGTGATGCCGGATGCGGCTGCGTCGCGATCGCGACGCGAGTGGGGAGTGTTGTCGTTGTGCATGTTTCCTTCTCTCGAACACCGGATTCGGGAAAACCACGCTTGATATTTCTCAAACTTTCGCGCGGCCCTGAAATGTACGCGCTCAATTCGGATTGGACAATGCTTTTATAGTCCATTTAATGTTCCGCAATCCGAGACAATCGACATTTCGCGGCATCTTTGTGTCGTCGACGCGACAATTCCGTATCGGGATGCCGGCGTGTCGCAACCCGGCGACACGCCGCTTCCCGTCATCCGCTCGCATGCCCGTCGGTTAGAATCGCGTGCAATCAAACAGAAAGCTTCCCTCCGAGGGCATCGAGCGATGAAGCAGCACGACAAGCACAACAACACACATTCAACCCATCACACCACACGGCTGCTCTGGCGCATCGGCGCCGTCGCGGCGCTCGGCGGCGCCGCCGCAGTGTCGCTGCATGCGGGCGCGGCACGCACCGTGAGCGTGTCGCCGCAAGGCACGGTCACCGAAGTCCGGCAGAGCGTCGTCAAGTTCGACGAACCGATGGTCGCGTTCGGTTCGGCATCCGCGCCGAGTCCCGCGCGCATGACCTGCAACGATTCCACCGCCGCACGCGGCCAGGGTCACTGGCTCGACGACAAGACGTGGGTCTACGATTTCGAGAACGACCTGCCGCCGGGTGTGCGCTGCTCGGTCGCGCTCAACGACGCGCTGCGTTCGGTCGCCGGCAATGCGGTCAGCGGCCCGCGCCGCTTCACGTTTCAAACCGGCGGCCCGTTCCCGGTGACGGTGCGCCCCGGCTCGCGCGAGATCGAGGAGCGCCAGGTCTTCGTGCTGAAGCTGAACGGCCCGGCCGAGCCACGCTCCGCGCTCGCGAACATCTGGTGCGAAGCGGCCGGCATCGGCAACCGCATCCCCGTCACGGCCGCCGACGACGATGCGCGCAACGCGCTGCTCGATCACTTCGGGCTGAAGAAGGACGCCGCGCGCGTGCTGACGCTGTCGTGCGCGCAGGCGCTGCCCGCGAGCGCGAAGATGCAGCTCGTCTACGGCAAGGGCGTCGCGAGCCCGAGCGGCATCGCGAACGACACCGAGCGCCGCTTCGACTTCACGGTGCGTGCGCCGTTCGCCGCGAGCTTCTCGTGCGAGCGCGAGAACGCGAAGGCGCCCTGCACGCCGCTGCGTCCGCTGACGCTGTCGTTCAATGCACCGATCTCGCGCAAGAACGCCGAGGCGATCCGGCTGCGCGGTCCTGACGGTTCGCTTTCGCCGACCTTCGCGGCCGACGACCACAGCGACGAAGTGACGACCGTCACGTTCAACCCGCCGCTGCCCGCGCAGGCGAACCTGACGATCGAACTGCCGTCCGGCCTGCGCGACGCGACCGACCGCACGCTCTCGAACGCCGACCTGTTCCCGCTCGCGACGCGCACCGCGCCGATGCCGCCGCTCGCGAAATTCTCGTCGGGCACGTTCGGGATCGTCGAGCGCTTCGCCGAACCCGATACGCCGGCACTCGTGCCCGTCACGCTGCGCAACGTCGAAGCCGACCTGCGCATCGCGGGCCTCAACACGAGCAGCGCGCAATTCTCGAACCTGAAGGTCGACGACGACACCGCGATCCGTCAATGGATGCGCACCGTCGAGCGCTTCGACAACTGGTCGATGACGGCCGGCACGATCGACGAACGCGTCCCGGGCCTGCTGCGGCGCAAGGGCCAGCACCCCGTCTACGTGCCGCTCGAGGCCGGCGAGAAGATGCCCGCGCCGCAGAACCGCCGCATCGACGTGCGCTCGCTGTCGCTGCTCGCCGGCGAACCGGGTGCGCACGCGCTGACGCTGCCGAAGGCCGACCCGAAGGCGCTGCGTCCGTTCGAGGTCGTCGGCGTGCCGATCGACAAGCCCGGCTTCTACGTGCTCGAACTCGCGTCGCCCGCGCTCGGCCGCTCGCTGCTCGCGAAGCCGTCGAGCATGTACGTGCGCACGACCGTGCTCGTCACGAATCTCGGCGTGCACCTGAAACAGGGCCGCGAGAACAACCTCGTGTGGGTCACGACGCTCGACAAGGGCAAGCCCGTGCCGAACGCGCAGATCCGCGTGTCGGACTGCAATGGCGACGAAATCGCGTCGGGCAAGACCGATGCGCAAGGCCTGCTGAAGATCGACGGCCCGTTCGAGCCGAAACACGCATGCAGCCAGTCGGAACGCTTCGACGACTACTTCGTGTCGGCACGCGTCGACGATCCGAAGACGGGCCGCGACATGGCGTTCGTCAGCTCGAACTGGAACCGCGGGATCGAATCGTGGCGCTTCAACGTGCCGACCGACACCGACAGCGCGCCGACCGTGCGCGCGCATACCGTGTTCGACCGCACGCTGCTGCGGGCCGGCGAAACCGTGTCGATGAAGCACTTCCTGCGCACCGAGACGCTGCAGAGCCTCGCGTTCCCGGCGCACTACCCGACACGCGTGACGATCCGCCATCTCGGCTCCGACCAGACCTACAAGCTGCCGCTCACGTGGTCGGCCGACCATAGCGCGGACACGCAGTTCACGCTGCCGCCCGCGGCGAAGCTCGGCGAATACAGCGTGTCGCTCGAAGGCGGCCCGGACGATGCGCCGACCGCCAGCTACTACGGCGGCAGCTTCCGCGTCGAGGCGTTCCGCCTGCCGGTGCTCAAGGGGACGATCGGCGCGCGCGACGCGCAGAAGAGCCCGCTCGTCGCGGTCAAGGAAGCGCCGCTCGCGGTGCAGATCGACTACGTGTCGGGCGGCGGCGCATCGAACCTGCCCGTGCAGGTGTCGGCGCTGATGAAGTGGGCGTCGCCACCGTTCGCGGACCGCTTCGAGGACTTCAGCTTCACGCCCTATCGTCCTGAGCGCAGCGACGGCAACGCCGACGACGATGCGCAGGACGGCGACAGCGCATCGGCCGCGAACAACGATCCCGACGCGACGAAGCTGATCGCGGACAAGCTGCCGCTCACGCTCGACCGCAACGGCGCGGGTTCCGTCACGCTCAAGGGCCTGCCCGACGTCGACGCGCCGAAGCGCATCGCGCTGGAGGCGACGTTCGCGGACCCGAACGGCGAAGTGCAGACGATCCGCGGCGACACGATCCTGTGGCCGGCCGCGGTGGTGGCCGGCATCAAGGCCGGCCGCTGGGTGTCGGTCGGCCAGCGCGTGCCGGTGCAGGCGCTCGCGGTCGACCTGCAGGGCAAGCCGCGTGCATCGGTGTCGATCGAAATCAAGGGCGTCGCGCACATCACGACGTCCTCGCGCAAGCGCATGGTCGGCGGCTTCTATGCGTACGACAACAAGAGCGACACGCGCGACCTCGGCGTGCTGTGCTCGGGCAAGACCGACGACAAGGGCCGCATGGCCTGCGACGCGACGCTCGAACAGGCCGGCAACGTCCAGTTGATCGCGGTCGCGAAGGATGGCGACGGCCGCACGTCGAATGCGTCGACGTCCGTCTGGGTCACGCGCGAGGACCAACTCTGGTTCGGCGGCGACAACACCGACCGGATCGACGTGATCCCGGAGAAGACGTCCTACGAGCCGGGCGAAACGGCCCGCTTCCAGGTGCGCATGCCGTTCCGCTACGCGAGCGCGCTCGTCGCGGTCGAACGCGGCGGCGTGATGGAAACGCACGTCGTCGAGCTGAACGGCAAGAACCCGACCGTCGACCTGAAGGTCGGCGAATCGTGGGGGCCGAACGTCTACGTGTCGGTGCTCGCATTGCGCGGCCGGATTCGCGAAGTGCCGTGGTACTCGTTCTTCACGTGGGGCTGGAAGGCGCCGGTCGAATGGGCCCGCGCGTTCTGGCGCGAAGGCCGCTACCATGAAGCGCCGACCGCGTTCGTCGACCTGTCGAAGCCCGCGTTCCGCTATGGCCTCGGCGAGATCAAGGTCGGCACCGGCGTGCATCGTCTCGGCGTGACCGTGACGACCGACGCGACGCGCTACACGGTGCGCGGCAAGGCGCAGGCGCACGTGAAGGTCACGCTGCCGAACGGGCAGCCCGCTCCGGCCGGCACGCAGATCGCGGTCGCGGCCGTCGACGAGGCGCTGCTCGAGCTGATGCCGAACAACAGCTGGGACCTGCTCGACGCGATGCTGCAGCGACGCGCGTACGGCGTCGAGACGGCCACCGCGCAGATGGAAATCGTCGGCCGCCGCCACTTCGGCCGCAAGGCGGTGCCGGCCGGCGGCGGCGGCGGCAGCGCGCCGACGCGCGAGCTGTTCGACACGCTGCTGTTGTGGAATCCGCGCGTGACGCTCGACGCGAACGGCAGCGCGACCGTCGAAGTGCCGCTGAACGACGCGCTCACGCGCTTCCGGATCGTCGCGATCGCGGCGGTCGGCGCGGACCGCTTCGGCACCGGCAGCACGTCGATCCGCAGCACGCAGGACCTGCAGCTGATCTCAGGCCTGCCGCCGCTCGTGCGCGAAGGCGATGCGTTCCGCGCGCAGGTCACGCTGCGCAACACGACCGACCGCGCGATGCAGGTCGTCGTGACCCCGCGCGTGACGGGCCTCGACGTCGCGCCGCAAACCGTGTCGCTCGGGGCCAATGCGGCGGCCGAGGTCGCGTGGACGATCACCGTGCCCGAGCAGGCGCTCGACGCGGCCGGCGCGCTGAACTGGCGCATCGAGGCGGCCGAGCAAGGCGGCAAGCGCGCGTCCGACGCGCTGGCCGTCGCGCAGAAGGTCGTGCCCGCGCTGCCGGTCACCGTGCAGCAGGCCACGCTCACCCAGGTCGACGGCACGCTGACGCTGCCCGTGTCCGCCCCGGCCGGCGCCGTCAACAACGCGCAGGGCGCGCCGCGCGGCGGCATCGCCGTGTCGCTGCAGTCGAAGCTCGCCGACGGCCTGCCCGGCGTGCGGCGCTGGTTCGAGCGCTATCCGTACCGCTGCCTCGAACAGCAGACGTCGCGCGCGATCGGCCTGCACGACGCCGCGCAATGGCAGGCGCTGGTGGCGCGCATGCCCGTCTACCTCGACAGCGACGGACTCGCGAACTACTTCCCGCCGTCCTCCGACGATGCGCACTACGGCAGCCCGACGCTGTCGTCGTATCTGCTCGTGGTCGCCGACGAGGCCGGCCGCCTCGACCCGCGCTTCGCGCTGCCGGAAGACCTGCGCACGCAGCTCGAAGCCGGGCTCGCGCGTTTCGTCGACGGCCGCATCGAGCGCAACGCGTGGGCTCCGCGCCAGGATCGCGACCTGCGCAAGCTCGCCGCGATCGAGGCGCTGTCGCGTTACGGTGCCGCCCAAGGCCGCATGCTCGGTTCGATCGAAATCGCGCCGAACCAGTGGCCGACGTCGGCGGTAATCGACTATCACGCGATCCTCACGCGCGTGAAGGACATCCCGCAGCGCGACGCGAAACGCGCGCAGGTCGAGCAGATCCTGCGGGCGCGCCTCACGTACCAGGGCACGCAGCTCGTGTTCTCGACCGCGCGCGACGACGACCTGTGGTGGCTGATGACGAGCAACGAGACCAACGCCGCGCGTCTCGCGCTGGAATTCGCGGGCGACTCGGCGTGGAAGGACGAGATGCCGCGCGTGGCGACCGGCCTGCTGGCGCTGCAACGCCAGGGCGCATGGCAGACGACGACGTCGAACGCACTCGGCCAGCTCGCGATCGAGCGCTTCTCGCGCACCTACGAGAGCACGCCGGTGGCCGGCACGACGAAGGTCGCGCTCGGCGGCAACGAGCGCGCGATTTCGTGGTCGCAGGCACCCTCGACCGCGCCCGCCGACAGCCCCGCCTCGGCCACTCCCGCGACCCGCGCCGCCGCCGCGCGCAGCGTGCTGATGCCGTGGCCGCGTGCGGCCCAGGCACCGGCCACGCTGTCCGTCACGCAGGACGGCACGGGCCACCCGTGGGCGACCGTCGAAAGCCTCGCGGCCGTGCCGCTGCGCGCGCCGTTCGCGGCCGGCTACCGGATCACGAAGACCGTCACGCCCGTGTCGCCCGCCGTCAAGGGCGTGCTGACGCGCGGCGACGTCGTGCGCGTGCATCTCGACATCGACGCGCAGAGCGACATGACGTGGGTCGTCGTCAACGATCCGATCCCGTCCGGTGCGACGATCCTCGGCTCGGGCCTCGGCCGCGATTCGGAAGCCGCGACGCAGGGCGAGAAATCCCCGGACGGCGCATGGCCGGCGTTCATCGAACGCGATTTCGACGGCTACCGCGCGTATTACGACTATCTGCCGAAGGGCAAGCTCTCGGTCGAGTACACGGTGCGGCTGAACAACGTCGGCACCTTCGGGTTGCCGCCGACGCGCGTGGAAGCGTTGTACGCGCCATCCGTGTACGGCCTGTGGCCGAACCCGCCGATGACCGTGAAGCCGGCCGACGCGGGCAAGTAACGGATACGCGATGATCGATCATGGATCGCCGCGGCCGCCGCGCTTCGCCGGCCGCGTTTTCGTCGCCGTCGTGCTGGCCGCGCCGCTCGTCGCGCACGCGCTGCCCGGCTACGACGACGTGCGCCGCAACTGGCGCAGTTCCGATTGGGTGCTGCTCGCGCGTGACGGCACGCCGCTGCAGCGCACGCGCGTCGACCTCGCCGAACGGCGCGGCGACTGGGTGTCGCTCGCCGACGTGTCGCCCGCGTTCCGCGAGGCGATCGTCGTGTCCGAGGACAAGCGCTTCTACGAACACAGCGGCGTCGACTGGCGCGGGATCGCCGGTGCGGCATGGGGCAACCTGTGGAACCAGCGCACGCGCGGCGCGTCGACCGTGACGATGCAGCTCGCCGGGCTCCTCAATGACGAACCGCGCCGCTCGGGCCAGCGCTCGCTGCCGCAGAAGGCCACGCAGGCGATGAACGCGCTACTGCTCGAACGCGGCTGGCGCAAGGACCAGATCCTCGAGGCCTACCTGAATCTCGTGCCGTTCCGCGGCGAGACGGTCGGGCTCGCCGCGCTGTCGCAGGTGCTGTTCGGCAAGGCGCCGTCCGGCCTCGACGCGCGTGAAGCCGCGATCGCGGCAGCGCTGGTGCGCGCGCCCAACGCGGCGAGCGCGAAGGTCGCCGAGCGTGCGTGCCGGATCCTGCGCGACATGCACGCGGAGCAGGCCTGCGCGTCGCTCGACGGCTACGTGCAGCTCGTGATCGCGCGCCCGGCCAATGCCGTGCGTAACGACCTGACGGCGGACGGCGCCGCCCTCGCCCCGCACTTCGCGCGCCGCATCGCGGCCGAGGTCAGGCCCGCGGCCGGCGCGCAGGTGCGCACGACGCTCGATGCGCCGCTGCAGCGCTTCGCGCGCGACACGCTCACGCGCGCGCTGACCGAGCTCAACGCGCCCGCGCACCGGCGCAACGTGCAGGACGGCGCGGTCGTCGTGATCGACAACGCGACCGGCGAGATTCGCGCGTGGGTCGGTTCGTCGGGCGCGTTGTCGAGCGCACGCGACGTCGACGCCGTGCTCGCGCCGCGCCAGGCCGGCTCGACGCTCAAGCCGTTCCTCTATGCGCAGGCGATCGACGAGAAGCGGCTGACGGCCGCGTCGCTGCTCGACGACGCGCCGATCAACCTCGCGGCCGGCGGCGGCCTCTACATTCCGCAGAACTACGACAAGGATTTCAAGGGCTGGGTGAGCGTGCGCAGCGCGCTCGGCGGCTCGCTGAACGTGCCGGCCGTGCGCACGCTCGTGCTCGTCACGCCGCATCGCTTCGCGCGCACGCTGACCGCGCTCGGCCTGCCGCTCGCGCAGGAAGGCGACTACTACGGCTTCAGCCTCGCGCTCGGCAGCGCGGACGTCACGCTGCTGTCGCTGACCAATGCGTATCGCGCGCTCGCGAACGGCGGCGTCGCGCGCAAGGTCGTCGACCTGCCTGCGCCGTCGCCCGCGGCCGGCGCATCGGCACCGGGGCGTGCGGACAACGGCACGCGCGTGTTCAGCGAAGCGGCCAGCTTCGTCGTCACCGACATCCTCGCCGACAACAACGCGCGCGTGCGCACGTTCGGCTTCGACAATCCGCTCGCGACGCGCTTCTTCTCGGCGGTGAAGACCGGCACGAGCAAGGACATGCGCGACAACTGGACGGTCGGCTTCACGTCGCGCTATACGGTCGGCGTGTGGGTCGGCAATGCGGACGGCTCGCCGATGTGGGACGTGTCGGGCGTCACGGGCGCGTCGCCGGTGTGGTCGGCCGTCGTCGGCTACCTGCACCGCGACCTGCCGAGCCGCGCGCCGCGTCCGCCGGCCGGCGTCGAAGCACGCCGCATCACGTTCGAGCGCGACGTCGAGCCGTCGCGCAACGAGTGGTTCGTCACGGGCACCGCGCTCGACACGATCCGGCTCGCGGCGCCCGTCACGCCGGGCAAGGACGGCGCGCGCGCGCCGCTGACGATCGGTGCGCCGACCGACGGCACGATCTTCGCGATCGATCCGGACATTCCGCCGAAGAATCAGCGGATCTGGTTCGAGCGATCTTCCGGGCATGCCGCACGGTTCGCGTGGCGGCTCGACGACAAGGTAATCGGCCACGCCGACCGCATCGCGTGGATGCCGTGGCCCGGGCGGCACCGGCTCGAACTCGTCGACGCGCGCGGCAACGTGGCGGATGCGATCGGCTTCGAGGTGCGCGGCGCGTTCGCGAAACCGGCCGCGCGCAAGCCGTAACCGGCGCCGGCCATGCCGCACGCCGCAGGCCGCGGCGAACAAACGGGCCAGCAACCCCGCGATCGGAGACCTAGAATACGAACAGCGCGCCGAAGCGTCGGCGCGCGCCGGTTGCCCTGCCGCGCTCACTCTTCCGATCCGCCCGCGACCATGAACCTTCGCCATCCGCGCTTCCTCCGCCCCGCGCTGGGCACGCTGTGCGCCGCGGCCCTCGCGACGCTTGCCGGCTGCAACGGCGACGCCTGCTTCGGCGTCGACGTCTGCTTCAACAACGCCAACACGCAAACCGTCGCGCTGTCCGGCACGGCCGCCACGGGCTCCGCGCTCGCGAGCGCATCGGTGACGGTCAGCTGCGCGCAAGGCTCGGCGACGACGCTGACCGACGGCGGCGGCAACTACCGCGTGGCGGTCAACGCCGTGCTGCCGTGCGTGATCACCGTCGCGTCGAGCGGCACGAGCCTGCATTCGCTCGCCTACGCGGGCGGCACCTTCAACACGACGCCCGAGACCGAGCTGATGCTCGTCTATCTCGCCGCGCAGCTCGGCACGAACACGGCCGGGCTGATCGGCAATTTCCAGGGGAATGCGCACTTCCAGCAGGTGATGGGCAGCCCGAACACGGTGCAGGCCGCGCAATCCGCGGTCGTGACGAATCTGCAGCAGCGCTATGCGGTCACGCTGTCGGCGCCGGCCTTCCTGACGACACCGTTCGTGGTCGGCCAACCGGGCGTCGACAGCGACCTCGCCGCGCTGGCCAAGGCCGGCGCGATCGATTCGAACGGGATGCCGGATCCGGTTGCGGTTTCGCTGCTGGCGCAGGCGGGCGCGGCACACCCGCTGTGAGCGGCGGGCGTGCCGCTGCCCGCGTCGACGCGGCTTACGCGGCTTCCCCGCTCCCGCAAGCCACGCTCGCCGCCTGCTGCTGCGTGAGGTAGCGCAGCAGCTTCGTCACCATCCACACGACGATGAACGACAGCGCGACGAAGAACACCGCGAGCGGCGTCAGCACGTGAATCGATACGAAACCGGCCAGCCCCATCATCGCGGACGACACGAGCAGCAGCGCGCACCCGAGGATCGCGCTCGTCAGCCCCGCGATATGGGGAAACAGCGAATTGCCCTTCGCCATCAGCGTCGGATACATCGCGCCCGCGCAGAAGCCCATCACGAGCACCGGCGTCGCGAGCGTCCATACGCGCAGCCCGACGGTCAGCGCCAGCACCAGCATCGCGACCGCCGCGCCCGCCATCACGCGTGCGCCGATACGCAACCGCTGCTCGGCGCTCGGCAGCCCGCGCCCGTGAATCCGGTTCGACAGCCCGCCGAGGAAATACATCAGCCCGATCCCGAGCGCGAGATAGCCGAAGAAGGTCGGCGGCTTGTGCAGCGTGGTCTGCACCATGAACGGCCCGACGATGTTGAACACCAGCAGGATGCTGTAGCACAGCCCCTGCGCGAGAAAGCAGCTCTGGAACACCGGGCTCGCGAGCACCTTGCCCGCGTTCGCCATCAGCGTGCGCGGCTCGAGATGGACCGGCTTCGGCAAGGTCTCGCGATAGCGCCACAGCAGCGCCCACATCACCAGCGAATACACCAGCAGGAACACGAGGCACGCGCGCCAGCCGAACCATTCCTGCAGGTGCGCGCCGATCACCGGCGCGATGATCGGCGCGAGCCCCCACGCGATCGACATATAGGTAAACGCATGCATCAGCGCCTGGCCCGAGAACGAGTCGGTGATGATCGCCTTCGCGAGCAGGTTCGTGGTCGCGATCCCGAAGCCCTGCAGACAGCGCGCCAGCACGAACGTCTCCAGGTTCGGCGCGCCGAGCGACAGCAGGCAGCCGATCGTGTAGATGACCAGCCCGAACGCGAGCACGCGCTTGCGCCCGTATGCATCGGCAACCGGACCGAAGATCAGCTGGCCGAGCGCATAAGCGGCCATGTAGCCGGAGACGCTCGACTGAATCGCCTGCGGCGTGGTCGCGAACGAACGCGCCATGTCGGGCAGCGCAGGCACGTAGATGTCGATCGCGAGCTGGCCGGCGGAGGCGAACAGGCAAATCAGGAACAGCAGGAAGCGCGGCGAGTTCGATTCGCGCGCGGGAGTGAGCAAGGCGTTCATGACAACCGGGAAGGATTCGGACGGCGGCAACACGCGCCGTGCTGCTCGAAGTCGAACAACGGTGCGCGGCGAAGCGCATATTGTGCCTGTTGTTGCGCAACGCGACAGGAATCCCCTGGCGTGGGCGCGGTTGAATGCGGATTGCGTCAGGTTTCGAAACGCGTTACACGCCCCGCTTGCCGATCATGGCGAGCCGGTCCGGCGGCCGGCACGGCCACGGTTTTGATCCATATTTCGTTTTTTGTTTGCGGCGCCACTCGCCTGCCTGCGCGCATCCGCGGCTCGCCGCGCCCCTCCGTACTTTCCACCGATTGACACACCTCCCGGCGTTCCCCCTATACTCCTCGCAGCGCCAATAAATTGTTGAACAATACAGCATTAAAATTGACGCCTGACCGGCCACCACAACGGATTCCAGCCGGATCTCCGAATCTGAAAATTTCCCCGAGAGCACCGCGTCATGTCGAACTATCCCGCCGCCTACCAGGTCACCAAGGGTTCCGTCCTGAACGTCGACAAAGCCTTTTATTCCACGATCGCCCAGCGCCAGGACGCGCGCGAACGGATCGCGTCGCACGTCGTGCCGATCCGCAGCGGCTTCGCGTGGACGGTGCCGGCGGGTCACGTGTTCCGGATCGTCACGCTCGAAGGCCCGCAAGTCGCCGACTTCAACATCTGGAACCTGCACAATCCGCGCGAGCGCATGTGGGCGTCGCGCACACGTCAGCTGCAAGCCGCGCACGTGACGACGTTCGACCGGCTCTGGTCGACGCTGCCGTACCTGCGGCCGATGGTCACGATCACCGACGACACGCTCGCCGGCTATGGCGTCGACGGCGACGGCGGCCGCGTGCACGACCTGCTCGGCACGCGCTGCGACCCGTACGTGAACAAGCTGCTGACCGGCGAGGATTTTCATTTCCACTGTCATTCGAACCTCGTGCGGGCGGTCGCGCCGTACGGGCTGACCGAATTCGACGTGCACGACGTGCTCAACGTGTTCCAGTGCACCGGCCTGAACGACGACGACAAGTACTTCATGAAGGCCTGTCCCGCGCAGCCGGGCGATTACCTCGAGTTCTTCGCGGAAATCGACGTGCTGTGCGCGATGTCCACGTGTCCGGGCGGCGACCTTTCGGTGCCGATGTGGGGCCCCGACGCACGCGACCCGATCGACGTGTGCCGGCCGCTCGGCGTCGAGGTATTCCGGCTCGACCCGAGCCTGCTCGAAGGCTGGTCGCAGCCGAGCGTCGCGCCCTACCGTGGCCAGCACGGGATGCAGCCGCCGCAGGCCGACTGGCAGCACGACAAGACGGCGTAACGCGGTCCGGAGCCCGTAGAATGGCGAAACGCCGCCGGCCGGCCACACCGGCGGCGCACGACCAGGAGAGGAGCGAACGAACGGAATGGCAAGCGAAAAAGCGAGAGGACAGTCGGTCGCCGACCGGATCAGCCATCAACTGCGGGAACACATCATCAGCGGCAAGCTGCCGCCCGGCACCGCGCTGATCGAGATGGACCTCGCGGCCGAATACGACACGTCGCGCAACTCGCTTCGCGAAGTCCTGCATCAGCTCGGCCGCGAAGGGCTCGTCACGTTCGTGCGCCACAAGGGTGTCGTCGTGCGCACGCTGAATCGCCAGGACGTGCGCGATCTTTACGTCGCGCGCCGCACGCTCGAGCTGCATGCGCTGAACACGGCCGAACTCGCGCAGCCGGCGCTGCTCGAAAAGATGCAGGCCGCCATTCGCGCGGCCGAGCGCGAACTCGACAAGGAAAACTGGCAGGCCGTCGGCACGCACAGCCTGCGCTTTCACCAGCACATCGTCGCGCTGCAGAAGTCGGCGCTGCTCGACGAGTTCTTCCGGACCATCTCCGCACAGCTGCGGCTCGTCTTCGCCGCGGATCCCGACGAGAAACGCGTGCAAACGCCCGACTGGATCCAGCGCGAATACCAGATCTACGACCTCCTCACGCAGAACCGCCGCAGCGAAGCCGTCACCGCGCTCGCGCGCTATCTCGACGATTCCGAGCGGATGCTCGTCGCGGCAATCAAGCGCAGCCATCGCGAGGCGGCCTGACCCTGCACGCCGCGCCGCCGTTGCTTGCCTCAAGACGTGGCAAGCAACGGCAGCACGAAAAGGCACGCAACGGCCCGACCGCTCGCGCAGTCAGGCCTGCTCCGTCGGCAGCGCGTAACTGCCGTCTTCCCGATGCGTCTCGAGTCCCGTCAGCGGCGGATTGAACACGCACACGAGATGCAGGTCGCCACGCGTAGCGCGCAGGACATGCGGATCGTTCAGGTTCAGCGCGTAGATCGTTCCGGGCGTGATCCGGTGCACGTTGCCGGTCGCCGTGTCGACGACCTCCCCCTCTCCGGCCACGCAGTAGTTGGTCTCGAAGTGGTTCTTGTAGTGCAGATGCAGTTCGGCGCCTTCGTGCACGCGCGTCTCATGAACGGAATAGCCGACGCCGTCCTGCCTGACGATCATGCGCTTGCTGTCCCAGCCCGGGCCGCGCGCATGGCGCTCGGTATTGGCGATATCGGTCGATCTCACGACGATCATAAGTACCTCTGAATAGTTGAGATGAAAAATGGCAAGGCGATCCTTGCCGCCGGAAAATGCGTCATGCGGATTCGGCGGTCAGCGCGCTCTCCACCGCTGCCGCGACATCGAGCAGCCGCGCGTCCTCGCCGCGATGCCCGGTGATCAGCAAGCCGACGGGCTGACGGTTGCGCAGGTCGCCGGGCACGCTGATGCTCGGCAGGTCGAGCCGGTTCGCGAATTCGGTCAGCCGGAACGCACGCGCGTTCTGTGCGAGGTATGCGGCTTCGTCGGCCAGATCGGCCACGCGCGGCGGCAGCATCGGCACCGTCGGCGTCAGCACCGCATCCGCGTCGCCGAGTTCGGCGTGGTACGCGGCGGCCAGTGCAGCCAGGCGCCGCAGCGCCGCGGCGTAGTCGTGCGCCCGCACCTGCTCGCCTGCAGCGATGCGCGGGCCGACCAGCTGATCGTAGCGGTCCGCCGCCGCGGCCAGCCGCGCACGATGAAGCATGAACGCCTCTGCCGCGATGATGCCGCCCGCGCGGGCGACCGCGCCGGCCTCGGCCACGCAATCGAGCCGCTTGCGCCGGATCCGTGCGCCGTGCGCGGACAGTCGGGACAGCCACGCGTCGAATGCGCGTCCGACGACCGGGTCGACGTCATCCGCGACGAACGCCTCGGGCACGATGAACTGCAGGTCGCGGATCGCCGCCGGTCGCCGCCGCCGCGCTTCGCGGCCGTGCAGCGCAACGTCCGCCTGCCGGCACAGCCCGACCGTCGCGGCCAGCAGGCCCGGCACGTCGAAGCTCGTCGACAGAAACCGCATGCCGTCGCTCGCATAGCGCCCGCGCGACGGCTTGAATCCCGTCACGCCGCAGAATGCGGCCGGAATGCGTGCCGACCCGCTCGTATCGGAACCCAGCGACAGGTCGGCCGCACCGAGCGCCACCGACACCGCCGCGCCCGAACTCGATCCGCCGGCCACCCGCTCGCGCCGCGCATCGAGCGGCGTCGTCGGCGTCCCATACGCACGGTTCACGCCGAGCGCGCCGTACGCGAACTCGGTCATCGCCGTCTGCGCGACCAGTACCGCGCCGGCCCGACGCAGTGCCGACACCGGCGCCGCGTCGATTCGCGCCGGCGGCTCGTCGGCCAGCACGCGCGAACCGGCATGCGTGACCCAGCCGGTGCAATCGAAGCAGGCCTTCACCGTCAGCACGGCGCCGGCCAGCGGCGCATCGATCGCGCCGGCGCGCCGCGCCGCATCCCATGCACGTGCATCGGCGACCGCCGCGTCGTCGCGCCGCGCGAGCCACGCGGCTTCGATGTCGCCGGGATGCGCGTCGGCATGCGCAAGACACGTACGCACCCGTTCCGCACACGCGTGCTCGTTCACGTTGCCCAGCCGGAAATCCGTCGGATCCATTCCCGCTCCCATCCGGTCATTCGTCATGCGAAGTGAACGTGCTTCAGAAAATCCTTCACGCGCGCGTCCGCGCTGCCGCGAATCCGGTCCGGCGGCACGTCGTACAGGATGCGCCCGTTCTCCATGAACACGATCCGGTCGGACACCTTGAACGCGAAATTCATCTCGTGGGTCACGATGATCATCGTCATCCCTTCTTTCGCCAGCGTCTCGACGACCTTCAGCACTTCGCCGACGAGCTCCGGATCGAGGGCCGACGTCGGCTCGTCGAACAGCATGATCGACGGCCGCGTCGCGAGCGCGCGCGCAATGGCGACGCGCTGCTGCTGGCCGCCCGACAGCTGATGCGGATACTTGTTCGCATGTTCGAGCATCCCGACCTTCGACAACAGCGACAGCGCCTGCAGCCGGATCGCCGCCGCATCGGCCTGCCGGTGATAGCACGGCGCCATCATCACGTTCTGCAGCGCGGTGCGATGCGGGAACAGGTTGAAGCTCTGGAACACCATGCCGATGTCGAGGATGCGCTCGTGCGACACGCGCGGCGGATGCGGACCCGACGCGCGGATGAACGGCTCTCCGTACAGGTCGATCTCGCCCCCGTTCACCGGCGCGAGGCCGTTGACGGTACGAATCAGCGACGTCTTGCCGGAGCCGGACGGCCCGATGATCGACACGACCTGCCCGGGCACGACGTCGAGATGAATGTCCTTCAGCACTTCATGGCGGCCGTAGCGCTGCTGCACGCCTTTCAGGCGCAGCGCGAATTCGGCGTTCGCCCGCGGCCTCGGCGCGACGGCCGGCGCCGACGGCGGCAGCGCAAGATCGACGTGGCCGGCCTGGGCCGGCGTACGGCGGCTGACGTCGAGGTACCGCTCGAGATAACCGAGCAGCCGGCTGAACACGGTCACGATCAGCACGTAGTAGAACGCCACGGCCAGCATCGTTTCGAACACCAGGAAATTCTGCGTGTACAGCCGCTGGCCGACGAGCAGGATCTCGGCCAGCGAAATCACCGACACCAGCGACGTGAGCTTCACGATCGTGATGAACTCGTTCGCCAGCGCCGGCAGCGCAATGCGGATCGCCTGCGGCATCACGATCATCCGCTGGATGCCGGTGAAGCGGATACCCAGCGCGCGGCCCGCCTCGAGCTGCCCGCGCGGCACCGACAGGATCCCGCCGCGATGGATTTCCGCGAAATAGGCGGTCTCGCTCAGCACCATCGCGATCAGGCCGGCCATGAACGGATCGGACAGCACCGCGCTCGTCGCCGGAAAGACCTGCGGCAGGTTGTAGATGAAGACCAGCAGCACGAGCAGCGGCAGGCTGCGGAAGAACCAGATGTAGAGCGCCGCCGCCCGCTTCAGCAACGGCTGGTGCGACTGTCTCGCGAGCGCCACCGGAAAGCCGAGCAACACGCCGAGCAGCCAGGCGGCGACGCTGAGTTCGACGACCACGACGCAGGCGCGCCAGAAATCCTGGTCCCGCAAGAGCTGAAACGCATAGTGCCAATCGAACTGCATCGAAGACTCCTCAACCGCGGATGGTGATGCGGCCGCGCGGCGCGCGGTGGTCAGGTCGTACTGGCCGCGCGCTTACTTCGGCGCGCCGAGCGCGTTGGCGACGTCGGAGGGTGTCGGCTCCTGCAACCCGTACTTCTTCACCAGGCTGCCGTATTCGCCGCTGCGCCGCGCATCGTTCAACGCACCCTCGAGCGCACTCTGCAATCCGCTATCGCCCTTCGTCACGCCCAGGCCGATCACGATCGGATACAGCAGCGTGGTCGAACTGATGTCGACGCGCCCGTTCGTCTGCTTCGGAATCTCCTGCGCGACGGCCGCGTCCTCGATCTGGACATCGACCGCCTTCGACAGCAGCGCGGACGTCGCTTCCGGTGACGTCGGGAACTCGAGGATCGCGATCTCGGCGCGCCCGGCCGCCTTGCACGTGTCCTGCGACACCGCACGCAGCTTCGGCGTCCACGACGCGCCCTTGATCGAGCCGACCCGCTTGCCGCACAGGTCCTGCGGCGTCTTCGGCAGGAACGCGCCGCCCTTCGCGACGAGCAGCGACGCGCCCGTCTTCAGGTACGGCACGAAATCGACCTGCTTCACGCGATCGGGCGTCACGTACAGCGCGGATGCGACGACGTCGAAGCGGCGCGCCTTCATCCCGAGAATCAAGTCCGGGAAGCGCGTATCGAGAAATACCGGCTCCAGTTTCAGGTGACGTGCCAGCAGCCGCGAGAACTCGGCATCGAAACCCGCAGGCTTGCCGGCGTCCAGGTACGCGTATGGCGGATACGTGAGGTCGGAGCCCACCAGCAGCGTGCCGGGCCGCACCGTCTGCAGCGGCGCCGCCGACGCGAGCGAGCATGCGAAGGCCAGCGGCACGAGCGCGCCGCGGAGGAAATGTCGAACCGGGAAACGAGCAGACATGGCGAAGCTCCTGGGTTGTTCGGCTCTCGCGCTGAAACGTCGCAACGCCTCCCAGGCGCCGCCACACGCGGCTCCCCGGGATTTTTCGCCGAAAATTGTTGAACAATTTCGGCCGATTCTGACCAGTTCAAATTGAAATCTGTATTCGGGTTTACGCGGCAAACAGCGTCGCCGGACGTGCGTCGGGCGCGCATCCGCCAACCCCGCTTCGGTGCGGGGCACGTGTTCAGGCAAAGGGAGAAAAGACCGGGCGGGACGACGCGCGGACGGCGGGCCGTCGAGGTGCGGCGCCATAAACGCGACGCACGCGATGGAGGATCAGGACACGGGGTTCAGCATCGGGCGCGACGGGCCCGGCTCGCGCTTGCGGCTGCGGGGATGCGCGCCGCGACGCCGCCCCGAAGGCCGGGGGATTCGATCGTGCAGGCCGAGCACGCAACGTGTCGGCCCGCACGCCACTGCGACGTTTCGATCAGTACTGTGCCTGATCCGTCGGATTCCTGAACAGCTGCTTCATCTCCGGCGACAGCGGATAGTTGAGGCTCACACCCTTCGGCGGAATCGGCTGCATGAACCACTGGTCGTAGAGCTTCTCGGCCGCGCCCGAGGTCTGCAGCTTCGCGATCACGCCGTCGACCACGTGCTTGAACGCCGGATCGTCCTTGCGCATCATGCACGCGTAGTTCTCGTGGACGAGCGGCGTGCCCGCCACCGTGTACGCGCCCGGATTGCGGTCCTTCGCGATCTCGCCGTACAGCAGCGGCTCGTCCATCACGAACGCGACCGCGCGCCCGGTCGTGACGTTCATGAACGCTTCGGCATGGTCCTTCGCGCTGATGATCGTCATGTTCATCCCTTTCTCTTCGTTGAGCTTGCGCAGCAGCCGCTCGTCGGAGGTGCCGGCCGTCGTCGCGACCGTCTTGCCGGCCAGGTCCGGGAAGTCCTTCACGCCCGAATCCTTGCGCGTGCTGAAACGGATCCCGTACAAAAAGATGCTGTTCGAGAACGCAGCCTGCTTCTGGCGCTCCAGCGTGTTCGTCGTCGAGCCGCACTCGAAGTCGATCGTGCCGTTCTGCAGCAGCGGAATCCGGTTCTGCGACGTGATCGGGATTTCCTTCACCGTCAGGTTCGGCGTCTTCAACTCCGCCTTGAGCGCATCGATGATGCGCGCCGCGATGTCGCGCGAGTAACCGATGTTCTTCTGCTGGTTGTCCGAATACGAGAACGGCACCGACGATTCGCGGATACCGAGCGACACGACGCCCGTGTCCTTGATCTTCTTCAGCGTGCCGGTGAGCGCCTGCGCGTGCGCGGCGCCCGCCAGCGCGCAGGACAACGCGACAGCCAGCCAACGGAAGCGGTGATCCATGCTTTTCTCCTGACGAAACCTTGATCGAATCGCGATCCTACGCCCGAAAAATTCGCACCGCATCGGGGAAAGCGTCAAGCGCCCTTCGTCAAGGCCACACCACGCGCAATCGTTTCCGTGCCGCGCAAAAGCGCCCGCGCCGCATGTTTCGCCGGGTCGACCGCCTGCAATCTTGCACCTCATGAACAGATCACCCGTTCCAAACGCGCGTTCATGCTGCAACCCAGCAACGCAATCGTTTGCGCGTCGCATCTTTTTCACACAAAACATATTCAAGAAGCCGCCTCATCAGCCGTTACCCAATGCATGGCGTGTCGCAGGAACCCCGCGCGCGCCCGACAAAAATCAAGGTCCGGCTTAGGCCAGACCAGGCACCACCGCCGGCACGACGGTTATCTCCGAGGATCGACTTTCAACATGAAAGCCAAACGTTTCAATTTCGCGCTGGCCCGTTCGGCCCATGCGCGCATGCTCGCCGGCATGCTGTCCGCCGCCGCCCTGCTCCCGATCGCCGGCTGCGGCGGAGGCGGCGGCGACGGCAGCAACCCGTCGCCGACCAACACGGCACCGGCCCCGACCCCGGCCCCCGCGCCCGCTCCGACGACCCCGCCCACCAATTCCGGCAGCAACGCGTGTACGTCGCAGCAGGCCGCCACGCAAATGGCCGCCCAGACCACGCCCGACGAGCCGCCGGTCGATCACCTGATCGTCAGGCTGAAGACGCTGACGGCCACGAACGCAAGAGCGGCCATCGACGACGGCACGCGGCTCGACGCGGTGATCCAGCGTTCGATGACACGCTGGACGGCGCCGACGGCAACCGGCGCCGCGCGTGCGTATGCGGCCGCGCCGACGCCGCTGAACGTGCAGGTCGAGCGGACGGCCTCGAACGGCGCGGCCGTGCTGTCGCTTGGCCAGCGCGTCGCGGCCGCCGACGCGGCGGCGCTCGCGGAGGCCTTCGGCGCCGACGCCGACGTCGACTACGCTGAACCGGATCATCCGATGAAGGTCCGCGACACGCCGAGCGACCCGAGCTACGGCCAGCAGTGGTATCTGTCCGACCCGACCGCCGGCGCCGATCTGCCGCCTGCGTGGAACCAGACCAAAGGCTCGCCGACCGTCGTGACGGCCGTGCTCGACACCGGCTATCGGCCGCACCCCGACCTCGTCGGCAACCTGCTGCCCGGCTACAGCTTCATCACCAGCGTCAACACCAGCAACAACGGCCTGTCGCGCGGCCCCGACGCGAGCGACCCGGGCGACTGGGTCACGCAGCAGGAACTCGACAACGCGAGCGGCCCGTACTACCACTGCGAAAGCGAACCGAACACCAGCAGCTGGCACGGCACGCGCGTGATGGGCGTGATCGGCGCGACCGCCAACAACGGCATCGGCATCGCCGGCGTATCGTGGCTCGGCAAGATTCTGCCGGTTCGCGTGCTCGGCAAATGCGGCGGCGTGACGAGCGACATCGCCGACGCAATGCGCTGGGCGGCCGGCATTCCCGTCACCGGGGTGCCGAACAACCCGACGCCGGCGAAAATCATCAACCTCAGCCTCGGCGGCGTCGGCGCCTGCAGCAAGACGTTCCAGCAGGCGATCGACGACGTGAACGCGAAGGGCGTAACCGTCGTCGTCGCCGCCGGCAACGACGGTCTGTCGACCGGGCTCGACCAGCCCGCGAACTGCAGCGGCGTGATCAGCGTCGGCGCCAACGATGCAGCCGGCCGCCGCGCCTCGTTCAGCAACTTCGGCACCAACATCACGCTCAGCGCACCGGGCGTCAACATCCTGTCGACGGCCAACAGCGGCACGACGACTCCGGATGGCGACACCTACGGCCTGGCGAGCGGCACGAGCCTCGCGACGCCGCAGGTGACGGGCGTCGCCGCGCTGATGCTCGCGGTGAACGGCAACCTCACGCCCACGCAGATCCAGCAGAAGCTGAAAAGCGGTACGCACACGGCGAAGCTGGCGGCCAGTACGCCATGCACCGCGTTGCCGGCAGGCTCGGGCATTCTCGATGCAGGAACCGCGGTCGCGTCAGCCACGCAGTAAGCGGCCCGTTCTCGACGCATGCAGCCGCGCGCGGGCCGATATGGCCCGCGCGCGACTCGTGCGTTTTCTGCCGTCCGGCGTCCCGACTGTCCGGCATCGCGCCGATAACATTTCGCAAGCATCTTCCGACAAAAGGGTTGACGCTTCGCACAACGAGCCTTTACCATCGCCCCCGTCTGAATTACATGGAGTGTTCTGTGAACACCGATGCGAGTTGTAGTTGGTCCTCGACCAACTTGACTGCTGCCTGAGGAAACCGCGCAGAGCCTCGTCTTCTGCCGCATCCCGGGAAGCAGGATGCGGCGTCCTTCCGGCCTGACCGGCCAGAATCCCCCGCCGAATTTTTTCGATATCGCCGAATGTCCGCGCTGCGCAACCCTGCGTTGCAGCGTGCGTACGTTCGTGCTGCGCGCAGCGCAAGCTGCGTGCGTGTTCCGTTCGCGTGCCGTCCGGCCGCGCGCCCTCGTGCGTGCGCGGCTTCCGATCGCCCGTGCCGCCTACTCGCAACCGACAGGAGTGCAGATGAACTCGGACGACAGTAGTCGATTACCGCTCGCCGGTGCGACGCCGCGCATCGATCCTTCGGCCGCACTCCGCGCGCCGGCGAGCGTTCCCCCCTTCACCGATCCACAGCCGATCGCGCCTGACGCGATGCGGCGGGGAGCGCTCGTGCGTCGCTGACGTCACGGTCGCTCCCCGCCCGCCGCCTCGTGCGCAAGGAGCGACTCATGACACGACACAACACTTCGCAAACATCGCAAAAGAAACAGCGCGGCTTCATCAACGCCGGCCCCGGTCAGCAGAACGAACCGCGCAACATGCGCGCCGCGCAGGAAGCGGCCCGCCCGCTCGAAGAAACCTTCAAGTCGCTGCGCACCAGCACGCGCGGCCTCACCTACGACCAGGCCGCCGATCGCCTGCAGCACAATGGTCCGAACGAGATCGCGCACGACAAGCCGCCGCTCTGGACGCGCCAGCTGCTGCACGCGTTCCACAATCCGTTCGTCTACGTGCTGCTGGTGCTGGCCACGATCAGCTTCTGCACCGACGTCTACTTCGCGGCGCCCGGCGATCGCGACTTCGTCGGGATGACGATCCTGCTGACGATGGTCACGATCAGCGCGCTGCTGCGCTTCGTGCAGGAATTCCGGTCGCTGCGCGCGGCCGAAAAGCTCAAGGCGATGGTCCGCACGACGGCGACCGTGCAGCGCGCGTTGACCGACGTGTCCGAGCCCGCTCGCCGCGAGGTGCCGATGCGTGAAGTGGTGGTCGGCGACATCGTGCACCTGTCGGCCGGCGACATGATCCCCGCCGACGTGCGCCTGCTCGCGTCGCGCGACCTGTTCATCAGCCAGGCCGTGCTGACCGGCGAAGCGCTGCCGGTCGAGAAATACGACACGCTCGGCGCGGTCGCCGGCAAGTCGGCCGGCGCAGGCGCGACGGGCTCGTCCGCCGCCGCGAACGATGCGTCGAAGTCGCTGCTCGATCTCGAGAACGTGTGCTTCATGGGCACCAATGTGGTGAGCGGCACCGCGACGGCCGTGGTCGTCGCGACCGGCGAAGACACCTACTTCGGTTCGCTCGCACGCAACGTCGTGAGCCACAAGCGCATCGAGACCAGCTTCGACCGCGGCGTCGCGAGCGTGAGCTGGCTGCTGATCAGGTTCATGTTCGTGATGGTGCCGATCGTGTTCATGATCAACGGCCTGACCAAGGGCGACTGGCTGAGCGCGCTTACGTTCGCGCTCGCGGTGGCCGTCGGCCTCACGCCCGAGATGCTGCCGATGATCGTGAGCGCGAACCTCGCGCGCGGCGCGATCGCGATGGCGCGTCGCAAGGTCGTCGTGAAGAGGCTGAACTCGGTGCAGAACTTCGGCGCGATGGACGTGCTGTGCACCGACAAGACCGGCACGCTCACGCAGGACAAGATCATCCTCGAGCACCATCTCGACCTGTCCGGCCACAAGAACGAGGACATCCTGCGGCTCGGCTGGCTGAACAGCTTTCATCAGAGCGGCCAGAAGAACCTGATCGACATCGCGGTGGTCGCGCGCGCCGACGAGATCGGCGAGCGCGTGAAGCCGCACGGCTACAAGAAGATCGACGAGCTGCCATTCGACTTCGTGCGGCGCCGCCTGTCGGTCGTGGTCGAGGACACGCACGGCACGCACCAGCTGATCTGCAAGGGCGCGGTCGAGGAAATGCTCGCGGTGTCGACCCACGTGCAGGACGAGGACGGCGTACGTCCGCTCGATTTCGTCGCACGCAACCGGCTGCTCGAACAGGCGAACGCGTACAACGAGGACGGCTTCCGCGTGCTGGTGCTCGCGACGCGCACGATCCCGCGCGGCGACGAACTCGAACAATACCGCACCGCCGACGAGCGCGATCTCGTCGTGCGCGGCTTCCTGACCTTCCTCGATCCGCCGAAGGAATCGGCCGCGCCGGCGCTTGCCGCGCTGCGCGAGAACGGCGTGTCGGTGAAGGTGCTGACGGGCGACAACCCGACCGTCACGATGAAGGTCTGCCGCCAGGTCGGCCTCGAACCGGGCAAGCCGATGCTCGGCGCCGAAATCGAGGCGCTCGACGACGCGACGCTCGCCGAGGTCGTCGAACGCACGACGGTGTTCGCGAAGCTCACGCCGCTGCAGAAAGCGCGCATCGTGAAGGCGCTGCAGGCGAACGGCCACACGGTCGGCTTCCTCGGCGACGGCATCAACGACGCACCGGCGCTGCGCGACGCCGACGTCGGCATCTCGGTCGACAGCGGCGCCGACATCGCGAAGGAAACCGCCGACATCATCCTGCTCGAGAAGAGCCTGATGGTGCTCGAGGAAGGCGTGATCAAGGGCCGCGAGACGTTCGGCAACATACTGAAGTACCTGAACATGACCGCCAGCTCGAACTTCGGCAACGTGTTCTCGGTGCTCGTCGCCAGCGCGTTCCTGCCGTGGGAGCCGATGCTCGCGACCCAGCTGCTCGTGTTGAACCTGATCTACGACACGTCGCAGATGCTGCTGCCGTGGGACAAGATGGATCCCGAGTTCCTGAAGAAGCCGCGCAAGTGGGAAGCCGGCAACATCGGCCGCTTCATGCTGTGGGTCGGGCCGACGTCGTCGGTGTTCGACATCACGACCTACGTGCTGATGTGGACCGTGTTCGGCGCGGGCGCGATGTATCACCTGCACGGCGGTTCGGGCGGCCAGATCGTGATGAACTCGGGCTGGTTCATCGAGAGCCTCGTGTCGCAGACGCTCGTCGTGCACCTGCTGCGCACGCAGAAGATCCCGTTCCTGCAGAGCACGGCCGCGCTGCCGGTGCTGCTGTCGACGTTCACCGCGATCGCGATCGGCTGCTGGCTGCCGTTCTCGCCGTTCGCGGATTCGCTCGGCTTCATGCACCTGCCGGGCACCTACTGGCTGTGGCTCGCGGCGACGATGGTCGGCTACATCCTGCTCGCGCAGATCGTCAAGACGATCTATGTGCGTCGCTACAAGCAGTGGTTCTGATCGCCTCCGAAACGACGGCGTGCCGGCCCGCGCGGGCCGGCCGCCCACGACACGACAACGGTGACTTCATGAAAAGAATGCTTTCTCTCGCGGCCGCGAGCGCCCTGCTCGCGCCGTTGTACGCGTACGCAGCCCATCCGCTCGTCAGCGACGACACGGGTACGCAGGGCAACGCGAACTGGCAGTTCGAGTTCAACGGCGAGCAAACCTCGAAGCAGGACGAAAACGGCCGCCATCAATTGTGGAACGCGACACTCACGCGTGGGTTCGGCGAGCACGTCGATCTCTACGTGAACGCGCCTTACACGCATCTGCAAACGCGCACCGACGACCACGGCGCAGGCATCGGCGATGTCGAGATCGGCATGAAGTGGCGCTTCGTCGAACGCGGGCCGCTGTCGCTTGCGCTGAAACCGCAGGTGACGATGCCGACCGGCAACGACGATCGCGGGCTCGGCACAGGCCGCGTCGGCACCGGCGCCACGCTGCTCGCGCAAGCCGACGTCGCGCGCTTCTCGCTGCTCGCGAATGCGGGCCTCGCGTACCAGCCGAACCGCCAGGGCGACCTGCGCTCGGTCTGGGCCGTGTCGGCCGCGGCGCTTTACAAGGCGACCGACAAGGTGCAGCTCGTGGCCGACATCGGCCTGTCGCGCAACACCGAGAGCACGGCCGGCGCGAATCCGGCGTTCGTGATCGCGGGCGCGATCTACTCGCCGAAGCCCTGGCTCGATCTCGACGTCGGCTACCGGCATGGGCTGAACGACCAGACCTACCGTCATTCCGTCATGGGTGGGGTGACGGCGCGGTGGTGATGTTGCATGTCGAACCGCAATATGACGGGTCGCCTTCGGGCGACCCGTTTTTTCATCTGCGGTCGTTCCCACCGAACAGTTGCGCGCACACGGCGCGCCCCTCTTCGGTCAAGGCGGCGCTGCCGGTGCCGTCGTCGTTCAGCGTCGTCGCGCTCAGGCCGGCGGCGTCGAGTTGCGTCAGCACGCGGCGCAGCGTGCTCATCGGCAATTGCGTGCGCTTCGCGATCTTCGGCAGCGACCACGTTTTGCCGGACGGATCGGTCGCGGCTTCATGCAGCGTCGCGAGCGTCGCAACGAGTGCGGGATCGAGCGGGGAGTCGTCGGGTTCTGAAGTCATCGGGTCGGGTTCGTGAGCCGGCGCCGGGCCGGCATTCGGGCGGAAGGCGATCGCGGACACTATACGCCCGGTCACGCGCCCTTGATCGAGGCGCGCATGAACGACACGAAACGCGTGGTCACGGGATCGTCGCGGCCGGACAGCCACGCGAGCCCGACGCGCCATTTCGCGTCCCTGCCGGCGAGCGGCAACACGGTCGCGTCGCGCAGCAGGTACTGCGCGTGCGACGGAATGAACGCGACGCCGACCCCGGCCGCGACCGACGTGAGCACCGATTGCACGTCCTCCGCCTGCTGCGTGACCTGCGGCACGAAGTGCCGCCCGACGCACCACCGGTCGATCTGCGCGGCGAGCCCGGGGCCGCGTGCGCGCTGCAGCGCGATGAAGCCGATCTCGTTGAGCACGTCGAGATCGGCCGGCACGCGCTTGAAGCCGAGGTACGGCGGCACCGCGAGCGCGAGCGCCTCGTCGATCACCTTGAACGACGACAACCCTTCATCCGACGGCAAACGCAGGAACCCCGCGTCGAGCTTGCCCGCGCGCATCCGGCGGGTTTGCTCGGACGACGACAGGTCGCTCAACGTGACCGCGACACCCGGATTGCGGCGCCGGAATTCCGCGACGAGTTTCGGCACGAGCGTCAGCACGGACAGGCAGATGCCGAGCCGCAGATGGCCGCGCTGCCCGCTGGTCGCCTCCCGTGCACGCGCGAGGATTTCGTCGGCATCGCGCACGAGCGCCTGCGCGTCGGGCAGGAAGCGTTCACCGAACGGCGTCAGCTCCGCGCCATGCCTGCCACGTTCGAACAGCTTGCCGCCGAGGCTCGCCTCGAGCGCGCCGATCTGCTTGCTAAGCGCCGGCTGGCTCATGTGCAGCGTGTCGGCCGCGCGGCTGAAATGGCTGAGTTCGGTGACCGTCAGGAAGGTTCGGAGCAGTTTCAATTCCATTCTTTTAAGGAATCGTAGCGATCGAAACATTCATTTTACTGATCGAACCGCGTGGCGTTCAATACGGGCATGCCCTTCGCGGAATTCACTGTCATGCCTGTTGATCATCTAGCCGAGTGCCTGACCGATATGTCGTGCGATACGGTCGTCGCCGACACGGGCGGTGTCGAGCCCGACACGCCGATGCCCGAGCGTCGTACCGCACGCTCCGACGGACGCGGCCGCCGCTTCCGCTTCGGCGATGCGCTGGACGACACGCCACCGCGTGTCGTCACCGGTTCGATCGCGATCAGCTTCGCGGTCGTGTCGCGGCGGAACTGGCCGCGCTGATTCGACGCAGCGGGCGCCTTTTGCCCGCCGCACGCGTTCGGCGCTTCACAAAAGCCTCGACATTCCGCCCGGATCGCACACGATTGCGCGCACATCCATCGTCATCGCCACACAATCGACCTTATAATTTCCCGCACCCGCTGACCGCCCACGCATTTCGCGCCGCCGCAACGCGCGTGAAAAGGAGACTCTCGCTTGACCGGACTCATCGCGCGCCTGCCTCGTGCCCGGACCACCCTGCTCATCGCCCTCTCGTTCCTGACACTTGCGTTCGCAACGAACGCGTCGGCGCAGCGTGCGCAGCCGCATCGCACGGCGACGCCCCATGCGCATGCGAAAGTCGTCAAGAAACAACCCGCCCACCGCAAGCACAAGGCCGTCAAGCACCGCCGCCCGCGCGTGACGCATCATGCAGTCAAGCGTCACGCGGCGCCCGCACCGCAGCACCGGCGCGCGAAACGCACGAACGCGGTTCGCCCGCGCCCCGCCGCGCAGCCGCGCCTGCTCGCGAGCTGCGGCTACAGCCCGCGAGCGGTGAGCTCGCTACATTCGCGCGCGGCCTACGTGCTCGACGTCGACTCCGGCACACCACTGCTCGCCCGCAACGCACGCACGGTGCGGCCGATCGCGTCGATCTCGAAGCTGATGACCGCCGTCGTCGCACGCGACGCGGACCGGCCGATGAACGGCGTGCTGCGCGTCACCTCTCGCGATCGCGACACGATCAAGTTCACCGGTTCGCGGCTGCCGATCGGCGCCGAACTGTCGCGCCGCCAGATGTTCCATATCGCGCTGATGTCGTCGGAAAATCGCGCGGCCGCCGCGCTGAGCCGCGACTATCCGGGCGGCCGTGCCGCGTTCGTTAAGGCGATGAACCGCGAGGCGCGCCGGCTCGGGATGCGCGATACGCATTTCCGCGAACCGACCGGCCTGTCGCCGCACAACGTGTCGACCGCCGAGGATCTCGCGCGGCTCGTCGGCGCGGCCGCGCAGGATCCGCTGATCCGCTATTTCTCGACGGACACGTCGACCACCGTGCAGGCCGGCGACGGCGAGCTGCTGTACGTGAACTCCGATCCGCTCGTGCGTAACGGTCGCCTGCCGATCCGACTGCAGAAAACCGGCTTCATCAACGAATCTGGGCACGGCGTCGTGATGCGCATGCGCGTGAAGGGCCGCCGCGAAACGGTCGTGCTGCTCGGCGCACCGACGCGCGCCGGCGTGTCGAGCGATGCGCTGAAGATCCATCGCTGGCTGACCTGCTCGATCCGGTAAACGCGACGCGCGCGGCCGGCACATTCATCCACGAAGGAGCGATGCCATGCAGGACGAGTACCGTTTCAACGCGTTCGGACGCCTGCTCGCCGTCGTGCGGACGAACGGCCGCTGGGCGGTGTTCGATCTCGGCACCGAAGGCAAGCGGCGACCGGCCAACCTGCATGTTCCGTCCGCGCTCGCCGCGGACGAACTCGCGCAATATCTCGGCGACCTGCTGCACGAAAATGCGTCGCCGAAGTACAACGACGTCGTGCCGGTTCCGTTGCCGCGCCGCGCGTAGCGTCCGGCCGCACACTGCCCACAGTCCGACAATCGGCGGTTGCCGAGCCGCCGCCCGCTGTTCCTCTCCCGGCCTCGCCGGCGCATCGTGCGTCGGTGCGCGGTGCGTCGTACGTCATGCGCCGTGCATCGCGAACGCCCGCCAAACTAGACAGTTAAACTTGCAAGTTTAACTGTCGTGTTCTATGATCCGCCGCATGACTCCGCCACGCACACCCCGCATTTCCGCCGACACCGTCGCCGCCGACTTGACCCTCGCGGTCGGCCAGCTGATTCGACGGCTGCGCGCCGAGATCGAATCCGAAGGGCTCGGCATGTCGCAGACGAGTGCGCTCGCGCGGCTCGAACGACAGGGCCCCATGACGACCGCCGACCTCGCGCGCGCCGAGGCGATGAAGCCGCAGTCGATGAAGGCGATTCTCGCGGGTCTCGAGGAAGACGGGCTCGTCGAACGCGAGCCGCATCCGACCGACGGCCGCCAGATCCTGTTCCTGCTGACCGCGGCCGGCCTGGCGGCACGGCGCAAGCGCAACACCGCGAAGCACAAGTGGCTTGGCGCCGCGATCGAGAAGCTCGACGCCGAAGACATCCGCACACTCGCCGCCGCGATTCCGCTGATCCGGCGCATCGGCGAGCAGTGATCCTGCGTGCGTGCCGCGCGGCATTCGTACGGCACGTGCCCCTTCTCCCCATGCACGGAGCATCCGCATCATGAGCACAACCCGTCTCGACACGCATACGGCACTCGTCGTCATCGACCTGCAAAAGGGCATCGTCGCGCTGCCCACCGCCCACCCGGTCGCACCGGTGATCGAGCGCACGCGCGAACTGCTCGACGCCTTCCGCAGCCGCGGCCTGCCGGTCGTGCTTGTCAACGTCGCCGGCGGCGCACCGGGCCGGACACAACTGCCGCCGCGCAAGGATCCGTTCCCGGCCGACTGGGCCGAGCTCCTGCCCGAACTGAACCGCCAGCCGGGCGACCACGCCGTGACGAAGAAGACCTGGGGCGCATTCACCGGCACCGATCTCGACGCGTACCTGAAGGCGGCCGGCGTCACGCAGATCGTGCTGGCCGGCATCGCGACGAGCATCGGCGTCGAATCGACGGCCCGACAGGCGCACGAACTCGGCTATAACGTGACGCTCGCGGTCGATGCGATGACCGACCTCAACGCGGACGCGCACACGAACAGCGTCGAACGGCTGTTCCCGCGTCTCGGCGAGACGGGCTCGACGCACGAGATCGTCGCGCTGCTCGACCGCCGCGGCGCGTGAACGACCCACGCGCGCGGCCGGCGCCGGGCCGTGCGGCCGAACGGCTCGGTCCGTCGATCTGGAAAGTCAGCGCGGTCGCGACGCTCGGCTCGCTGCTGTCGCAACTCGACGCGACGATCGTCAACGTCTCGCTGTCGAGCCTCGCGACCGACCTGCACGCGAGCCTGTCGACGATCCAGTGGGTGACGAGCGGCTACCTGCTCGCGCTCACGCTGGTGTTGCCGCTGAACGGCTGGCTGGTCGATCGCATCGGCGCGAAGGCGCTGTACCTGTGGTGTTTCTCAGCGTTCACGCTGACGTCGGCGCTGTGCGGGCTCGCGTGGTCCGCGCCGTCGCTGATCGCGTTCCGCGTGCTGCAAGGCGTCAGCGGCGGGCTGCTCGCGCCGATGGCGCAGATGATGATCGCGCGCGTGGCCGGCCAGCAGATGGCGCGCGTGATCGGCTATGCGGCGGTACCCGTGCTGATCGCACCGATCCTGGGGCCGGTCGTCGCCGGTACGATCCTGCAGTACGCGTCGTGGCGCTGGCTGTTTCTCGTGAACCTGCCGGTCGGCGCGCTGGCGCTGGCACTGGCCGTGTGGTTCCTGCCCGGCGACCGCGAGGAAACGCAGCAGCGCGAACTCGACTGGGTCGGCCTCGCGCTGCTGTCGCCGGCGCTCGTTCTGTTCCTGTATGGCGCGGAGCGCATCGACGCGGTACCCGGCATCGCCGCGATCGCGGGCTCGGTGCTGCTGCTCGCCGCGTTCCTGCGCGTCCAGCTGCGCAAAGGCGAGCGGGCGCTGATCGACCTCGCACTGTTTCGCTCGCGCGTGTTCGGCGCGGCGGCGGCCACGCAGTTTCTGTCGAACGGCGCGATCTACGCGGGCCAGATGCTGATTCCGGTGTTCCTGATCGAGGCGTGCGGCCGCTCGCCCGGCGAGATGGGCTGGCTGCTGGCGCCGCTCGGGCTCGGCATGCTCGTCACCTATCCGTCGATGGGCGCGCTGACCAGCCGGTTCGGCGTGCGCCGGCTGGCCGCCGCCGGCGCGCTGCTCGCGCTCGCCGCGACGCTGCCGTTCGTGTATCTCGCGCTGGCCGGCTACGATCCCGCCGTGCTGGTGCCCGCGCTGATTCTGCGCGGGATGGGCCAGAGCGCGATCGGCGCGCCGTCGATTTCCGCCGCGTATGCGTCGGTCGAGCGGCACAACCTGCCGATGGCGACGACGTCGCTCAATATCGTCCAGCGCCTCGGTGGCCCGACGTTCACGACGATGTGCACGCTGTTTCTCGCGTGGCGGCTGCAGGCCGAATCCGCGTCGACGGGCGGCACGCACGGGGCCGCCTACGCGTGGACGTTCGGCCTGCTTTGCGCACTGCATGCGGCGAGCTTCGCGACGACACTGCGGCTGCCGCGATGGTCGAGCGGCGCGGGCGGACGGCCCGCGGGGGCCGCGCGGGACGGTTCGCGCTGAGTGTCGGGGCTGCGCCGTGCGCGCAGCGCCGCTGCTACAGCCACATCGGCACGATCGAAGCCGCGAGCAGGATCCCCAAGCCCGCATTCACGCAGCGCCACTGCCGCTCCGTGCGGAGCACGCGCGCGAACAGCAGCCCGGCACAACACCAGAGCGACAGCGACGCCATCGCCGCCACGCCGAACGCCAGCCCGAGCAACGCGCCGAGCCGCACGGGGCCGGACGCGAGCGCGGCGAACGACGCGGCCGCGCCGAGCGTCATCGCCCAGCCCTTCGGGTTGTGCCACAGCATCCATACGCCGCTGACGAATCCTTGCGGCCGCTGCGCGGCCGCGTCGACACCGGGCTTGCCGCCGCGCGCGATGCGCGTGGCCAGCCACAGCAGATACAGCGAGCCGAGCACCTTCATCCCGAGCTGCAGCGCGGGCAGGGCCAGCAACACGCTGCCGAGCCCGGCCGCCGCCGCGGCGGCCATCGATGCCAGGCCGGCCGCGATGCCCGTCATCATCGGCAGCGAACGCCGATAGCCGAAATGCGCGCCCGATGCGGTTGCGAGGGTCGTCGCGCCACCCGGTGTCACCGTGGACACGATCACGAACAACAGCAGCGGCAAATAGTCTTGAAGCGGCACACGGGCTCCCGGTTCGGGTCGTCGAAGCTCCGTTTTACCCGCGCTCCGTGCATTACGACAGCGAAAGATTTTTATGCCAGTCATTAGCATTCATAATGCGAACCATGACACGCAACCTCGACATCGCCCTGCTTCGCGCCTTCGTCACGGTCGCCGATCACGGCAGCATGACGGCGGCGAGCCGCGCGCTGCACCTGACGCAAGGCGCGGTCAGCCAGCAGGTCGCGCGGCTCGAAACGCTGTCCGGCCCGCTGTTCGTGCGCGAGCATCGCAACCTGCTGCTCACGGCGGACGGCGAGCGTCTGCTCGCGCAGGCGCGCCGGCTGCTCGCCGCGCACGACGCACTGCTGACCGAGCTGACGGCCGGTGCGATGGAAGGCGCTGTGCGCATCGGCGCGCCGCAGGATCTCGTCGGCAGCTGTCTCGCGCCGATCCTGAAAGGCTATGCGCACGCGCATCCGCAAGTCGCGCTGTCGCTCGTGTGCGCGGCGTCGCCCGCACTGCGCAAGGCGCTGAGGCAAGGCGAGATCGATGTCGCGCTGATCGAGGCGCCGGTCGGGCCGTCGCGCGGCGAATGCATCGCCGTCGACCGTCTGGTCTGGGTCGGCGCGAAAGGCGGTAGCGCCCATCTGCAGACGCCGCTGCCCGTGTCGATGGTCGACCAGACCTGCGCGTTCCGCCCGACCGTGCTCGACGCGCTACGGGCCTGCGATCGCGCGTGGCGCACCGTGTTCGAGAACGGCAGCATCGACGCGACGGCCGCGACCGTGCGCTCCGATCTCGCGGTGACCGTCTGGCTCGCGTCCACCGTGCCGGCCGATCTCGACATTCTGCCGGCCGACAGCGGCCTGCCCGCCCTGCCGAACTTCGCGATCAACCTGCATCTGCCGCGCGGCCAGCACGCGCCGGCCGCGGCGGAACTGGCCCGCCATTTGCGCAACGGCTTCGCGCGCGTGCGCGCAGCCGCTTAGCGGTGAAGCTTCCCGCGTTCCGCCTCCCGCCTCCCGCGTTCCCCCAGCTTTCCGCTTTCCGCTTTCCGCTTTCCGCTTTCCGCTTTCCGCTTTCCACCTCTCGCCTTCCGCCTTCCAATTTCCGCTACGTGACCCCCGGCTCCTGCTGCGCCGGCGTCACGCCCGCCGCTTCCAGCGCCTGGTGCAGTGTCGGGAAAATGCACGACGCGCCGACGATCTCCGTGATCCGGTGGCGCTCCATATCGGCGTGCAGGTAGCGGTTCACGCGCCCGAACAGCACGCCGATCCGGCGCGCGTGCAACGCCTTGACGAGATCGGTGATCGTCCGCGCGGCGGAGTAATCGAGATCGGTGATCGCGCCCGCGTCGACGATGAACCAGCGCAGCGGTACCGGCGACGCGTCGACGAGTTCGGTCACTTCGGCGGCGAACCGATGGTCGTTCGCGAAGAACAGGTCGGAGCCGAACCGGTAGACGATCAGCCCCGGCGCCGTCATCGCGCCCGGCCGGGCCGGCACCGGCAGCCACCGCCCGTTGCCGTCGGCGGCTTCGAGCACCATCGTGTGCGGCTGATAGCTGTGCCGCACGTGCCGCATCAGCGACAGCGCGACGGCCAGCAGGATCCCGTGCTCGACACCGACCGTCACGACGGCCGCGGCGGTGACGAGCGCGAGCGTGAATTCGCCAGGGCTTTCCCTGCGGATCGCCGCGAGGCTGCGCACGTTGATCAGCCCGAGCGCGATCGTGAACACGATGCCGGCCAGCACCGCATGCGGCAGGTACTGCAGATACGCACTCAGGAACAGCAGCACCGCCGCGACGACCGCGGCGAACGCCAGATGCCCGATCTGGCTGCGCACGCCCGCGCCGTCGGCCATCGCGGTCTGCGTCGGGCTGCCGTTGACGACGAACGCGCCGCCCACCGCCGCCGCCGCGTTCGCGGCCGCGAGCCCGAGGATGTCGGCGTTGGTGTCGACGTCCTCGCCGTACTGCTGCGCGAACACGCGGGCCGCCGCCGCGCTCTGTGCGATGATCATCACGAAGCACGACGCGGCGACCGGCACGAGATCGAGGAACTGCTGCCACGTGACGGACGGCCAGCGCAGCGGCGGCAAGCCGCCCGCGACGGGCCCGAGCACGGCGATGCCTTGCGCGGCGAAGCCGAAGCAGTCGCTCGCGGCGATGCTGCCCGCCACCGCGATCATCGGCATCGGCACGCGCGGCACAAAGCGCTTGCACGCGAGAATCGCGACGACGACGAGCGCCGCGAGCGCGAGCGTCGGCCGATGCGCGTGGATCGCATGCGTGACGACGTAGTCGAGCTGGGCGACGCTGCGCGATGCCGGATACGGCACGGACAAGCCGAGCATGTCGCCGAGCATCGCGATCGACACCTGCACGCCGACGCCGGCCAGGAAGCCGACCAGCACCGTGCGCGACAGGAAATCGGCGAGAAAGCCGAGCTTGAAGATGCGCGCGAGCAGCAGCATCGCGGCGGTCAGCAGCGCGACCATGCCGGCCAGCGCGACGTACTCGGCGCTGCCCGCCGGCGCCATCGACGACAGGCGGCTCGCGAAAATGGTCGCGGTCGCGGAGTCGGCGGCGACCACCAGATGGCGCGACGCGCCGAAGCACGCGAACGCGATCAGCGGCAGGAACACGGTATAGAGGCCCGTCACGGCCGGCATGCCGGCGATGCGCGCATAGCCGAGCACCTGCGGGATATCCATCGACGCGAGCGAGATGCCCGCGAACACGTCGCGGATGGCCGACGCGCGCCGAACCGGCAGAATGCCCTTCAGCAGCCGCACGCGTGACGGCTGGCTTTCGTTGGAATCTTGCATGCGTGAAATGCGTGGTTGACCGGAACGACGTGGAAGCGGGGTTCGCGAAGCCGTTCGCGCATCGTGCCCCGAGCGGGCGATGCGTGGCAAGTGCACAGTATGTTGCGCGGCGTGAACACACTGACTCAAGGACTCAAGGACTCGAGGAAAATCCGCGCAACGGCGAGAATGTTGAGGAGCCCTGCGTCATGCATTCGCGGCATCAGGCCGGAACCCGATGGCACAATCACGGTCCCTTTCATGTGCCCTTCACCGGGCGCGCGCCGCGTCGCGGTACAGATTCAACGCACGAGAAGGCCCCTGTCCACCCTTATGACCCTGAACGAATCCTGGTTTGCGCCGCTCGTCGGCATCCTCATCCTGCTCGCCGCCGCCGGCGCGATCGCCGCCGCCGTCCATTTCCTGCTGTTTCGCGTAGTCGCGCGCCTCGCGCGGCTGTCGGCCACCCGCATCGACGACGCGCTGTTCGAGTTCGGCGCATTCAAGTGGCTGAACCGCATCGTGCCGTTCGTCGTGATCAAGCTCGGGCTCGGCGCGGTGCCCGGCATTCCCGCCGTGGCCGCGCAGGCTGCCGACAAGGTGCTGTTCGCGCTGATCGTGTTCCTGGTGTCGATGACGATCAGCGCGACGCTGTCCGCGCTCGAACACTCGCATCGCACGAGCCGGCGCGACCAGCCGCGCCTGTCGCTGAAAGGCGCGATGCAGCTCGTCAAGCTCGTGATGTTCATCACGGCCGCGCTCGTCGTGATCGGCGACGCGACCGGCAAGCAGATCGGCCTGCTGCTGTCGGGCATCGGCGCGATGTCGGCGGTGCTGATGCTGATCTTCAAGGACACGCTGCTCGGCCTCGTCGCCGGCGTGCAGCTGTCGTCGAACGACATGCTGCGGATCGGCGACTGGATCACGATGCCGTCGGCCGGCGCGGACGGCACCGTCATCGACATCACGCTGAACACGGTCAAGGTCGCGAACTTCGATCACACGATCATCACGGTGCCGACCTGGAAGCTGATCACCGAGAGCTACCAGAACTGGCGCGGGATGACCGAGGCCGGCGGGCGCCGCATCAAGCGCGCGCTGTTCATCGACGCGACGAGCGTGCGCTTTCTCGGCAACGACGAGATCGAACGGCTCGAACGCCTGACGCTGCTGAAGGACTACCTGGCAGACAAGGTCGACGCGATCGCGCAATGGAACGGCACGCTCGGCGCGGCCGGCGAATGCCCGGCGAACCGCCGCCAGCTGACGAATCTCGGCACCTTCCGCGCGTACGTCGCGAACTACCTGAAGGGCCATCCGCACATTCGCCGCGACATGACGTGCATGGCGCGCCAGCTGCCGCTGACGGCCGAAGGCATTCCGCTCGAACTGTACTGCTTCACCGACACGACGACCTGGGTCGATTACGAGGCGATCCAGTCCGACCTGTTCGATCACCTGATCGCGGTGCTGCCGGAGTTCGGGCTGCGTGTGTACCAGCATCCGTCGGGCTTCGACATGCGCCGGATGGTCGACACGGCGCAAGCCGGACTGCCCGCGCCGTCCGCGCGGTGACGCTTGCCTGCGCGGCCGGCAACGGGTCGCCGCCAGGAACGCGGTGTCGCGGCGGGCGCCGCGCCGCTCACCGCCCCGCGCACTCGGACGCGAGCCGCCCCACCACCTTCAGCGCCTCCTCGATCTGCCGCGACCACGGATAGCTGTAGTTGAGCCGGATGAAGTGCCGATAATCGGCGGTTGCCGAGAACATGTGGCCGGGCCCGATCGTGATCCCTTGCGCGAGCGCGAGCGCATACAGCTTCATCGCATCGACCTGCCGCGGCAGCTCGACCCACAGCACGTACCCGCCCTGCGGCTGCGACAACCGCGTGCCTTCCGGGAAGAAGCGCCGCACCATCGCGCTCATCAGGCTCGCCTGCTGCGCATACTGCTTGCGCATCCGCCGCAGATGAAAATCGTAGCCGTCGTGCTTCAGGTATTCGGCAATCGCGAGCTGCTCGATCGCGGGCGTCGCGAGCGTGTTCAGGAATTTCAGTTTCTCGACCTGGTCGCGGTAGCGGCCGGGCATCGCCCAGCCGATCCGGTAGCGCGGCGACAGGCTCTTCGTGAACGATGCGCAATGCAGCACGAGCCCGTCGCGGTCGTACGACTTCAGCGCGCTCGGCGTCGTGTCGCCGAAATGCAGCTCGTGATAGACGTCGTTCTCGATCGCGGGCACGCCGTGCTTCGCGAGCAGCTCGACGAGCGCGCGCTTGCGTGCATCGGGCATCTGGAAGCCGAGCGGATTCTGGAAATTCGGCATCACCATGCACGCGGCGATGCGCTCGCGCGCGAGGATCCGTTCGAGCGCGTCGAGATCGATGCCGTCGCCCGGATGGGTCGCCACCTCCAGCGCGCGCATGCCCATCCGCTCGATCGCGTGCAGCATCGCGTAGAACGTCGGCGACTCCACCGCGATCGTGTCGCCCGGTTTCGCGACCGCCTGCAGGCACAGGTTGATCGCCTCGGTCGCGCCGATCGTCATCACGATCTCGCCCGGCTCGACCGGAATTCCGCGCTCCGCGTAGCGCCGCGCGATCTGGCGGATCAGCTCCGGGTTGCCGGGCGGCAGGTCGTCGATCACGCCCCAGCGCGTGCGGCGCCGCCCGATCGTCTGCGCGTAGCGTGCGAGACGCTGCACCGGGAACTGCGACGCATCGGGATACGGCGAGCCGAGCGGCACCGCGTCGTCGCGCGAGATCGTGCGCAACGTCGACAGCACGAGCCGGCTCACGTCCACCGCCGACGGCTCGGCCGCCGGCGCCGACATGTGCAGCTCTGCCTCGGCCGGCGCCGTGGCGCGCGCCCGCACGAAGTAGCCCGACTGCGGCCGGCTCTCGATCAGGCCGCGGCTCTCCAGCACGAGGTACGCGCGCAGCACGGTCGTGACGCTGAGCTGCTGCTGCCGGCTCGCCTGGCGCACCGACGGAATCCGCTCGCCGGGCCGGTACACGCCGCGCTCGATCTGCGCCTGCAGATCGTCGGCCAGTTGTTCATAACGCTTCACGCGCCTCCCTTTCAACTTCCCTTCAACAACACAGTTGCGGTCCGCACTGCCCGGATGGCCGAAACTGTACTCTTTTTTGAAGATGAAAGGTGTACACACAGCGGCCGGAGCGCCGCGCGTACTCTGCGTGCATCGCCCCTGACACCCTGCATCATGAAAAAGAAATCCGCCGCCGCGCGCATCGAACCGTACACCCACCCGGCTGCCGGCTGGGGCGCGCTGAAAGCCGTCACGATCAACCTGATCAAGGAAAAGGTCACCGGCGGCAACTACCGCACGCTGCTGCGCCAGAACCAGCCCGACGGCTTCGACTGCCCGGGTTGCGCGTGGCCGGACCGCCAGCACGCATCGACGTTCGAATTCTGCGAAAACGGCGTGAAGGCCGTGGCCGCCGAAGCGACGAGCAAGCGCGTGACGCCCGAATTCTTCGCCGCGCATACGGTCACCGAGCTGCTCGAACAGTCGGATTTCGAGCTCGAACAACACGGCCGCCTGACCGACCCGATGGTGTACGACGCGCAGACCGACCGCTACGTGCCGATCGCGTGGGACGAAGCGTTCGAGCTGATCGCGCGCCACCTGCGCGCGCTGCCGGACCCGAACCAGGCCGCGTTCTACACGTCCGGCCGCGCGAGCAACGAGGCGGCGTTCCTGTACCAGTTGCTGGTGCGGCTGTACGGTACGAACAACTTCCCCGACTGCTCGAACATGTGCCACGAGGCGACGAGCCGCGGACTGCCGGCGTCGGTCGGCGTCGGCAAGGGCACCGTCACGCTCGACGATTTCGAGCACGCGGACATGCTGCTGATCTTCGGCCAGAACCCGGCGACCAACCATCCGCGGATGATGGGCGAGCTGCGCGAATGCGCGAAGCGCGGCGCGACGATCGTGTCGATCAACCCGCTGAAGGAACGCGGGCTCGAGCGTTTCGCCGATCCGCAAAGCCCACTCGAGATGCTGACGATGTCGGGCACGAAGATCGCATCGACCTTCATCCAGCCGACGATCGGCGGCGATTTCGCGCTGATCAAGGGGATGGCGAAGCGCGTGCTGGAGCTCGACGATGCCGCGCGCGCCGCCGGCGCGCCGCGCGTGCTCGACACCGCGTTCATCGACGAGCACACGGCCGGCTTCGACGCGTTCGCCGACGATCTGCGCAATGAAAGCTGGTCCGCGCTGACGGCCGAAAGCGGCGTGCCGTACGAGCAGATCGACGGCCTTGCGCAGCGCTACGCGCGCAGCGAGCGCGTGATCGCGACGTGGGGCATGGGCATCACGCAGCACAAGCATTCGGTCGCGACCGTGCAGATGCTGACGAACCTGATGCTGATGCGCGGCAACATCGGCCGCCCCGGCGCGGGCCTGTGCCCGGTGCGCGGCCACTCGAACGTGCAGGGCAACCGCACGGTCGGGATCGAGGAAAAGCCGTCGCAGGCGTTCCTCGACCGGCTCGGCCACGTGTTCGACTTCGAGCCGCCGCGTCACCACGGCTACGACGTCGTCGAAACCATCGAAGGGATGCTCGAAGGCCACGTGAAGGTGCTGATCGGCCTCGGCGGCAACTTCGCGATGGCGACGCCCGACACGCCGCGCACGTGGGCAGGCATGCGCCGCTGCGATCTCTCCGTGCACATCACGACGAAGCTGAACCGCAGCCACCTGATCCACGGCCGCGACGCGCTGATCCTGCCGACGCTCGGCCGCACCGAGATCGACCTGCAGGACAACGTCGCGCAGGGCGTGACGGTCGAGGATTCGATGAGCATGGTCCACGTGTCGTACGGGATGAACAAGCCGGCGTCCGCGAACCTGATGTCGGAACCGGCGATCGTCGCGCACATGGGCCACGCGCTGTTCGGCAGCGGCAAGATCGACTGGCTCGCGTACAAGGACGACTACGCGAAGATCCGCGACGCGATCGAGGCGACGCTCGACGGCTTCTACGACTACAACACGCGTATCGCGCGGCCGGGCGGCTTCCACCTGCGCGTCGCGTCGCGCGATCGCGAATGGCTGACGCCGACGGGCAAGGCGAACTTCATCGCGCATGCGCTGCCGACCGACACGCCGATCCAGCGCGCCCGCGCACTGCACGGCGAGCGCCTGATGACGCTGATGACGACGCGCTCGCACGACCAGTACAACACGACCGTCTACGGGCTCGACGACCGCTATCGCGGCGTGTACGGCCAGCGCCGCGTGGTGTTCGTCAACCGCGACGACCTCGCGATGCTCGGCCTGAAGGCCGGCGACCGGGTCGACATGGAAACCGTGTGGCACGACGGCATCGAGCGGCGCGCGGACGGCTTCCTGCTCGTCGAATACGACATCCCGCGCGGCTGCATCGGCGCGTATTACCCGGAAACGAACCCGCTGGTGCCGCTCGACAGCGTCGGCGACGTGTGCAACACGCCGACGTCGAAGTCGGTGCCGGTGCTGCTGCACCGCGCGGCCGCGCCGGCGTCGGCTGCCGCCTGACGGAGCGCCGCGATGATCGTCCGGCCGCGCGAGCACTGGCTGCGGATGCTGCTCGTCTGGAACGGGTCGGTGCTGCCGACCATCCTGCCGCAGCTCGTGCTGACGCTCGCGATCAGCCTCGTCGCGGTGTGGGGTGGCGGCCGCGTGCTCGGCGAGAAGGTGCCGCTGAACCCGACGCCGTTCACGCTGATCGGTCTCACGCTCGCGATCTTCGCGGGGTTTCGCAACAACGCGAGCTACGAACGCTATCGCGAGGGCCGGCAGCTGTGGGGTGGCGTGCTGACCGCCACGCGCACGCTGGTGTCCCAGGCGCTCTGCTACGGCGCGGTCGACGGCGACGATGCCTCACGGCAGGCGTTCGTGCGCAAGGTCGTCGCGTTCGTCTATGCGCTGAAGCATCAGCTGCGCGGCACCGCTCCGGCGCCGGACCTGCGCACGCTGCTCGACGACGCGACCTATGCACACATCGTCGCCGCCCGGTTTGCGCCGATCGCGATCGTTCATGAACTGCGCGAAGCCTTCGCCGCGCGCGCCGATGCGGGCCGTCTCGCCGATACGCGGCTGTGGATGCTCGACGCGCGCCTCGACGATCTGGTGTCGATGGTGAGCGGCTGCGAGCGCATCGCGTCGACCCCGATCCCGTTCTCGTACGACGTGCTGCTGCACCGGACCATCTATGCGTACTGCGTGCTGCTGCCGTTCGGTCTCGTCGATTCGATCGGCGCGGCGACGCCGTTCGTCACCGTGTTCGTCGCCTATACGCTGATCGCGCTCGACGCGATCGCGCATGCGATCGCGGAGCCGTTCGGCGACGGGCCGAACCACCTCGCGCTCGATGCGATGACGCGCACGATCGAGCGCACGCTGCTCGAACTGAACCGCGAGCCGCTGCCGGCGGAGGTGACGCCCGGCCCGGCGTATCGGCTCACCTGACGGGCCGATACGGCCGACGCGCTGTAATAAACACTTGCAAGCGATACAGCCGGAAACGTCAACAGCCGGGGCCCGCACAGCGTTTTTTCGACAAGCGCGCACGTTTCGTGACGCGCAACGACAGGAGAAAACGTCATGCGAGCCCTTACCCGCCATCTCGCGATCGCCGCCACCCTGATGTCGGTGCTGACCGGCACCGCGTTCGCCGAAACGCCGTGGCAGCAGGCGCATCCGCGCCGCGAGGAGGTCAACCAGCGTCTCGCCAACCAGAATCGCCGGATCCGTCACGAAGTGAAGGAAGGCGAGATGTCGCACGCCCGGGCCGCGCGCCTGCACCGTGACGACCGCAGGATCCGCCGGGAAGAGCGGGACATGGCCGCGCAGGATCGCGGCCACATTACGCAGAGCGAAAAGCACGTGCTGAACCAGCAGGAAAATGCGGTCAGCCACAAGATCGGCCAATAACGCCGGCAAACGTCGATTCGCCATCGCTTGAAACGCCCGCTGCCGCCGCGCGACAGCGGGCGCTTGTTGTTGTATCGAATCGTTTCAGCCGGCCGTTCGTGTCAAGTGCCGCGGGTATACTCCGACGTCAGCCGCCGCCCGTATCGACCGTCAAAAACGGCACGATTGCGGCGGTTTCGTCGCGAAGCTTCGCGTTTCGCGTACCCCGCGCCCCAGCCTCGACACGAGACACACGACGATTCCGATCATGAAACGATTCCTGCTGCTCATTCCCGCCGCCCTGCTCGCCGCCTGCGGTTCCGCGCCCTCGTCCGACTCGGCCGCGTCCGGCCCGGCGCCGATGATCTACGTGTCGTCGGCGCGTCCGGCCCACGCGATCGCCAACTGCCTCGACAGCCGCCTGTCCGGTACCGAGCAATCGCAGCACAACGGCGTGACCGACATCACCGTCGGCTCGCGCTCGTACTTCGTCACGCTCACGCCGTCGGGCCACGGTTCGGTCGTCAAGGTCGTGCGCGGCTCGGGCAGCGAGCCGGCCGAGGAAGCGATGCGCTTCGCGATCGCGCGCTGCGTGATCTGACCGCCGCCGCTGCCGGGCACCGCGCCCGGCACGCAAGCCGCTTCCCCCGGGCGCCGTTCCGCGCGCCCGTCGAATTTTTTCATCCGGGCGGCCGTCGATGAGAGAATCGCACCACGATTCCCTTTCCACGGAGCCCGCATGAAGCACCTGCTGTCCCGGCTGTTCGTCAGCGCCGCGCTCGTCGCGCTTGTTCCGGCGCTGCCGGCGCAGGCCGCGACGCCGCCCGGCATTTTCGTCGTCGCCACCCAGCTCGGCGAATTCACGACCCTCGATCCGAGCGAGATCTACGAGCTCGTGCCGTCCGAGTACGTCGCGAACACCTACGAACGGCTCGTGCGGGTCGACCTGAAGGACCCGACGCGCTTCGACGGGCAGATCGCGCAATCCTGGACGGTCGGCGCCGACGGGCTCACCTATACGTTCAAGCTGCGCCCCGGCCTCGCGTTCCACTCCGGCAACCCGGTCACCGCCGACGACGTCGCATGGTCGCTGCAGCGCACCGTCCTGCTCGACAAGGGCCCGGCCGGCGTGCTCGCCGATCTCGGCCTCACGAAAACGAACGTGATGCAGAAGGTGCGCGCGGTCGACCCGCAGACCTTCGTGCTCGAAACCGACCGCAAGTACGCGCCGAGCTTCGTGCTCAACGTGCTGAGCGCGTGCCCGGCGTCGGTGCTCGACAAGAAGCTGCTGATGTCGCACCAGCAGGGCAATGATTTCGGCAGCGGCTGGCTGAAGACCAACGACGCGGGCTCGGGCCCGTACCAGCTCGCCAAGTGGACGCCGAACGAAAGCATCGTGTTGCAGCGTTTCGACAAGTACCGCGCGCCGTACCCGATGAAACGCGTCGTGCTGCGCCACGTGCCCGAGGCATCCGCGCAGCGGCTGCTGCTGGAAAACGGCGACGTCGACGCCGCGCGCAACCTGAGCCCCGACAGCCTCGCCGCGCTGACCAAGGCCGGCAAGATCAAGGTCGCGTCGTGGCCGGTGTCCGCGCTGCTGTACCTGAGCCTGAACACGAAGAACCCGAATCTCGCGAAGCCCGAGGTCCAGCAGGCGATGAAGTGGCTGGTCGACTACGACGGCATCCAGCGCAACATCGTCAGCACGACCTACAAGGTCCACGAGACCTTCCTGCCGGAAGGCTTCCTCGGCACGCTGAATGCGAACCCGTACAAGCTGAACGTCGCGAAGGCGAAGGCGCTGCTCGCTAAGGCCGGCCTGGCGAACGGCTTCGACGTGACGATGGACATGCCGAACGATTATCCGTACCTCGAGATCGCGCAGGCGCTGCAGGCCAACTTCGCGCAGGGCGGCATCCGCGTGAAGCTGATCCCGGGCGATGCGAAGCAGGCGATCGGCAAGTACCGCGCGCGCCAGCACGACATCTTCATCGGCGAATGGTCGCCCGACTACATGGACCCGAACAGCAATGCGCGCGGCTTCGCCTGGAATCCGGACAATTCCGACCAGTCGAAGACGAAGATGCTCGCGTGGCGCAACAGCTGGGACATCCCGCAGCTGACGAAGGACACCGAGGCCGCGCTGGTCGAGCCGTCGCCCGCGAAGCGCGCGCAGCGTTACGAGGCGCTGCAGAAGGCCGTGCTCGCGAACTCGCCGTTCATCATCATGTTCGAGAAGGTCGTGCAGGTCGCGACGCGCCCCGGCACGACCGGGCCGGAGATCGGCCCGATCAACGACCTCGTGTCGTACCGGACGCTGGCGAAATAAGGCCGGCTGCCCGCGCGACCGGCAACGCCGGCGCGCGGGCGCATCCGTCATCCAATACGCTTCGCTCGGGGACTACACAATGCGCTCATTACAAGACCTGCGGCTGGAATTCCTCCAGTACAAGATCGAACCGATCGGCTGGCTCGGCGACAGCCCGTCGCGCTTCGACTTCTATACCCGCACGGCCGCCGGATGCGACAGCATCCTCGAGCTGGGCGTGTTCACCGGACTGACCACGACGGCCTTCATGCTCGCGCAGCCGAAGCGGCTCGTGTCGGTCGACATCACCGATCAGTATTTCCACATCCAGGACGAGCTGAAGCACGCGGCGCAGGAACTGGCGATCGACTTCGAATTCAGGATTGCCGATGACCTTGCAATGGACCCGCTCGCGTGCGACCTGCTGTTCATCGACACCACGCACACGTACGAGCAGACGCTCGCCGAACTGAACCGGTTTGGCCCACTCGCGCGCAAGAAGATCGTGCTGCACGACATGAACACGTCGGGCGTCTACCAGGCCGTATTCCAGTGGCTGTGGGACAACAAGCAGTTTCACATCACGTATCACGACAGCCGCGGCTGCGGCGCGGTCGTGTGCGAGCGTCACGTCGGCTATTGAGCCGCGCACGCGCAACGGGAGGCACCATGCATGCGAACGGACACGCGGTCTGCGTGGCGATCAACGACAACAACCGCGCGTGGTACGAGATGCTCGTGCCGTTCCTGCTGTCGCTGCGGCAGACAGGCTACGACGGGCAGGTGGCCGTCATCGGCTACGGACTGTCCGAACGCAAGCGGCGCATCCTGGAAAGCCAGTCGGTCGACGTGATCGAAGCGTCGAGCGCGCATGCGCTGCCGGTCGGCCGCTTCATCGAGGCCGCCGACTATTGCGCGCGCAATCCGCACATCACGAAACTCGCGCTGTACGACGCGGACATCTGGTTCTGCGCGTCCTCGTTCGACCTGTTCTCCCGGATCGCCGACGACCGCCTGTACGCATGCCCCGACCCGCTGTTCTGCACGTTCGTCGTCACGCCGCTGATCGGCGAGCGGCGCGACGCGCACTGGCGTCTCGTCGTCGACGACGTGCAGGCGCGTCACGGCGGTGCGCTGCAGGCCGGACTGGTCGCCGGCACGGCCACCGCGTGGGCGCGTTTCGCGGCGCATCTGCGCGACTGCGTCGCCCGCATCGGCACCGACTTTCAGGAATGCTTCGGAATCGACACGACGTTCCTGCACCTGTGGGGCGCGCGCGGCGAAACCGCGCTGCTCGACCCGGTCCAGAACTTCGTCAGCAAGAACGGCATTCACGAATCGTTCGATCCGAGCAACGGCACCACGACGTTGCGCTATCAGGGCGAACCGATCCGCGCGCTGCACATGACCGGCGACATCCGTTTCTTCGATCGCTGGCGCTACTACGCGAACCATGTCGACGCCGCATTGCGCGACGGCATGCCGTTCGCGCTGTCGGACGGCACGCCGGCACTGTCCGACACGGCCGCCGCCCGCATCGCCGCGACCGAATACGTGCGTTCGGCCGGGCTGACCGTCAACTCCGCCGCGATCGAGGGCAGCGCGGGCGCGTACCTGCAGGCGCTCGACGAACCGGGCGGCACGATGCTCGTCGGCAGCGGGAACCACGAGATCGTGTTGACCGCGACCCGCGACATCGCGCGGCTGAACGTGTACATCACGCACCCGTCCGGCTCGCCGTCGCCGCTGCGATGCGAGGTGCTGATCGATGGGCAGGCGCAGCACAAGGGCCCTGATCTGATGACCCATTTCTGGTATCGGATCTCGGCCGGCACCGTCATCACGCTGCGCTCGACGAGCCTCGGCGGCCAGCAGTGCAACGCGATCTGGCGGCTGCGCGAGGCGCCGGACATGCAGCAGTAGGCAGTGGACGACGCGTAGGCGGTTCGCCGCCCGACGTCAGGCGCGCGGTGTTTCGGCGAGACGTTCGGCGGCGAACCGCAATCCGCCCAGAATGCGTTCGGCGATCCGCGCCGGAAACCCGGCCGGCAGCGTCGCGCCGACCGACTCGATCACGTGCGGCGTCGCGGCGACCAGCCGTTCGATGATCGGCGTCGCGATATCGCCGAGCAGACAATGCTCGGCCATCGCACTGAAGTGACTGCGTGTGATGTCGCGCATCGCGTAGTGCTTGCGCTTGCCGTGCACGGCCATCGCGAGTTTGGCCTTGTGCCACGACCACTGGTTCGCGCCGTCGCCCTCGACCGGCCAGATCGACATCACGTCGTAGAGCGGCGTCAACCGGAACCGACCGCCCGGCAGCAGGCGCAGGCTGAAGTTCTTCGCATGCCCGTCCGGTGCGGCAAGCATCCAGAACACGATCAGTGCGGCAAACAGCGTGTCGAGGTCAGCCTGCGCCGTTTCCGACCGGCGCAGGATGGCGGCCAGATCCGGCACGCCGGGGCCGCCCTGCGATTCGTATTTCAGATGCGGCGGCACGCCGAGCGCCTGGCAGAAATCCTCCTGCGGCAAGCGCAACAGCCATCCACCTTCACGATGCAGCGCACGATCGAAACGCGCGACCGACAGCACCTTGTGCTCGCCGAAACGCACGATTTCGGCATCGGCCGTCGGCAGGCCGTACGCGCGCAGGATCGCGAGACACAACCACTCGTTTTCGACGGAAGCGGTGAGATCCGCACGCTTGTTGCCGACCAGACCGAGCGGCAGCTTGAGGATATGCGTCGTCGGTGTCGCGCCATGCGGGCGCATCCATCGCCCTTCGTGAAACAGCAGCGCGGTCTTTTCCTGCGCGCCGGCGAGCGACAGGCGGAAGTCGTCGTCGTGTGCGCCACCTGCCACCCCGCTCGCCTGATCGAGCACGCGCGCGACCTCGTCGTCCGACAACGGCGTACCGTCGATGCGGTCATGGCCGGCCGGTACTTCGTCCTCGCCGAGCAGTTGCACCGCGCCGACGCAGTCGCGGCCGAGCGCGGCGAGCAGATCGAACGGCTCGATCGTCGCCGTGCCGAACCGGGATGCCAGCCGGCGACGAATGGCGTCGCTGTCCGGCAGCAGATTGTCGAAGTAGTGGTTCACACGCTCGCCGCGCAACGGCGTATCGCCGACGCCGAACGGCAGCGACAGCGACAATGGGCGGCCCGCGGCGGACTGCTTCCAGCCGGCGTCGTACCGCAACTCCATGTCGCCGCGCGCCGGGATCCGCCATGTCCCGACCCGCTGGCCGTTGGCCCAGATCGACAGCGCGCGGGTGTGCGAGTTGCGCCCCATCGCTTACCAGTCGATGTCGGCAGCGTCGCGCCCGTCCTTTGTGCGGACGCTGAGCTCGAGACCGTACAGCGCGGTCAGTTCGAGCAATTGGCTGAGCGACAGGCTGGCGGTGCGCGTGGTCTCGAGCGACGACAGGCGCGACTGGCCGACGCCGATGCGCGCCGCCGCCTCGGCTTGCGTCAGCCCCTTGGCCTGACGCGCGGACGACAGGATTTCGCCCAGTTGCGCGGGCGTATTGACGATGAAATCCACGGCTCGGGTCCAGTAGGCAATAAATGCAGTATATCTCTGACAGACATAAACGCAAATTATTGCTGACAGACATAAGCGTAAAATATCTCTGTCAGAAATAATCTGCGTGATTACGCATCGCGACATTGCCGTCGGGGACGCGTACCCGACCCTATCACCCTCCGCCAAACCATAGTTTTTATCCGCTGGCGCGAATGATTTTGGTTTTGTTAGATGGATGACACCGAATCATCCGATGACAAACATCTAACAGACCGATGACCTGCGCGTTCGCCCATACCGTCGAATCCCGCTTTGCCGAGCTGACGCCGACCGCGAAGCGCATCGCGAGCTACATGCTCGCGAATCTCGACCGTCTCGGGCTCGAAACCGCCGACCAGATCGCGCAGCAGGCCGGCACCAGCGGCATCTCGGTCGGGCGCTTCCTGCGCAGCATCGGCTACCGGAACCTCGACGATCTGAAACGCGAACTGCGCGGCGGCAGCGATCGCCCGTGGATGATCACCGATCGCCTCGACGAATATCGCCGCGCCGCCGGCACACACGTGAGCGACGGCGACGGCACCCGCAGCGACGGCACGCTGGCATCGTCGCTCGATCGCGAACTCGACGCGATCCGCCACGTCTACCGGCTCGCGGAAGAACCCGTGTTCGCGCAGGTCGCGGACCGGATCGCGCATGCCGACGCCGTGTTCATCCTCGGCATCCAGTCGACCCGCGGCATCAGCAATGCGTTCAGCAGCTATCTCGAATACCTGCGCCCTCGCGTGTTCTATTCCGACGGCCAGTCGGGCTCGTACGTCGATTCGCTGAACTCCGAATTCGAGCGGCCGTACTGCATCGTCACCGATACGCGTGCCTATTCGCGCAGCGCGCGCCGCTATTGCCAGGCGGCCGCCGAGCGCGGCCAGCCGTTCGCGCTGGTCACCGATCTCTATTGCCCATGGGCGCGTGAATGGCCGGCCGACCTGCTGCAGGTGAAGACCGACGTCGGCCAGTTCTGGGATTCGCTCGCGCCGCTCACCTGCCTGTTCAACCTGCTGATCACCGCCGTGGTCGACCGCCTCGGCCCCGCGATCGACCGGCGCGTCGCGCGCAACCGCGAACTGCAGCGCACGTTCGACCAATTCGAATCCTGAGCGCCCCGACCGCCGATGAACCCTCCCCGCCTCGTCGAAATCACGCCCGCCACGCATCGCGTCGAGATCGATCTCGTCTACGCGACCGAGCGCAACCTGACCGGCAAGGCGATCTACCGCCGCGCGCATTGCCTGCTGCTCGAGCCTGCCGAAGCCGCGCTGCGCCGCGCGGTCGACGTCGCCGCGCAGGCCGGCTTCACGCTGCGCGTCTACGATGCGTACCGGCCGCCGCAGGCGCAGCAGGTGCTGTGGGATTTCCTGCCCGACCCGAACTTCGTCGCCGATCTCGGCCGCGGCTCGAACCACAGCCGCGGCACCGCGCTCGACCTGACACTCGTCGACGCGAACGGCGAGGCGGTCGACATGGGCACCGGCTTCGACGAGATGGTGGCCGCGTCGGGCCACTTCCACGCGGGGCTGCCCGAAGCCGTGCAACGCAACCGGCTGCTGCTGCTCGGCGTGATGCACGCGGCCGGCTTCGCGCATATCGACAGCGAGTGGTGGCACTACGAGCTGCCCGGTTCGCATGCGTTGCCGCAGATCGACAACGCCGCGAGCGGCCCGTGGCGCCTGATGTAACGACACTGCACGTTCCCTTCACCGTTCACGTTCAACGACTTCAACGACACATGGAGAAACGCACATGAAGCCCCTGACCTCCCGGCTCGTCGCGGCGCTGGCCGCCGCGTCCGTGCTCGCCGCCGTTCCGCTTGCCGCCGCACGCGCGGAAACGCCGAAGGACATGTTCGTGATGGCCACGCTGCTCGACGAATTCACGACACTCGATCCCGGCGAGATCTACGAGCTGGTGCCGGAGGAATACGTCGCTAACACGTACGACCGGCTGGTGCGCGTCGACCTGCGCGATCCGTCGAAATTCAACGGCGACGTCGCGCAGTCGTGGACGGTGAGCCCCGACGGGCTGACCTATACGTTCAAGCTGCGCCCGGGCCTCAAGTTCCACTCGGGCAACCCGCTGACGGCCGACGACGTCGCCTGGTCGATCCAGCGCGCGGTGCTGCTCGACAAGGGCCCGGCCGCCGTGCTGACCGGCATCGGCCTCACGAAGGCGAACGTCGTCGCGAACGTGAAGAAACTCGACGACCAGACGGTGTCGATCACGACCGACCACAAATACGCGCCGACCTTCGTGCTGAACGTGCTCGGCTCGTGGCCCGCGTCGGTGCTCGACAGGAAGCTGCTGCTGTCGCACCAGCAGGGCGACGACTTCGGCAACGCATGGCTGAAGACCAACGAGGCCGGCTCCGGCGCGTACAAGCTGGTCAAGTGGGCGGCCGGCGACAGCATCGTGCTGCAGCGCTTCGACGGCTACCGGCTGCCGCTCGCGATGAAGCGCATCGTGCTGCGCCACGTGCCCGAAGCGGCGAGCCAGCGCCTGCTGCTGGAAAACGGCGACGTCGACGCGGCGCGCGACCTGAGCCCCGACGATCTCGCGTCGGTCGTGAAATCCGGCAAGGCGAAGGTGATGGCCTCGCCGCAGGCGACGCTGCTCTATCTCGGCCTGAACACGAAGAACCCGACGCTCGCGAAGCCCGACGTGCAGGAAGCGCTGAAGTGGCTGATCGATTATTCCGGCATCCAGACCAACGTCGTGAAGACGACTTACAAGGTGCACCAGACCTTCCTGCCCGAAGGCTTCCTCGGCACGCTGAAGGCGAACCCGTACAAGCTCGACGTCGCGAAGGCGAAGGCGCTGCTTGCGAAGGCCGGCGTGCCGAACGGCTTCTCGGTGACGATGGACGTGCGCAACGACTATCCGTATACGGAGATCGCGCAGGCCGTGCAGGCGAACTTCGCGCAGGCGGGCGTCAAGGTGCAGCTGATTCCCGGCGACAACAAGCAGACGCTCGCGAAATACCGTGCGCGCCAGCACGACATCTATATCGGCGAATGGTCGGCCGACTACATCGACCCGCACAGCAACGCGCAGGGTTTCGCATGGAACCCCGACAACTCCGACAAGTCGAGCTATAAAATGCTGGCCTGGCGCAACAGCTGGGACATTCCGCAACTGACGAAGGAGACCGACGCCGCGCTCGCCGAGCCGACCGCCGCGCAACGCGCGCAACGGTATCAGGCGATGCAGAAGGACCTGCTCGCGCGCTCGCCGTTCGTGATCATGTTCGAGAAAATCGCGCAGGTCGCGACGCGGCCCGGCGTGAGCGGGCTCGAAGTCGGACCGATCAACGATCTCGTGTCGTACCGTAACCTGAAGAAGCAATAAGATTCGCCGCATGTCGACTCCCGTCTCCTCCCTCGAAGCACTGCGCACGCTGCCCGCGCGCCGCCCGGCCGTACGCTGGGCGCTGCGCGTGCTGCGCTGGGCGCTCACGCTCGCCGTCACGTTCGCGGGGCTGCTCGCGCTGACGTTCGTGATCGGCCGCAAGGTGCCGATCGATCCCGTGCTCGCGATCCTCGGCGATCGCGCGTCGGCCGAGGCGTACGCGGCCGAGCGCCTCGCGCTGGGCCTCGACAAGCCGCTCGTCACGCAGTTCATGATCTACGCGCGCGACGTGCTGCACGGCGATCTCGGCATGTCGCTGCTGACGTCGAACCCGGTGCTCGACGACATCAGGCGCGTGTTCCCCGCCACGCTCGAACTCGCGACGATCGCGACGCTGATCGGCATCGCGATCGGCGTGCCGCTCGGCGTCGCGGCCGCGGTGAAGCACAACCGGCCGATCGACCACGTCGCGCGCTTCGTCGGCCTGATCGGCAATTCGGTGCCGGTGTTCTGGCTCGGGCTGATGGGGCTGCTGCTGTTCTATGCGCGGCTGCACTGGGTCGGCGGCCCCGGCCGGCTCGATCCCGTGTACGACGGGATGGTCGACCCGCGCACGGGCAGCCTGCTGATCGACGCGGCGCTCGCGGGCGAGTGGGACGTGTTCCGCAACGCGGTGTCGCACATCGCGCTGCCGGCCGCGATCCTCGGCTACTACTCGGTCGCGTACCTGAGCCGGATGACGCGCTCGTTCATGCTCGACCAGCTGAGCCAGGAATACATCGTCACCGCGCGCGCGAAAGGCTTGTCCGAGCGCCGCGTGATCTGGCGGCACGCGTTCGGGAACATCGCGGTGCCGCTCCTGACCGTGATCGCGCTCACGTACAGCAACCTGCTCGAAGGCTCGGTGCTGACCGAGATCGTGTTCGCGTGGCCGGGGCTCGGCTCGTACCTGACGGGTGCGCTGCTGAACGCCGACATGAACGCGGTGCTCGGCGCGACGCTCGTGATCGGCGCGATGTTCATCACCGTCAACCTGCTGACCGACGCGCTGTACCGCGTGTTCGATCCGCGTGCGCGCTGAGGGCTGCCGCGACATGACTGCTGCCGCCCTGCTTCCTTTCCCGTCCATGCCGAAGGTGTCCCGATCATGAATGCCGAGCGTCTCACGCTGCGCGCGTGGCTGCTTTCCGATGCGCCCGCGTCGCGCGCGCAGGCCGCGTTCGGCCTTGCGTATCGCCGCTGGCGCCGCTTCGCCGCCAATCCGCTCAACCTGTTCGGGCTCGCGATCCTGGTCGCGCTGATCGTCGTCGCGATCGTCGGCCCGCTGATCATGCCGCACGATCCGCTGCGCCAGGTGCTGTCCGACCGCCTGCTGCCGCCCGGCTCGCCGTCGCACTGGCTCGGCACCGACCAGCTCGGCCGCGACATCCTCTCGCGGCTGATCGACGGCTCGCGCCTCACGCTCGGCATCGCGCTGCTCGTGGTCGTGATCGTCGTGCCGATCGGCCTCGCGATCGGCACGACGGCCGGCTATTGCGGCGGTTTCGTCGACAGCGTGCTGATGCGCATTACCGACATCGCCCTCGCGTTCCCGAAGATCGTGCTCGCGCTCGCGTTCGCGGCCGCGCTCGGGCCCGGCGTGATCAACGCGGTCGTCGCGATCTCGATCACCGCGTGGCCCGCCTATGCGCGGCTCGCGCGCGCGGAGACGATCCGCATCGCGCAGGCCGACTACATCCACGCGGCGCGCCTGCAGGGCGCATCGGGCCCGCGGATCCTGCTGCGCTACATCGTGCCGCTGTGCATGTCGTCGGTGATCGTGCGCGCGACGCTCGACATGGCCGGCATCATCCTGACCGTCGCGGGCCTCGGCTTCCTCGGCCTCGGCGCGCAGCCGCCGAGCCCCGAATGGGGCTTCATGGTCGCGTCCGGCCGCAACGTGCTGCTCGACGCGTGGTGGGTCGCGACGCTGCCCGGCGCGGCGATCCTGCTCGTCAGCCTCGCGTTCAACCTGCTCGGCGACGGGCTGCGCGACGTCTTCGATCCGCGTCATGGAGCGTGACATGTCACTGAATTCCGTCAACGCCGCCGCGCCGCTCTGCGAGATCGACGGCCTGAAGATCGGGTTTCGCGGACACGACGGCGTCGTGTCCGACGCGGTGCGCGACCTGTCGCTGACGCTCGCGCCCGGCGAACGGCTCGGCATCGTCGGCGAATCGGGCTCCGGCAAATCGCTGACGGGCCGCGCGCTGCTCGGCCTGCTGCCGGAAGCCGCGCGCTGGTCGGCCCGCACGATGCGCTTCGCGGGCCACGATCTGCTCGCGATATCGGCGAGCGAACGCCGGCGCCTGTGCGGCAGCCAGATGGGGATGATCCTGCAGGATCCGAAGTATTCGCTGAACCCGGTGATGACCGTCGCGAAGCAGATGGGCGAAGCATTCCGGCTGCATGAGCCGGGGCTGCGCGGCCGCGCGCTGCGCGAACGGATCGTCGATGCGCTCGCGGCCGTGCAGATCCGCGATCCGGCGCGCGTCGCCGATGCGTATCCGCACGAGCTGTCGGGCGGCATGGGCCAGCGCGTGATGATCGCGATGATGGTGTCGACCGGCCCGCGCCTGTTGATCGCCGACGAACCGACCTCCGCGCTCGACGTCGCGGTATCGATGCAGGTGCTCGCGGTGCTCGACGCGATGATCGCGCGGCACGGCACCGGCCTGATGTTCATCAGCCACGACCTGCCGCTCGTGATGTCGTTCTGCGATCGCGTCGCGGTGATGTATGCGGGCCGCGTCGTCGAAACCTGCGCCGCGCGCGACCTGCGCAATGCCACGCATCCCTACACACGCGGGCTGCTCGCGGCGAACCCGCCGCTCGCGAACCCGCCCGACGAACTGCCGGTGCTGCGGCGCGATCCGGCGTGGCTCGATACGGTTTCGCCTGCAAGCGCTGCGACGGCACAACAGGAGTCCGCACCATGATCGACGTCGATCACGCCTCGATCCGTTTTCCGACCCGCACGGGCCATGTCGACGCCGTGCGCGATGCGAGCTTCGCGGTGCGCGACGGCGAAGTGTTCGGGCTCGTCGGCGAATCGGGCTCCGGCAAGTCGACACTGCTGCGTGCGCTGACCGGCCTCGTGCCGCTCGCGGGCGGCAGCCTGTCGATCGACGGCCGGCCCGTCGGCGGCACGCCCGACCGCGCATTCCGCCGCCACGTGCAGATGGTGTTCCAGGATCCGTACGCGTCGCTGCATCCGCGCTTCACGGTCGACCAGACGCTGCGCGAGCCGCTGTCGATCCACGGGATCGACGACGCCGACGCGCGCATCGCCCGCGCGCTGTCCGAAGTCGGGCTCGGCCCGGCGTTCCGCTTCCGCTATCCGCACCAGCTGTCGGGCGGCCAGCGCCAGCGTGTCGCGATCGCGCGTGCGCTGATCGTCGAGCCGCGCGTGCTGCTGCTCGACGAGCCGACCTCCGCGCTCGACGTGTCGGTGCAGGCGGAGATCCTGAACCTGCTGCGCCGCCTGCATCGCGAACGCAACCTGACGATGATCCTCGTCAGCCACAACCTCGCGGTGATCGGCTTCCTGTGCCAGCGCGTCGCGGTGATGCAGCATGGCGAGATCGTCGAACAGCTGCGGATCGAGGACGTGCGCGCCGGGCAGGTGGCACGCGACTACACGCGCACGCTGCTGCGCGCGACAGAAGGGTACCGCCGGCTCGATCCGGTCGCCTGACATGTGCGCGACGCGCGGGCGTGCGATACTCGGCACCCCGTGCGTCGGTGCGCCAGTGCGCCGACGCGCCGCCGAATGGAACCCTCGCGCGCCGCGCGGGTCCATGTCCTTTCGTCAACAGCTCAACAGCTATAGGGAGGCGTTCATGCTGCAATTCATCGAAACCCTGGTGGTCGGGCTCATCGTCGGCCTCCTCGCCCGTGCGCTCAAGCCCGGCGACGACAAGATGGGTATCCTGATGACCATCGTGCTCGGCATCGTCGGCTCGCTCGTCGCGGGCTACATCGGCCGCGCTGCCGGCTGGTATGCGCCGGGCCAGGGCGCGGGCTGGATCGCGTCGATCATCGGCGCGATCGTGCTGCTCGTGATCGTCGGCGCGGTGCGCAAGCGCGCGGGCTGACCGCCGCATCGCCCGCGTCGGTGCACAACGGCCGCTCGTTCACACGAGCGGCCGTTTTTCTTTTTGCACACCTCAATTCGCGCCCGCCTCGAATCGTTGAATCCTCAACGATTTACCGGCAAATGCCGCATCCATTGACGCCCCTTCCGCAAGCGTACGCCACCGGCAATACCCTGACTTGCGGCCGCACAAATTTGAGATAAATTGATTGAAGGAATACGGCGTCATTTGCTTATTGCCGTTATTTCCGTCTTTTCATTCAAGAGGTCCGATGGATTTGCCGTTTACGCATACAGCACCGCAGCGTTGACGGACTGCCATTCGAGCGGCCCCGCTGCGACGCGCTTCCTCTCTGGAGCCTGTCATGAAGCATCGCCTGTTTGCCGCCTCGTTTGCCCTGGCTGCCGCGCTTCTGGCCTCGTCCTCGTCATTTGCCGCCGGCGCGTCCGGCATCATCCACTTCACCGGCATGATCGTCGAGCCGCCGTGCTCGTTCGCGCTCGACACCGCCGATATCGCGCATGCCCACGTGCGCACCGACTGCCCGCGTCCGGCGACCGGACAGGTCGCGTTCGTCGACGCGGCCAGCCTGCGCACGATCAAGACCACGACCTTTACGCAGGCGTCGCGCGCAATCGTTTTACCGGACCGCCCGGGCAACGCGCATGCGCCGATGATCGCCGTCGTCACCTATCAGTAAGCAACACGCGCCGCCGGCGTCGCGTGGCGCGTCAGTCGCGATGGCTGGCGATCCAGTCGCTGAACGCGCGAATCTTCTGCTGGCTGCCGATGCTCTCGGGATAGACGAAGAAATAGCGGGCGCCGGTCTCGAGCACGATGTCGAACGGCCGTTCGAGCCGGCGCGCGCTGACGTCGTCGTCGACGAGCGTCACGTCGCCGATCGCGACGCCGAAGCCCTGCATCGCCGCGTTCGTCGCGAGATCGAGCGTGTCGAAGGTCGGCCCGCGCTCCGCGTCGACGGCACGCTCACCCGCGTAATCGAGCCACGCGCGCCAGTCGCGATGGTCGCGCGTCGGATGCAGCAGCGTATGGCGCGCGAGATCGCCAACCGCATCGAGCGGCGTCGCGTACCGCAGCTCGGGTGCGCACACCGGCGTCAGCCGCTCGTCGAACAGCGGCAGCGCGAACACGCCCGCGCCCGGCGACGTGCCATAGACGACCGCCGCATCGAACGGCTCGGCCGAGAAATCGACGACGTGCTGCCACGCGGTCGTGATCTGCACGTGGAGATCGGGATGCTCGCCCTGGAAGCGCATGATGCGCGGCAGCATCCAGCGCATCACGCAGGTCGGCACCTTCAGCGCGAGATCGGTGCGCTGCCGCGTGAGCTTCATCGAGATGTCCTCGATCCGCGCGAAGCTCTCGTTGACGACCGGCAGCAATTGCTCGCCCTCCGCCGTCAGCGTGAGGCCCTTCGCGTGCCGCTTGAACAACGGAAAGCCGTAGTGCGCTTCGAGTGTCAGGATCTGCCGGCTCACCGCGCCCTGCGTGAGGCACAGCTGCTCGGCCGCGCGCGTGAAGCTGCGGTGGCGAGCCACGGTCGAGAAGATCTGCAGCGCGTGCAGGGGCGGAAGTCGGCGCATGACGAAGCGGGTAAGGCGGGTAAACGGACCGCGGATCGCGGATCGACCGCGCCGGACGACGGCGCGGCAGGACCGCGCGTCGACATCGGCGCGCGCTGATCGACACGATAAGCCAAACGCGGGCTTTACGCGAGGTGCGCCGGGCGCTCAGGTCGTAGGAACTAGCGCGCCCGCCGCGATGCGTGACGCCGACGCGACGACGTCCGCGCGTGCCGCCGCGCTCAGGCGGTGGGAACGAGCGCACCCGCCGCGATACGCGCCGCCGACGCGACGACGTCCGCGCGTGCCGCCGCGTCGGCACGCGGCTGCGTGAACGACACGGCCAGCACGATCGGCGCGCGCGATGGCGGCCACAGCACCGCGACGTCGGTCGTCGTGCCGTAGCCGCCGGTGCCGGTTTTGCCGGCACTGCGCCAGCCGGGCGGCACGCCGGCCGCGATTCCGGTCGCGCCGCCGGTCATCCATTCGGTGAGCTGCGCACGCTGCGGCTCGCGCAGCGTGTCGCCGAGCAGCAGCCGCTGCAGCATGTCGACCATCGCGACCGGCGTCGACGTATCGCGCTCGTCGCCGGGCGCGGCCTGGTTCAGTTCGGGTTCCCAGCGGTCGAGCCGGAACGCGGTGTCGCCGCTTTCATGCGCGAACGACGTGACGGCCTGCGGACCGCCGAGCACGCCCATCAACAGGTTCCCCGCGCCCTTGTCGCCCGACTGCAGCAGCGCGGTGCAGAGCTGCGCGATCGTCATCCCCGTATCCACATGGCTTTCCGTCACCGGCGACCCGGCCACGACCTCGTAGCGGCGATACAGGATGCGGCGCGGCAGCAGCGATGCGTCGAGCGAACCGCGCGCGAGTATCGCGGCGGCGGCGACGACCGCATAGGTGCCGCACAGCGGGAAGCGCTCGCGCGCGTGATGCGCGATGCGCGTGCCGTTCGACGTATCGAGTGCGGCGACGCCGAGCCGGCCGTTCGACGCTTTTTCGAGCGCGGCGAGTTCGGCCTGGGCGACGTGGGCGCGCCCCTGGTCGGCGACGGGTGCCGACGAGCAGGCGGCGACGAACGGCGCGGCGACGGCGGCGAGCAACAGCGAGCGGCGTGTCGGAGAGTGTTCCATGGATGAAGGCTGTTCGGTCGGAAACGGTGGCACGGAGCAACGCACGCGCGCAGCGGCGATGCGCGCGTGTTCACGCCGACGGCCGGCTCGCGACGGCATTCGCCGCGCATCCCCGAAGACGTCCGTCGGCCCCGCATGCGGCGGGACTCACATGAACAGACCCTAGCGTAGCAGCGCGCGCCGCTCGCGTCAGCCTTGCGACGAAGGCAGGTACGGCATCGGATTGACGGGCTTGCCGTCACGCCGCACCTCGAACAGCAGCGCGACACGCGAGTTGTCGAGGTCGCCCATCTCGGCGATCTCGTCGCCCTGGCGCACGATGTCGCCGGTCTTCACGAGCAGCTTGCGGTTGTGCGCATAGGCCGTGAGGAAATCGGCGTTGTGCTGGACGATGATCAAGGTGCCGTAATCGTTCAGGCCGGTGCCCGCGTACATCACGCGGCCGTCGGCGGCCGCACGAACCGGGTCGCCCGGCCGGCCGGCGATCTGGATGCCGCGGTTCTGCCCCGGCTTGAATGCGTCGACGATCTTGCCCTGCGCGGGCCATCTGAGCGCCACCGCGCCCGCATGGCGCCGGGTCTCCTTCACGACCTGCCGGTCGCTCGCCGTCGATGCGCTCGCCTGCGCGGCGCCCGCCGCATTGCTCGCGGCGGCCGGTGCGGCCGCCTGCGCGCTGGCCGACGCGCCCGGCGCCTGCAGCGGCTGCTGCCGGACGATGCGCAGCACCTGCCCCATGCGCAGCCTGCCGCGCCCGTCGAGCTTGTTCCAGGTCCGCAGGTCGGCGACGCTGCAGTCGTTGGCGGACGCGATGCCCGACAGCGTGTCGCCGCGTTTCACCACGTACTTCTGCGCGACGAGAATGGGCGCCGGCGGCGCCGCCGGCGCGGCGGCGGGCTGGCCCGACGTCGAGCCCGCCAGCGTATCGCTCGGCGGGACGGACGGCGTACTGGCGCAACCGGCCATGACGAGCACCGCGGCCAGGCCGGACAGCCACGCCGACTTGCGGCAAATCTCGCGCTGTTTCATGGACGATCGACTCCGGTTTGACAATCTTTCAAGCATCTCAAAAACGGAACGGGCGACGTGTAACCGGATGCAAACAATGATGACAAACGATCACGAACCGGGTGCCGGCAAACACTTGTTACCGGGAATACGGTCGGATTCGGAAAAACTTGACGGTATTGGACGGGCGATTCGGAAGAAATTTCGCGATGCGCCGATTATTTCGAACGGCTTTCATTGCGCGCGTGAGCGCGCCGGCGAGCCAATGCGGCCCGCACCGCCCGCCCGCTCAACGCAGCCAGTCGACCAGCTCCGCGCAGGCCCACGCGATGCCGATGCAGAGGAACAGCACGTGCAGCGCGATCTTGAACGACACGCCCCACGACGAATCGACCCGCATGACAGTCTCCCCCGGTTGATATGCGGCCATGATCCGGCATCGATCCCGCCCCGAAAATGCGGAACCGGCGAACGGGGCCTCAGGCCCAGCCTGAGACCGGTGCGGCGGTTCCTGCTAACTTATCGGCCATACCCATCCTTACGCGCCCCCACCGATCATGCGCTTCGACCTGACCGACCTGCGGCTCTTCCTGAACATCTGCGAGGCCGGCACGATCACGGGCGGCGCCGAGCGCACCCACATCACGCTGCAGGCCGCCAGCGAGCGGATCCGCGGGATGGAGGACGAGCTCGGCGTGCCGCTGCTGCACCGGACCAAGTCGGGCGCGCAGGTAACCGACGCCGGCCGCGCGCTCGAGCACCACGCGCGCACGGTGCTGCAGCAGATCGACCACATGCGCGGCGAGCTGCAGCAATACGGCCAGGGGCTGCGCGGGCATATCCGGCTGCTGTGCAACACGGCGTCGCTGAGCGAATACCTGCCCGACGCGCTCGCCGCGTATCTGCCGCTTCACCCGAAACTGTCGATCAGCGTCGAGGAGCGCTCGAGCCAGGAAATCGTGCATGCGATCCGCAACAGGACGGCCGAGGTCGGCATCGTCGCCGATTCGGTCGGACTCGGCGGGCTCGAACAGAAGCCGTTCAGAGAGGACTGGCTGATCGCGGTCGTGCCGGCCGGTCATCTGCTCGCCGCGCGCGACAAGGTCGCGTTCGACGAGATCGCCGACGCGGACTTCATCGGGCTGACCGACGGCAGCGCGCTGCAGGTCCATCTGGCGGACCAGGCGCGTGCGCTCGGCAAGCGTATCCGCTACCGTGTGCAACTGAAGAGTTTCGATGCGATCTGCCGCGTGATCGCAAGCGGCGTGGGGATCGGCATCGTGTCGCGCCATGCGGCCGAACGCGCGATGCAGACGATGGACGTGCGGCTCGTCGAGCTGTCCGATGCGTGGAGCCACCGCAAGCTGACGCTCTGCGCGCGCTCGTTCGATGCGTTGCCGAAATACACGCAGGCGTTCGTGTCGTATCTGTCGGGCGACATGCCGCCACGCTGAACGTCGCGCGCGCCGCAACAGCGTGGCGATACCCGAGGAGACATCGCAGCCATGACCGGACCCGAACTCGCGATGCACTATCGCGCCTACATCGACTGCCTGAACCGGCAGGACTGGCCGGCGCTCGGCCGGTACGTCGCCGACAACGTGATCCACAACGACCGGCCGCTCGGCCTGGCCGGCTATCGGGCGATGCTGGAGCAGGATTTCCGCGACATTCCGGATCTCCATTTCGAGGTCCGGCTGCTCGTGTGCGAACCGCCGCGCATCGCATGCCGGCTGCGCTTCGCCTGTGCGCCGAAAGGGACCTTCATGGGGCTCGCCGTCGACGGCAAGTGCGTCACGTTCGCCGAAAACGTCTTCTACGAATTTCACGACGGAAGGATCCGGCAGGTCTGGTCGGTGATCGACAAGGCCGCGATCGAGGCGCAGCTGTGACGCTGCCGGCCGTCACTGCTTACCGCAGCCCCGACACGGCCATATAGGCGCCGAGCGCGATCATCCCGACGAAGAAGCAGCGCTTGAACGCCTTCTCGCTCATCACGCGTCGCGCGTACTGCCCGCCGATCATCCCCGCGAGCGCCGGCACGAGTGCCAGCGCCGATACGCCGAGATCGACCGTCTGCAGCGCGCCCGTCACGCGCAACTGCAGGCCGAGCGTGATCGTCGACGCGGTAAACGACAACCCGAGCGCCTGGATCAGGTCGTCCTTCGACAGGCGCAGCGCCTGCAGGTACGGCACGGCCGGCACGACGAACACGCCGGTCGCGGCCGTCACGACGCCCGTCAGGTAGCCAACCGCGGCCGACAGCCACTTTTCGTGACGGCCCGGCGCGGGCAGCCGCGCGGCGGCGAGCCCCCAGCCGCCGTATGCGACCAGCACGATGCCGAGTGCCGCACGGGTCCACGCGCTGCCGGCCGCGAGCGCGGGCAGCCCGCCCGTCAGCGTGCCGAGCGTCAGCCCGGCGAGCAGCGGCCACAAACGCCGCAGCAATGGCCCGAACGACGGGCCGAGCCACAACTGCCACACGTTGGTGATGAACGACGGCACGAGCAGCAGGCTCGCGGCGGCTGACGGCGACATCGCGAGCGTCAGCAGCCCCATCGCGATCGTCGGCAGCCCGAGGCCGATCATGCCCTTGACCGCGCCGGCGAGCAGAAAGACCAGCACGATGATCGTGAGCGTATGCGTTTGCATGGCGGGGGTTCGGTCCGGTTGAATACGGCGCCGATGGTGAACCACCGTCACGCCGTCGGCCATCTGGCTTTGCCTGAGGCTGGCTCGGGCCCGCCCGGCGGGGCCTGTCACCCCGCTACCCCGCCACCCATCGCCTCATCGCCTCATCGCCTCATCGCCTCATCGCCTCATCGCCTCATCGCCTCATCGCCCCGTTGCCCCGTCGCCCCGTCGCACCGCCATGCGCGCCGTTCAGGCACCGTGCGCCGGCCCCCGTCCCTGCTCGCTGTCGAGGTGCGCCATCTGCGCGGCCGGATAACGCTCGCCGGCAGCCGCCCCGGCGGGAACCGCCGCTTCGATGCGGGCGAGATCATCGACCGTTAGTTGCAATTTAGATGCCTGAAGCGCGTCCTGGAGTTGCGTGCGCTTGCGTGCGCCGATCAGCGGCACGATGTCGTCGCCGCGCGACAGCGCCCATGCGATCGCGATCTGCGCCGGGTTGCTGCCCTTCTCGTCGGCGATCGCGCGCAGCGCGTCGACCAGCGCGAGGTTGTGCGCGAGGTTCTCGCCCTGGAACCGCGGGCTGGCCGCGCGGAAATCGCACTCGCCCTGCCGCGCCGCGCTCCAGCCGCCGCCGAGCAGCCCGCGCGACAGCACGCCGTAGGCCGTCACGCCGATCCCGAGTTCGCGGCACACCGGCAGGATGTCCGTCTCGATCCCGCGCGACAGCAGCGAGTATTCGATCTGCAGGTCGGCGATCGGCGCGACGGCCGCCGCGCGGCGGATCGTGTCGGCCCCGACCTCCGACAGGCCGATGTGGCGCACGTAGCCGGCCTTCACGAGATCGGCGATCGCCCCGACCGTCTCTTCGATCGGCACCGCCGGATCGACGCGCGCCGGCCGGTAGATGTCGATGTGGTCGGTGCCGAGCCGCTTCAGCGAATACGCGACGAAATTACGGATCGCCTGCGGCCGCGCGTCGTAGCCGACGAACGCGCCGGCCGGATCGCGCAGCGCGCCGAACTTCACGCTGATCAGCACCTGGTCGCGCGTGCGGCCGCGCAGCGCGTCTCGGATCAGCATCTCGTTGTCACCCATCCCGTAGAAGTCGCCGGTATCGAGCAGCGTGATCCCGTTGTCGAGCGCCGCGTGCAGCGTCGCGATGCTTTCGTCGCGATCCGCGGGCCCGTAGAGATCCGACATCCCCATGCAGCCGAGCCCGATCGCCGATACCTGCGGGCCCGTGCGGCCCAGTTGACGCTTGTCCATGTCCGTTTCCTCGCGGTGGTGAGTGAATGAACGGGATTCTGGGCGTAATGCGGCGCGCGATAAACGCGAAACGCCCAACCAAATCATTCGACGCTGATTAACAATGGAGCCTCCCGATCCGTCACGTTTCCGCCCCGCATGGACCATCTGCATGCAATGCGCATCTTTGCGCGCGTCGCCCACCTCGGCAGCTTCACGAAAGCCGCCGAGCAGTTGCAATTGCCGCGCCCGACCGTCAGCAATGCCGTCCAGTACCTGGAGAAGCACCTGAAGGTGCGCCTGTTGCAGCGGACGACGCGGCGCGTCGCGCTGACCGCGGAAGGCGCGACCTACTACGAGCGCTGCACGCGGCTGCTGGCCGACCTGGACGACGCCGAGACGCTGTTCGACGAAGCCGGTGCGTCGCCGCGCGGCCTGATCCGCGTCGACCTCCCCGAGCGCTTTGCACTGGACAAGGTGATTCCGGCGCTGCCGGATTTCCACGCACGCTATCCCGACCTGCGCGTCGTGCTGAGCACGACCGACCGCTTCGTCGATCTCGTCGCCGACGGGATCGACTGCGCGGTGCGGGTCGGCGTGCTGTCCGACACGTCGCTGGTCGCGCGGCGCGTCGGCGAGATGGCGCAGATCAACTGCGCGTCGCCCGCGTATCTTGCGCGATACGGCATGCCGCGCTCGCCGGACGATCTGCCCGACCACGTCGCGGTCGGCTATTTCTCGAGCCGCACGGGCCGCGAGCTGGACTGGGAATATGCGGACATGGATTCCGGCGCGCTGCAGACCGTGAAGATGCGCAGCGTGGTCGCGGTGAACAGCTCGCACGCGTATCTCGCGTGCTGCCTCGCGGGCCTCGGGCTGATCCAGGCGCCGCGCGACGGGCTCGCGCCGCTGCTGGAAGACGGCTCGCTGGTCGAGGTGCTGCCGGAATGGCATGCGGCGCCGCTGCCGGTGTCGGTCGTGTTTCCGAACGGCCGGCATCTGGCGCCGCGCGTGCGGATCTTCGTCGACTGGCTCGCGCACACGCTCGACGACGCGCACCGGGCGCAATGACGACGGCCGGCGCCAGGGCAACCCACCCCGGGCGCCGACCGGTCAAGCGCATCAGAACTTGTGGCGGATCGCGGCGCGCACCGCGAACTGGTTCGCCGACGACGACGGACCGTCCGTCCCGACCACGTAGCCGCCGTCGGCCGCGGTGCCCGTCTTGTCGCCGGCGACCTTCTGCCATGCGCCCTGCAGGTAGACGTCGGTGCGCTTGGACAGGCTGTAGTCGGCCATCAGCCCGACGGTGTGATATTTCGGCTTGAACGAACCGGCCGCGGCGTCGAACTTGCCGTCGGTATACACGTACTGCGCGCCGAGATAGAAATCGGGCGTGAGCTGGTACTTGCCGTTGATCTCGAAGTTCTGGAACCTGGTCGCCGTGAGCCCGAGGCCGTCGAATGTCGACGCCGGCAGGTAGACGGTCGACACCGGGTTCTTCACGTCGGTCTTCGTATAGACGAAGCCGACCGTCGCCGGACCGAACGTATAGTTGATGCCGCCGCCGAAGATCCGCAGGCGGTCGGCGACGAAGTTCGCGTCGTCGGCCGCGATCGCGCCCGCATTGCCGACGCCCGGGCTGTTCGCCTGCAGATACGCGGCCGCGACCTGCAGCCCGGCCAGCGAATACTGCGCGCCGATGCTGTACTGGCGGTTGGTCGAGAAGCCCGTGCTGTTGCTGAAGCTGTAGGTGCCGCCGAACGACAGCCCGTTCCAGTCGGGACTCGCGTACTTGACCGTGTTGTTGACGCGGAAGGAGTTGTCCGTGTTGTCGTTGTCGAACGGGTGCGAGAACAGCGTGCCGCCCCAGTTGCCGTTCGCGGTGAGCGGCGCGAGATAGTCGACGACCGCATCGTACTGGCGGCCGAAGGTCAGCGTGCCGAAGCGCGACGCGCTCAGCCCGACGAACGCCTGGCGGCCGAACATCCGGCCGCCCTGGTTGAACCGGCCGTTGTTCACGTCGAAGCCGTTTTCCAGCGTGAAGATCGCCTTCAGCCCGCCGCCGAGGTCCTCGCTGCCCTTCAGGCCCCAGCGGCTGCCCTGCGCATAGCCGCTCGCGAGCTGGTAATTCGTTTTTCCGACCCCGTTCACGCTCACGTTGTTCGTGTAGTTGAAGCCCTCGTCGATCAGGCCGTACAGCGTCACGCTGTCCTGCGCGAAGGCCGGCGCGGCGAAAGCAGCCAGCGCGGCGGCAAAAATGACGTGCTTCTTCATGACGGATCTCCGGAGCCGGGTGCCGGGCAGGCCATTCGCCCGGCGATTGTTTGGTCTGTTTTATAGAGGTGGCCCGCAGGGCGGACTGCGCGGTGTGCGGCCGCGAGGACAAAATGGTGTCACGTCGCAAACCGCCCGTCCATCGGGGCGTGGGCGCGGCCAGCAAAGCGTTGCGCTCGTCCAACTGCCCTGTTTTTCCGATGCCATGAGCACGCTTATCGGCAGCGGCCGGCCGGCCCGCTATCCGCGTAAACCCGGACGGCACCGTATCGGTGGCACAATGCGCATCCGTTCGTCATTTCTTCACGAATTCATGCTTCACCCCGATTCATGCGCGGCAGGTGCCGGCCGCGCACGCGGCGCGCGCCGGGAGGCGGCCCGATGACCGCCGCCGCCCGGGCCGGCCGCTACGCCGAACTCGATTTCTTCCGCGGCCTCGTGCTGCTGGTGATCGTCGTCGATCACATCGGCGGCAGCATCCTGTCGCGCGTGACGCTGCATGCGTACGCGCTGTGCGATGCGGCCGAGGTGTTCGTGTTCCTCGGCGGTTTCGCGACCGCCATCGCGTACAACTCGCTCGCCGAGCGCCACGACGAGGCCGCCGCGCGCCAGCGTTTCATCCGCCGTGCGTTCGAGATCTACCGCGCATTCCTCGTGACGGCCGGCCTGATGCTGCTGATCACCGCCGTGCTGAACGCGTTCTCGATCGACGGCCCGAACATGCCGACCAACGATCTCGACGGCCTGCTCCACAAGCCGCTCGCCGCGCTGCGCGACATCCTGCTGTTCCGCCGCCAGCCGTATCTCGCGTCGGTGCTGCCGATGTATGCGTTCTTCGCGCTGCTCGTCCCGCTCGCGCTGCCGCTCGCGCGCACCCAGCCGTGGCTGATGCTCGCGTTCAGCGGCTCGCTCTGGTACGCGGCGCCGCACGTCGCGCGCTTCTTGCCGACCGTCGAAGGCGCGCCGTGGGACTTCAACCCGTTCGCGTGGCAGTTCCTGTTCGTGCTCGGCGTGATCGCGCGCTGCCAGCCCGTCTACCAGACGCTCGCGCCGAAACCCCAGGGCTGGCTGCTGACGGCCGTGTCGCTCGCGATCGTCGCGGCCGGCGCGTACTACCGGCTGCGCGTCGAGCCGTTCCCGACCGATCCGTCGATCAAGCAGAACCTCGGCGCGCTGCGGCTCGCGAACTTCCTCGCGATCGCGTGGCTCGCGGCCAAGCTCGTGCACCTCGGGTGGATGAAGAAGGTCGCGCACGCGATGCCGTGGATCGGCACGATCGGCCGCCAGGGGCTGCTGTGCTTCGTCGCCGGCACCGGCATCTCGCTCGCGGTCGACTCGCTGCTCTACCAGGCGACCGAAGGCTATCTCGACGTGCCGCTCGGCCTGGCCGCCGACGTCGTCGCGATGGGCCTGCTGTATCTCGTCGCGAAGCTTTATGCGCCGCTGGTGTCGCGGCTGTCGTTCCCGTTCCGTACGCGGCGATGACGTGCCGCGCCGTCACGCGCCGCTGCTACGATAGCGGGCGCCTCTCCTGAAACGCTTCGCCATGCGCCGACTCGCCCTTCCGTTCGCCGTCGCCCTGATCGCCGGCTCCATCGCCACTGCCCACGCCACGCCGGGCGGGCCCGCGGCCGCGCCGGCGACGTCCGCGCCCACGATCGTCCCGCCCGCAACGGTGGCGCCGGCCGCCCAGGAACCGCCGGTGAATCCGGGCAGCAGCGTCGTGCTGCGCGCGTTCCGGTCGGCGTCGCTCAAGCGCGACTGGTCGTACACGGTCTACCTGCCGCCCGGCTATAACCCGGAAGGCGCGCGCTACCCGGTGCTGTACCTGCTGCACGGCAATGCCGGCAATGCAAACGACTGGATCACGCAGGGCCGGCTGCAGGCCACGGCCGACACGCTGATCGAACGCCGCGAGATCCCGCCCGTCGTGATCGTGATGCCGCAAGGCGGCACCGACTGGTACGTCGACCGCAAGGAGAAGATGCAGAGCGCGTTCCTGAACGACCTGCTGCCGGAAGTCGAAGCGCACTTCGCGGTGTCGAACCAGCGCGCGGGCCGCGCGATCGGCGGCGTGTCGATGGGCGGCTTCGGCGCGCTGCGTTTCTCGCTGCTCGAACCGGGCCTGTTCTGCGGCGCGATGCTGTTGAGCCCGGCGATCTACGCGAACGAGCCGCCGCTCAATTCCGCCGCGCGCTATGTCGGCGTGTTCGGCGACCGGCAGTTCGACCCGCGCGTGTGGCACGAGCTGAACTACCCGGCCCTGATGCGCGGCTATTTCGCGCGCAACTGGCGCGTGCCGATGTTCATCGCGGCCGGCGACGACGACCTGACGATCCAGGCCGAATCGAGCGTGCTGTACACGCAGCTGCGCCGCGCGCAGAACCCGGCCGAACTGCGCATCGTCGATGGCGGGCACACGTGGGACGTGTGGCGCGGGGTGCTCGGGTCGGGGTTGAAGTACGCGCTGGAATGCGTGAAGTAATGCGTGACGTAATGGAGCCGGCCGACGCGTCAGGCAACCGCACAACGATCACCTGACGCCGCTTCCTACTCTGCGCCGGCGTCACCGGCGCAAGGCGCGCGCCGCGCTGTCGCGCTGCCTCGCGGCCGATTCAATTCCACGCGTGACGCGCCGGCCGAACGCCGTTCAGGTAGTAGTTGCCGACGAGGTGATACTTCCACCGCACCGGATCATGCAGCGTGTGCGTGCGCGCATTGCGCCAGTGCCGGTCGAGATTGTGTTCGGCGAGCGTCGACTGCGTGCCCGCCAGCTCGAACAGCTTCTCGCCCGCTAGCAGCGCGATCTCGGTCGTCAACACCTTCGCCTCGCCGACCGCGACCGATGCACGCGCGACATCGTCGTCGGTCACCGTGCCGCGCGCGCCGATCTCGTCGAGCGTGCGCGCCGCACGTTCGAGCAGCGCTTCCGCCGCATGCAGCTGGATGTGCAGACGGCCGATCTCGCGGACGATCAACGGATCGTCGGCCGCCCGCTCGACGCCGCTGTCGACCCACGGCCGCGTGCGCGTGCGCACGAACGCCTCCGTATCGGCGATCGCGGCCTTCGCGATGCCGGCATCGATCGCCGCCTGAATGATCTGCGACAGCGGGCCGTTGAGCGTCGGCTCGTCCGACACGCGCTGCGCGTGCAACACATGCGAAGCCGGCACGCGCACGCTGTCCAGCACCACCGTGCCGCTCGCGGTCGTGCGCTGCCCGAAGCCCGACCAGTCATCGATCACGGTCAGCCCCGGCGTCGGCTGCGGAATGTAGGCGAGCCATGCCTGCTGCGTATCGTCGAGGCCGAGCACCGGCACGTAATGCGCGAACAGTGCGCCGGTCGAATAGAACTTCGTGCCGTCGACGACATAGTCGTCGCCGTCGCGCCGCACGCGCGTCTTCAGGTCGAGCACGTGCTTCGTGCCCTTCTCCGAGAAGCCGTTGCCGAAGCGCTTGCCGCTCAGGATCTCCGCGAAGAAATGGCGCTTCTGCGCATCGGTGCCGGCCAGCGCGATCACGTCGACCAGCCCGAAGTGGTTCTGCGGCAACTGCCCGAGCGACGCATCGGCCGCCGCGACGATCTTGATCACCTCGGTGAGCGTCACGTTCGAGACGCCCGCGCCGCCGTAGGCCTTCGGCACCGTGATCGCCCACAGCCCCGACTGCGAGAACCATTCGATCTCGTCGCGCGGCAGCCGGCGCTCGCGGTCCCGCTCGGCCGCCCCTTCGGCCAGCCGTTGCGCGAGTGCCTGCGCAACCGCGATCGCCTGCGCGTCGTCGGCGATCACGCGGGCCACCTGCGGTCTTGCGTCGGCCGGCCGGTCCTGAATCGTCGCGCTCGTATCTGACATCGGGCTCTCCTGTCGAATCACGAAAGCACTCAATCTAGCAGCGCGCCGCAGGCCGGCAAACCGAGCGATTCTCGTAACGATATTCCTTCGGATAACAAACGACATCGCACGGCACCGCATCCGCTTCCGCGCTTCGGCGTCGCGATCGACGCCCTGGCGTCGACGTTTCACGGTGCCGTTCGCATAATGCGCAGCGACGATAACGATCTGCGAATCCGTTATTGGAACGTGCGCGTCGTGCTTCCTATACTGGGCTCCCGGTGCAAACGGCCCCGCCCTACGAGGAACCCCGCATGACTTCGTCGCACGCAGATACCGAATTGTCCACCGGCACCGACTACGACGCGCTCGCGAGCCGGTTCCGGCCGATCTTCGACCGGATTGCCGCCGGCACCGCCGAGCGCGAACGCCGCCGCGAACTGCCGTACGAAGCGATCGGCTGGCTCAAGGCCGCCGGCTTCGGCGCGATACGGCTGCCGGTGCGTGACGGCGGCGCCGGCGCGTCGCTGCCGCAGCTGTTCCGGCTGCTGACCGAACTCGCCGCCGCCGACTCCAATCTGCCGCAAGCGTTGCGCGGCCACTTCGCGTTCGTCGAGGACTGGCTGAACGCGCCGCCCGGGCCGCAGCGCACGACGTGGTTCGATCGTTTCGCGACCGGCCAGCTCGTCGGCAATGCGTGGTCGGAGGCCGGCGACGTTCCGCTCGGCCAGACGATCACCAAGGTATCGGAGCAGAACGGCCGGCTCGTGTTGAACGGCCGGAAGTTCTACAGCACCGGCAGCCTGTTCGCGGACTGGATCGACGTGTTCGCGCAGCGCGAAGAGGATGGCAGCGACGTGATCGTCGCAATCGCCACCGGGCAGCCCGGCGTGATACTCGAAGACGACTGGGACGGCTTCGGCCAGAAAACGACCGGCAGCGGCACGACGCGCTTCGAGAATGCGGCGGTCGACGCCGACCACGTGATCGATTTCGCACGCCGCTTCAAATACCAGACCGCGTTCTACCAGCTGTTCCACGTCGCCACGCTGGCTGGCATCGGCCATGCGATCGTGCGCGACGCGGGCGAGCTCGTGCGCGGCCGCACGCGCGTGTACAGCCACGGCAACGCCGCGCGCGCCGGCGACGATGCGCAGCTCCAGCAGGTGATCGGCGAAATCGCGTCGTGGGCCTATGCGGCCGATGCGCTCACGCTGCGCGCCGCGCAACCGCTGCAGCAGGCGTACGTCGCACGCTTCGGCGGCGACGACGAAGCCGAACATGCCGCCAACGTCGCCGCCGAAATCGAATCCGCGCAGAGCCAGCTCGTCGTGTCGGAACTCGTGCTGCGCGCGGCGACGCGCCTGTTCGACGCGCTCGGCGCATCCGCGACGCGCAGCACGACCGCGCTCGACCGTCACTGGCGCAACGCGCGCACGGTGTCATCGCACAATCCGCTCGTCTACAAGGCGCGGATCGTCGGCGACTGGGTCATCAACGGACGCACGCCACCGTTCGTCTGGCGCGTCGGCAACGGTGCAGGTGCGCAAGCCGGCACGGAAACGGGAGCGGCGCGATGAGCAAGACCATCCGCTTCAACGCGTTCGAAATGAATTGCGTCGGCCATCAGTCACCCGGCCTGTGGGCGCATCCGCGCGATCGTTCGTGGCAGTACAAGGATCTCGACTACTGGACCGATCTCGCCCGCGTGCTCGAACGCGGGATCTTCGACGCGATCTTCATCGCGGACGTGATCGGCTACTACGACGTCTACCAGGGCAGCAACTACCACGCGCTGCACCAGGCCGCGCAGATCCCCGTCAACGATCCGCTGCAGCTCGCCGCGCCGATCGCAATGGCGACCGAGCATCTCGGTATCGGCATCACCGCGTCGACGACGTTCGAGCATCCGTACACGTTCGCGCGCCGGCTGTCGACCGCCGACCATCACACGAAGGGCCGGCTCGCGTGGAATATCGTCACGTCGTATCTGGAAAGCGGCGCGAAGAACGTCGGCGACAACGGACTGCGCACCCATGACGACCGCTATGCGGTCGCGGCCGAATACGTCGAGGTGCTGTACAAGCTGTTCGAAGGCAGCTGGGAAGACGGCGCGGTCGTGCGCGATCGCGACGGCCGCGTATTCACGCATCCGGAGAAGGTGCACGAGATCGGTCACAAGGGGCGCTTCTTCGACGTGCCCGGCTATCATCTGTGCGAGCCGTCGCCGCAGCGCACGCCGGTGCTGTTCCAGGCCGGCGCGTCCGGCCCCGGCAAGGCGTTCGCCGCGCAGCACGCCGAATGCGTGTTCGTCGCCGCGCCGACCCGCCCGCAACTCGCGCGCTATGTCGCCGACGTGCGCGCGCAGGCCGCCGCCGCGGGCCGCGACCCGCACGACGTGCTGATCTACAACCTCGTCACGGTGATCGTCGACGAGACCGACGAGAAGGCGCAGGCCAAGTTCGACGAGTACCGCCGCTATGTGTCGTACGACGGCTCGCTCGTGTTCATGTCCGGCTGGACCGGCATCGATTTCGGCCAGTACGCGCCGACCGATCCCGTCCGGCGCGTCGAGACGAACGCGATCGTGTCGGCCGTCGAGCATCTGGCCGGCGGCGATACCGCGTGGACGATCGAGGAACTGGCCGCGTGGGGCGGCATCGGCGGGATGGGGCCCGTGTTCGTCGGCTCCGCGCAGACCGTCGCGGACATCCTGCAGGAATGGGTCGCCGCGACCGACGTCGACGGCTTCAACCTCGCGTATGCCGTTGCGCACGAAACCTTCGAGGACATCGTGCGCTACCTCGTGCCGGAGTTGCAGCGGCGCGGCGTCTATCCGACCGAATATGCGCCGGGCACGCTGCGCGAGAAGCTGTTCGGTGCGTCGGCGCGGCTGCCGGACGCCCATCCGGCCGCGAGGTTTCGCGACATCGAACAGGTCAAGCGCGACGCGCAACAGGTGGCCGACTACGCGTGACGGCCAGCCGGGCTGGCCAGCCTGCACGAGGGCGGCCAGCCGCCCCGACGAACGACCGCGCAACTGCCGCGCCGATCACCGGTCGCGCTGCCGCCGATCGCACCGCGCCCTGCCGCTCACAGCCACGTCCCGCCCTGCCGCTCGTTCGGTTCATCGGCGAGCGCGTCGAAATCGTGAATCCAGTCCAGGTGATGCAGCACGCTGTCGCGCTCGCCGAGACGCGCATTGCGCGCCTGCGCGGCCGGCCCGTCGGGCAGATGCAGCACGTCGGCCGCGGAGATCGACGCGTACTGCACCTTGCGCGTGCGGCCGCGCCGCAGCCGCTCGTACGCTTCCTGCGCCTCGCGCCAGTTGCCGCGCCCGGCCTTCGCCAGCTGCGCGGCCAGCACCATCGCGTCCTCGATCGACTGGTTCGCGCCCTGCCCGTGATGCGGCACCAGCGCATGCGCGGCGTCGCCGATCAGCGTCACGCGCCCGCGGCTCCAGCGGCCGAGCGGCGGCCGGTGGAACAGCCCCCAGCGCTGGCTGATCGGCACCGCGGTGATCATCTGCACCACCGCCGGATGCCAGTCCTTGAACAGGCGCAACTGCTCGCCCTCTTGCGCCGGCATGACCCAGTCGCGCGACGGCCACGGCGACGGATGACGCTCGACCAGCAGGAAGTTCTGGTCGCCGTTGTCGCCGATCGGATAGTGCAGCAGATGGCCGTGCGGCCCGACCCAGAACTGAATGGTCTCGGGATCGGGCAACAGGTCCATCCGCTCGGCCGGCACCACGCCGCGAAAGCCCGAGCACCCCGAATACAGCACGTCGTCGTAGCCGAGCATCCAGCGCCGCGTGATCGAACGCGCGCCGTCCGCGCCGATCACGAGATCGGCGTCGACGCGTGCGCCATTGGCGAAGCTCAGCGTGACGCGATCCGGATGCTGCGCGAGATCGACGAGCCGATGGCCGAGATGAATCTGCCCGACACCGACCGCCTTCGACAGGATCGCCTGCAGGTCCGCGCGATGCACGCCCCAGTACGCGCCGCCGAACTGCCGGCGATAGTCGGGTTCACCGCGATGATGGCCGATCACCGTGCCGCTGCGCCCGTCGCGATAGACGAGGCCGGGAATCTCCGCGCACACCGCGTCGAAAGCCGGCCGTAATCCCATCCGTTCGTAGAAGCGCGTCGCGTTGGCCGACAGCGCGACGGCTGCCCCCACCTCGCGCAGCACGTCGGTCTGCTCGTACAGTTGCGCGTCGATGCCCAGCTCGCGCAATGCAAGCGCCAGCGTCAAGCCGCCGATGCCGGCCCCGACGATCGCGATCCTCAGATTCGTCTGCATGATGAACGTGTCTCCGATATTCAGATGGTGAGTGGTCGAGGCCGCGGTGCGCGCGCCCCGCGCGGCGCGCCTGTCGAATGCGAGCGCCGTATCGGTATTTTCAGCAGCGCCCCCTTATCCCACAATAAAATGCAGGGAATCTGCTTCATCACCAAATGGAATGATCGGAGACAACCCGGAACCATGGAACTGAGCGAGATCGACCTCAATCTGTTGCTGCTGTTTCAGCGACTGATGCAGGAGCGGCGAGTGTCGACCGTCGCCGAGCAGATGAACATGAGCCAGCCGGGCGTCAGCAACGCGCTCGCGAAGCTGCGCCGCCGGCTCGGCGATCCGCTGTTCGTGCGCGGGCCGGGCGGCGTGGTGCCGACACCGTTCGCGCTGCGCCTGGCCGAACCGGTTGCGCACGCGCTGTCGACGCTGCATGCCGCGCTCAACCCCGAGACCGGTTTCGATCCGCTGCGCGCATCGCGCACGATGACGATCGGGATGACCGATATCGGCGAAGTCGTGTTCCTGCCCGCGCTGCTCGAACACCTGTCGCGCACGGCACCGGGCATCGCGCTCAATACGGTGCGCAACACGAGCGTCAATCTCGCCGACGAGATGGCCGACGGCCGCGTCGATCTCGCGATCGGCCTGCTGCCGCAGTTGCAGGGCGGGTTCTATCAGCGCCGACTGTTCGATCAGCGATACGTGTGCCTGTTCCGGCGCGGGCATCCTCTCGAGGACGCGCCGCTGACCGTCGACGCATGGCGAGCGGCCGAGCATCTCGTCGTGGTGTCGGCCGGCACCGGTCACGGCCAGGTGGACGAATGGCTGAAGCGCCGCCGCGTGAAGCGCCGCGTGCGGCTGACGGTGCCGCATTTCATGAGCGTCGGCTATATCCTGCAGCGCACCGACCTGATCGCGACCGTGCCGGAACACCTGGCGCTGCAGCTCGCCGCGCCGTTTTCGCTCGGCTGGCGCGCGTTGCCGGTCACGCTGCCGGGCGCGCCGATCCACATGCTGTGGCATGCGCGCGTGAATCAGGATGAGGGCAACCGGTGGCTCAGGGACGTCGTGGTCAGCCTGTTCGCGGAAGCCGGAACGCGTGGACGCAAGGCCGCGCCGACGCGCAAGGCATAGCCGCTCGCGTCGCGAAATCCGGCGTGCGCGGTAGGATGTCGCTTCGACCGGCGCGGCGAGTCCATCGCGCGCCCGCCGCCGCTTTCCTCATCCAACCCGCAGGAAATCAAGCCATGTCTGCCTCGAAGAAGTTCGCCGCCGTCACGGGCGCCGGATCCGGCATCGGTCGTGCCGCGGCAATCGCGCTCGCGAACGCCGGATTTGCCGTCGCGCTGCTCGGACGCAAGGAAGCCTCGCTGCGTGAAACGAAAGAGGCGATCGTCGCCGACGGTGGCGACGCACACGCGTTTCCGGCCGACGTCACCGACGAAGCGTCGGTCGAACACGCATTCGCGCAGATCGCGCAGCGGTTCGGGCGGCTGGACGTCCTCTTCAACAATGCCGGGCGCAATGCGCCGGCCGTGCCGCTCGACGAGCACGAGTTCGACGTGTGGAACGACGTCGTCGCGACGAACCTGACGGGCGTCTTTCTGTGCGCGCGGGCCGCGTGGCGCCTGATGAAGGCGCAAACGCCCCAGGGTGGCCGGATCATCAACAACGGCTCGATCTCCGCCTATACGCCGCGCCCGAACACGATCGCGTACACGGCCACCAAGCATGCGGTGGCCGGCATCACCAAGTCGCTCGCGCTCGACGGCCGTGCATACAACATCGCGTGCAGTCAGATCGACATCGGCAACGCGGCCACGTCGCTGACGGATCGCATGACGGAAGGCGTGCTGCAGGCCGACGGCCGCATGGCGCCCGAGGCGCGGATGGACGTCACGCATGTCGCGAATGCGGTCGTTCAGATGGCGACTCTTCCGCTGGACACGAATATCCTGAACATGACGATCATGGCGACGACGATGCCGTTCGTCGGACGGGGATAAAGCCCGGCGCCGCGCCGTTTCTGCCGCGCCGGGCCGCGATGCCGGGCACGTCGCCCGGCTGCCCGGCGCCGCTCGTCCTTGACAAGTTGCGTGTCGCAACTAATATTACTTGCGACACGCAACTTTCCCGGGCTCGCCATGGACCTCATCGATATTCCGTCGAAGACGCGCGAAGCGACGATCCTCGAGCTTCGGGACTTCTCGCGCAAACTGGTTCGCGAACTGGGTTTCATGCGGGCGACATTGGCCGACAGCGATCTGGCGCCGTCTGCCGTTCACGCCGTTCTCGAGATAGGCATGGCGCCCGGCATCAGCGCGAAGGATCTGGGCAGCATTCTGCGTCTGGATAAATCGAACACGAGCAGGCAGCTTTCGCGGCTCGAAATGGCCGGCTTCGTGACGCGCCGCATCTCGCCCGACGATGCGCGTGCGACGCAGCTGTACCTGACTGCCGACGGGCAGAAACTGCGCAAGAAGATCGACCAGTTTGCGACACGTCAGGTGTCGAATGCGTTACGCCGGATGGTTCCGGCGGACCAGCAAACCCTCGTCCGCGCCCTCGCGCTTTATAGCGATGCGCTCGCGCAAGACAATGCCACCGACGCGCGCACGCCTAAAGCGGACACCACGCAGATCGTCGACGGCTACCAGCCCGGCTGTATCGGCGACATAGCAAGCCTTCACGCGCGGTTCTATTCGGAACACTGGGGGTTCGGCGCTTTCTTCGAGAAAAAGGTGGCGACCGAACTCGCGGAATTTGCCGGCACCCTGCCGGCCGAAGGCAAGGCTCTGTGGCTCCATGCCGAACACGGCCGCGCGCTCGCCTCGGTCGCGATAGACGGGAATAAAGCCACGGGAATCGCACATTTGCGGTGGTTCATCGTCGACGATGGATTGCGTGGCTTCGGGATCGGACGGGAACTGATGACGCGCGCCATGCATTTCGTCGATGAGCAGCAGTTCGACGAGACCTACCTGTGGACGTTCAAGGGGCTGGATTCGGCACGCCACCTATATGAATCGTTCGGTTTTGCGCTGACCAGCGAATCGGAGGGCGCGCAATGGGGAACCAACGTCGTCGAGCAGCGCTTCAGCCGGCGGCGGCCAGGTCGATAAGTCGCCGCACGTTTCATCGATCGTGATAGATCGCGAGCCAGACCGACCGTTCTTCAAGATGCGTCCACGCGACACGATGCCGGCAATGCGGTTCGATCAGCACGTAATCGCCGGGGCGCATGTCGTGCAGCGTCGCGTCCGCTTCGAACTCGAGCACCGCGGCGCCTGACAGCAGCACGACCCATTCGGCACGCGAATCGTCGTACCAGAATCCATCGGGACTCGTGTGCCCCATCGACACGATCCGCTCGACGTTCAGGCGCGATCCCGCGACGAGCACGTCGACGCGCTCGTCGTCGCCGCGCGCACCTTCGAGGCTGAACAGGTTGCCGGTCTGGCGTTGCATGGTTCGACTCCGGGTCGGCCTTCGGCTGAAGGCGAATGACGCCAATGTAGCGCGAAGGCCGGCATCGCGGCGAACTTGTTTGCGGGTTCCGGCAAGCGCTGCATTCACGCGGCCGCCTCGGCGTCGATATCGCGCGCCGTCGGTTCATGACGCACGATCAGCAGGAACACGATCGGCGTGGCCGCGCTGACCGCGACGACCCAGAACATGTCCGTGCCGAGACGGGCCTGCAGGATCGGCAGCACGAACAGCGCGAGCGCCTGGCCGATCCCGCACAGCGAGCGCCCGAAGCCGACACCGGTGCCGCGGATCGCCGCCGGATACGACAGCGTCGGATAGATCATCATCTGCGCACCCGGCCCGAAACCTTCGGCGAACAGCCATGTGCCGAGCATCAGCAGCACGAGGCCGATCGCGAGCGCGCCGTGCGGATGCCCCGCCAGCGCGAGCGCGACGAGTGCGACGAACTGCAGCGCGAAGCCCGCGATCGCGACGTGACGCGACGGATATCGATACGCGAGACGCATGCCCAGCAAGCCGCCCGTCAACGCGAACAGCACGTTCAGCGCAAGCGACGCCGCGATCGTCTCGAACACGCCCGCGCCGAGAAACTGCGACAGGATCGACGGCAGGAAGAACGCGATCGCCGTGTATTCGAACGGAATGCACAGGTTCATCACGCTGGCGACGATCGTTCGGCCGAGATACGGACGCTGGAACAGCACGCGAATCCGCACGGGCGGCGGGCTAGGCTCGCGCGGCGCGTCGTCCGCTTCATGGGCGTGAATGCCGTACGACTCGCGCAGGATGCGCGCGGCATTGGCCAGGTCGCCCTGGTTCGCGGCCCACAACGGCGATTCGTTCATGAAGCGATTCCGGACCAGGATGATGACGAGCGCCGGCACCGCGCCGAAGATCAGCGACGCGCGCCACAGCCAGCCCGCATGCTCGGCCGGCAGCAGGAAATACATGCCGAAGATCAGCAGGAAGCACACCGACGACGCCACGTACCACATCGGGCACCATGCAGCGAGCCGCGACGCCTTGTTGCCGCGGCCGTTGAACTTCGAGAATTCCGCGAGAAACGCCATCGCGACGGGCAGGTCGATGCCGACCCCGAGCCCCATCACGAAGCGCGCGGCAATCAGCACCCAGACGTTCGGTGCGAGCCCGGCCGCGATCGCCGCGACGACGAAGAACAGCATGTCGGCCATGAATACCTGATAACGGCCGATCCTGTCGGTCAGCCATCCGCCGATCAGGCTGCCGAAGATCGTGCCGATCATGATCGCCGAGCCGACCAGCCCCGTCAGCGCGGGCGTCAGGCCGAATTCGCGCGCGACGTCGTCGATGCCGTACGACAGTGTCGTCAGGTCGTACGCGTCGAGAAACACGCCGCCGAGCGCGAGCAGCACGATCATCCGCGCGTGGCTGACGGAACTGTCCGTCGTATTGATCAGGCGCGCGACATCGCTCGCGGAGCGGATGGGCGCGGAAACCGGCGTGACTGCGTTCAGATCGATCGAACTCATCGCATTCCCTTGTTCGCCGCATGGCCGGCGATGTCCACATGGAGACAGGAACCCGACACGTGCATGCACGCTCGCCATCACATGAAAAGTGGATGCTGGAGCGTCGACACACAGGCATTCGGGTTCCGGAAGCGACGATTCTGTTCCCGCGATCCGGCATTCCCAACCGATATAAACCGATAAATTATTCGGTGTACGTCATAAAGTTTCGCGGCCGCGTACGCCTGGCAGGCACGCGCAGGTGCAATCGCGACCGCGGCGGGCTCGAGGCAATTCGAGCGCGGCCACGCGCCTGCACGTCGCGCCACGCGTCATGCCGGCGGCTGAAACGCGACGACCTTGTTCCGGCCGGTCGCCTTCGCGTAGTACAACGCTTCGTCGGCAGCCTTGATCACGGCCTCGGCCTCGGCATCGTGCTCGGGCGTCCAGCTCGCCAGGCCGATACTGGCCGTGACGTGCCCGTGTTCGCTGCCGGCGTGTTCGAGCGGCAGCTCGTCGATCGCCGCGCGAATCCGCTCGGCAATCTGGGCGGCACCCGTCTCGGCGGTATCGGGGAGCAGCACGACGAATTCCTCTCCGCCATAGCGGGCTGCGGTGTCGGCCGGCCGGCGAATGTTGTCGCCGATGCAGCGCGCAACCGCAGCCAGCGCATCGTCTCCCGCCTGGTGGCCGTAGGTATCGTTGTAGGCCTTGAAGCGGTCGACATCGACGAACAGCAACGAGAACACCGATCGCGCGCGCCGCGCGCGGCGCCATTCGCGGTCCAGCACTTCCGCGAAGCTGCGGCGATTGTTCAGGCCGGTGAGACCGTCGGTGCGGGCGAGCAGCACGAGTTCCGACTCGGCGCGCATCCGGCGCCGGAGTTGCGTGCCGAGCATGAAGGACACCCCGATGAACGCGGCGCCGAACGTCGCCACCAGCGCGCCGATCGTCACGGCGCGGTGCCGCCAGGCCGCATAGATATCCTGCTCCGCTTCCGCGACCATGATGATCAGCGGGAGCTTGGGTAGATGTTTGAAGTAATAGAGACGGCGCACGCCGTCGATCGACGACGTTTCAGAGAACGAGCCCTCCGGCGCGGTCTGGAATCGCCGGAAGGTCGCGGCTTTGCTGATGTTGCGCCCGATGGTATGCACGTCGTACGGCTGGCGCATCACCATCACGCCGTCGTTGCCGATCAGCGAGATCGAGCCGTGCTGTCCAAGCGACAGGCCGGCGAACAGTTGGTGGAAATACTCGAGGTTGACCGCAATGAGCACGACGCCGGCAAACGAGCCGTCCGGGTTCGAGATCCGCCGCGAGAGCCCGATGCTGGGCGAGCCTCTTCGCAGGCGCGATATGAACGGATCGCTGACGTAGAGCCCTGCGTCCGGATTGTCGCGGTGGATGGTGAAATACTTGCGATCGGCGAAATTGCCGTGACGCGGCTCGTCGCCGGCGGAATCGAGGACGATGTTGCCGCTGGCGTCGAGCACCAGCATCGAGCCGAGAAACTCTGCCGTCATGGCGTGATCGAACAGCACGGCGCGCCGCAAGCTCGCGGGCGCGGTCATCACGTCGTGACGTTGAAGCCCCGCGATGACAGCCTGCAGCGACAGGTCGTAGAGTTCGAAATTGCGTTCGATGTCGCGCTCGGCGATCAGGCCGAGATTGCGGGAGGTTTCGCTCGCCCGCGCGAGCGCGTCGTTACGGCTCTGGAACAGCTGCAACACGCACAGACCCATGAGCGCGCACGCAATCACGATACCGATCACGACGATGGTATAGGGCGCCGTCGACCTGAATTGCATGTGTCTCCTCGATGATCACGCTCGTGCGCGGCGCACGACGCGATTACCTCATACTAAATAACGCGCGGGGACATATCAAGCGGGGTTGCCCCGGTCACCGCGCGGCATGGCGCACGATGCCGGGATGCTGCACAACCGTCCCTCACACATCCGGATCCGGAATTCGCGCCGACTGAATCACGACCAGCGTATCCCCCGCCTCGATCCGGCACGGCGGATCCTCGTAGAACGAATGGATCTTCCCGCAGCGATCGAGCCCGACGACGATCGCGCCCGGCACGACGTTCGTCATGCAGCCGATTTCGTGCGGCAATGCCTCGCGCTCCAGCAGCGTCGCGCGCCCGCGCGTCGACAGCATGTCGTTCACGAACGGCACGATGTAGCGGCTATGCACCGCATCCGCGAGCAGCAGCGCGCCGATCTTCGTCGACGACACGATCACGTCCGCGCCCGCCTGCCGCAGCTGCCGCTGATACAGGTTCTCCTGGATCCGCACGACGATCTTCGTCTCGGGCGCGATGCTGCGCACCGACAGCGTCAGCAGGATCGCGGTCGGGTCGTCGGTCACCGAGATGATCACGGCCTTCGCCGAGCGCACTTGCGCCTGCTGCAGCAGATCCTCGTGCGCGGGATCGCCGAGCAGCCCCGTCACGCCGAGCGACGTCGCTGCCTCGAGCGCCTGCTGCTGCGCGTCGATCACGATGACCGTCGACGGATCGACACCGCTTTCGAGCAGCTCGCGCACGGCGATCGACCCCGACAGGCCGTAGCCGCACACGACGATGTGATCGGACAGTTGCTTCTGCAGGCGTTTCATGCGGAATTCCTCGATGACGCGCTGGATCACGAACTGATACGCCGTGCCCAGGAAGATGAACCAGATGCCGATGCGGATCGGCACGATGAAGAATGCATCGATCAGACGCGCGCGCGCGGTGACCGGCACGATGTCGCCGTAGCCGACCGTCGCGACCGTGACCATCGTGAAGTACACGAGATCGGCGACATTCATCGGCGTGCTCTTGGTCGAATCGCGCAGGCCGTCGCGATCGAGATACAGCACGAGAAACGCGAGCATGCACAGCACCACGACCGCGCCGAGACGGAACAGCAGCGTGCGCCGCGGCGACGTCGCGGGACGCGTGAACAGCGTGCGCGCACGCGGCGCCTGCCACGGATCGCGGGCACGACGCAGGCGTGAGCGCAACGAGCGGCGCTTGTCGGAGGGCGTTGCCAACGGGGAATCTCCTGAAGATTGCGGGCTCGATTCTACGACGGGAACACGCGGGCCCGTCCGCTACAGCATGCTGCGCGGCCGCACCATCGTCCCGTCGGCGAAACGCCCGGCGCGGAACGCCGCCAGGTCGAGCGACGGCGCGCCCGTATCGACCCATTCGGCCAGCAGCCGCCCGACGATCGGCCCCATCGCGAAGCCGTGCCCGCAGAAGCCGGTCGCGATCGCGAGCCCGGACGGCGTGCCGGGCGCGTCGATCACCGGAATCCCGTCGGGCAGCACGTCGATCAGGCCGGCCCAGGCCTCGACGATCTGCGCGTCCTTCAGCGCGGGGAAGATCGCCTTCAGCTTCGCGAGCGCGCGCGGCGCATGCGCGCGATTCGGCTGCGGCTGCGGATCGCGCGGCTCGATCGGCCCGCCTCCGCCGCCGATGCGCGCGCAGGCATCGCGCCACGCGGCGCCATTCAAATGCAGCCGGAACTTCTCGCGCTGCGACCAGAATTCCGGCCAGAACAGGCTCAGGCCGCGCAGATGGCCGAGCGTCAGGTCGACGTCGACCTGCATGTCGTCGGCGAGATTGATCGCGCCGTTGCTGCGTTGCCGGATGCCGAGGCCGTGCCCCCAGATCGTCGACGCGGACACGTCGGGCAACACGTTGGTGCGCATGCAGGTGCCGCGCACGGCCTGCTGCGGCAGCCGGATGCCGACGCCGTCGAGCAGCCGGAAGCTGGTCGCGCCGGCCGCGCAGATCACGCGCCGCGTGCGGATCGTGCCGCGCTCGGTCACGACGCCGACGACCGCGCCGCCGGCCGTCTCGATCGCCGTCACGCCGCAGCCTTCGAAGAAACGCGCGCCGGCTTGCGTCGCGCGCGCCGCGAACGCGGCGGCCACGCGGCGCGGTTCGGCCTGCCCGTCGGTCGCCGTATACAGCCCGCCGAGCGTGCGCGCCTGCGTCGACAGCCCGGTCACGCGTTCGTCGATTTCCGCGCGCGTCAGCGTGCGCGTGTCGAGCCCGTGTTCGCGCGCAACGGCGAGCCACGCCTGGAACGACGCCCAGTCGTCGTCGTTGTCGGCGATATAGAGGCAACCGCCCTGCCGCCATTCGAGGTCGAAGCCGAGCGCCTGCTCGAGCCCTTCCCAGATCCGCATGCCGGCCATCATCAGCGGCACTTCGGCGGACTCGCGGCCCTGCTGCCGCACGAAGCCCCATGCGCGCGTCGATTGCTGGCCGGCAATGCGCGACTTGTCGAGCACGACGGCCTTCAGGCCGCGCAGGCCGAGGTAGTAGGCGGCCGCGCAGCCCATGATGCCGGCGCCGGCGATCACGATGTCGGCTTCGGCCGGAAACGCCGTGTCGGCGTGCGTCAATGCGTCGTGCAGCGGATAGGTGGTCGTCATTGTTCTCTGTTGGCGTCGATACGCCGGCACACTCATCGGCGTTCGCGATGGCATGCGCCGGACAGGCGCCCGGATTGAGGATCGGGAGGGCGAACGTGGGGGAAAGTCGATGAACGATCCGGTGCGCGGCCGCGGCCCCGCCATCGGTGACGGTTGCCCGTCGACCGTCCCTGTTTTTTCGCCTTGACGGCGCTATGTTACCGCGCGATAAACTGTATATCCATACAGTATTTCTTCAGCAGTAACATGATCCTCCCCCCATTCGATCCCCCGAAGCTGAACGACCTCACCGAATGGTGGACGAAGTGCACCTACGCCGACGTCCAGCGCCTGATCCTCGAGGTGCAGCACCTTCGTCTGACGCTGTGGGAACTGAAAGCGCACGTCGCGGATGCATCGCGCGGGATCCGCGTGCTCGATCCGGCCATGCTCGCGCACGGTTCCGCACTGAGACGGCTGACCTACCTGCTCGAAAAGGAAATCGAGCGCGCGAATCCGATCGGCCGCTCGCGCGACGTGTATGCACCGTTTTCCGATGAATGGCGCGCGCGTGAAGTGCTGCGATGTGCATTGCGCGCGCAGCCCGAACCCGCGGAAACCGGCACGCTTCCCTGCACGATTCCGGAATTCCAGCGCATCACCTGGGCCGAGCTTCGCGATCGCTGGCGCCATCTGAGCGACAGGCAATCGAGCCGGCAGAACATCGAGCAACGCATGGTGCTCGAGATCGCGCGTCAGCGATCCGTGATCCTCGCGCGCGCGCGAAAACTCGTCGATGCCGCGATCGCCGAAGCGGCCGCGGAAGGCAAGCAGTTGTTCGCGCTCGATCAACTCAAGCGGCTGCTGTCCGTCGAGCGGGAAGACGGAGAGCCGTTCACGTATATGCCGGCGTAAGGCGATTCGAATTCGGTGGTCGTTTTTCGAGGGTTCTTCGATGTCGTTCGTTTTCCTGATCATGACGACATGACGATACTTTCCCGTGCAATGCGTCGGGCAGGCCATGCTTCATTGATCAATGCCGAAGGCGCGATGACCGCGAGGTCATCGCGCCACATGGACGTTATCGAAGATCGAAAGGCGCGGTTCGCGCCGGGACGATCCCGGTGCAACCGGTATCGGGGTGATCAGTGTGGATAGCTCAACCGACGCGTTTGCGCGCGCACCGTGCGGTTGTACGGCTGAAGCCGCGCGAGCTGTTCGATCGACATCGTGACGACTTCGAGCACATGCCGTGCGATCTCGTCGTCCGTCATGCCGGCGTCGACGTACTGTTCGATGCTCATCGTTCGGGGCGGATGGCTGCCCGCGTCGGCGTCGACGATGTAAATCCTGGCAGTACGGTGCTCCGACGACAACATGAGCTGGACAGTTTTACCGAGAACGACGATCTGCATGCACAAAGTGGCCATTCGCTGCCTCCAATTGCGTTGCCTTCAATCGAGCATCGAACGATACCTCACAACCCGGGCGATGAATCTACTCGCTTCCCCGGATATTCGAAACCATCAGGAATCAATCGCGGGCCGGCTGTCCATCGCCTTCCGCGAACCTTTCTGCCGGGCGCGACGATCCGGGCGCGTCGCCATGCGGCAACGGCGCCACGCGGCAAAGGCGAGAAGGTGCGCGCGACCCCGCCGCGCCTCCGGGCGTTACTCGTGATTTTCGCTTTGAATGGGGGGCGCCCGTTCGGCGCCCTAATGGCTCACAGTGCATGCACCGGCCGGTCGAGCCGGCGCCCGTCGTGCCCGGGCAAACGACGCGCTACGCGTAGCGGCTCAACCAGGCTTCGGAGAATGCTTTCGCGTAGGCGACGGCGTCCGCTTCGGTATCGAATTCGCCCAGCTTGCGGAAAGCGGCCTCGCGGCTGAAACCCAGCTTCGTGACCTCGACCTGGGCGGCATATTTGCCGTCCTCCGTCACGCGCGGTTCGCAGTTCATTTCGTACCCGCGCATCACAAATTTCTTCTGCATCGCTTCAACACTATTTTGAGACGGGCGAATCGTAGCATGGGGTTCCGCCGCGTTCATGCGCGTGCCCGACCAGAGCATCCCCATCGGTTTCATTAGAGTAAGCCGTCGAACCATCCGCGTGTAAGATCCGGGGCCAGCTGGCACGACTCGGACGCCATGTAAAAATTTGTCGCCGACGCAGCGGCACGATGCCGCGCTTCGGGTCGCCGACACGCCCTGCTCTGGTGCATTTCGTCGGCAGTGCGGTGCGATTACGTGCCGCTCGGCGAGGAATCGTGTCCCGGCGTCTCGCGATCCGCGTCCGAAGGTTGCGAACGGGCCAGTGGTGCCTGACGCACGCCTGTGGATCTAGCGTAACGTCGTGACACACCTTTCACAGAAAGGCACCGATTGCGACATGGAATGACACTCGTTTTGCGGTAAAGTTATCTTTTCCGCGCGTGGCCGGTCGGCTCGCCCCTGGACGTCGTAAAGACTGTCCGCCGAGACTGCCGCAAGGCGTCGTTCTGAACGTCACGATCCGTTCCCGTAGCATGACCACTGAAGCAATCACCACGGATTCCCTCGCGGTTGCCGAGCGCGTGCGCGAGCTGATGACCCGCAACGGCATCGGCAAGCGCCAGCAAACCACCGAGCTGTGCCGCATCCTCGACCTGAGCTTTTCGCAGGGTCACCGCAAGCTGCGCGGCAGCAGCCCCTGGACGCTCGCGCAAATCAAGAAAGTCGCCGAAGCCTACGGCGAGCCCGCCGCTCAACTGTTCGGCGCGCAGACGCTCGACCCCGGCATGGTCGGCGCCTATTCGCAGGAGGCCGTCCTGTACGCCGGCGTCGCCGAAATTCCGTGCACCGCCTGGATCGGCGCGCCGCTCGAAGCCGGCGCGCGCCCCGAGTTCGTCGCGTACGAACAGAACGGCCGCTGGCGCGTGCTGCGCCATACGGGCGTGCTGTATCAGAACGCGTACGACGTGCACAAGATCGAGATCTATCCGCGCCGCGCGGAGAGCGACAAGCTCGTCGTCGCGGTGATCGATCCCGATCGCGTCAGCGCGACCGAGTTGTGCCGCTATCTCGAGCGGCAGGGATTCTCGACGGCCGCGTTCGACGGCCTCGCACCGTTCGTCGACGCGCTGCAGGGCCAGGCGTTCGACGCGGTCGTCACCGAATGGCTGTTCGACGACAGCACGGCCGCCACCGCGATCAAGGCGGTGCGCACGTCCGACAATCCGGGCGCGCCGATCTTCGTGCTGACGGGCGACCTGCTCACCGGCCGCGCGAGCGAAGCGGACATCAGCGAAGTGATCCGCGCATTCGACGTCGTCTGCTACGAAAAACCCGCGCGCATGGCGATCCTCAGCGCCGACCTCGCGAAGCGGCTCGCACGCGGGTAATTCCCGCACGCCGTCTACCTCTTTCGCATGGCCGGCGCCCCGGCGGCGCGGCGGTCGTGAACAGGTTCCTCAGTACAATAGCCGGACCCCGTTCACGACCGGCATCCGCCGCCCGACTTCATGGCCCGCCTCATTCCCGACGACTGGAAAAGCCTCGCCGCCACCGGCGCGGCCGAACGCGAGCGCGAGACGCTTGCCGCCCTCGAACACGCGCTGCCGGACAACTACACCGTCTATCACGGCGTGCACTGGACGCGTGCCGACCAGGGTTTCTCGGTGTTCGGCGAAGCGGCGTTCGTCGTCGTGAGCCCGGCCGGCCGCGTGCTGCTGATCGAGCAGAAGGCCGGCTTCCTGCGCGAAACGCCGAAGGGGCTCGTGAAGGTCTACCTGCAGAAGGAGCGCAACGTCCCGATCCAGCTCGCGCGCACGCAGGAGACGCTGCACCGGCGGCTGACCGCTGGGCTCGGCGCGGGCGTCTATGGCGTCGAGGCGCTGCTGTACTGCCCCGACTACGCGATCCGCGAGACGGCGATCGCCGGCGTCGCGGCCGACCGCATCGTCGATGCGTCGCGCAAGGCGCAGCTCGCGCAGGTGATCCTGCAGATCCTGCCCGAGCACGACGAGCCGCTGCCGAACGCAGCGAAGCTGCATCACTTCCTCGCGGACGAACTGGCGCTCACGCCCGACACGAGCGCGCTCGTCGGGCAAGCCGGCACGCTCGTCACGCGGCTGTCGGGCGGGCTTGCCGAGTGGGCGCGCCAGCTCGAGTTCACGCCGTTCCGCTTGCGCGTGACGGGCACCGCGGGTTCGGGCAAGACGCAGCTCGCGGTGCAGGCGATGCGCGACGCGGTCGCGGCCGGCAAGCGCGTGCTCTACGTGTGTTTCAACCGGCCGCTCGCCGACTACATCGCGCGCATCGCGCCGCCCGGCGCGAAGATCGCGAACTACCATCAGCTGTGCGACTGGGTCGCCCGCGACGGCGGCTATACGCCCGACTTCGACACGCCCGGCGCGTTCGAGCGGCTCGAGGCGCGCTTCGCGCAAGCGCCGATTCCGGAACGCTGGCGCTTCGATGTGCTGATCGTCGACGAAGGACAGGACTTCCACGCGCCGTGGGCGGCGGCACTGGAGCGCCTGCTGGCGCCGGACGCCGCGTGGTGGTGGCTGGAAGACCCGCTGCAGAACCTCTATCTGCGCGAGCCCGTCGCGCTGCCCGGCTGGGTCACGCTGAAGGCGCTGACGAACTACCGCAGCCCGCGCGACCTGCTCGAATTCGTGCGCGACGTCGTCGGCCGCGTCGAGCCGCTCGCGGCCGAACTGCGCTCGGGCAGCCCGTTCGACGGTTCCGATCCGTCGGTGTCGTCATACGGGGAAGACGGCGCGTCGGGCGACGCACTCGCCGAAGCGTGCATCGACGCGACCAAGCGCGCGATCACGCACGCGCTGTCGCTCGGCTTCCGCAAGCAGGACATCGCGGTGCTGTCGTATCGCGGCCGCGAAAGCTCGGTGCTCGCGCGGCTCGACCAGCTCGGCCCGCACCGGGTCAAGCGCTTCACCGGCAAGTACGACCTGTTCGGCAACCCTGAATATCGCGAAGGCGACGTGCTGCTCGATTCGATCTACCGCTTCAAGGGCCAGTCCGCGCCGTGCGTGATCCTCACCGAGATCGACTTCGACACGCTCGATGCGCGTGCGGCCCGCAAGCTGTTCGTCGGCGCGACGCGCGCGACGATGAAGCTGCTGCTCGTCGCGTCGGCTCGCTCGGCGGCGCAGCTTGCGGGTGGATGACGCGGCGGAACGACTCTCTCGGCACGAGGATGCTCTCCGTCGTGATGTTCATTGACAATCGGGCACATTTCGTTCTGCCCGGCGCGCTTATCCAGCCGTCTTTCGCCCGGTTCCGGCAGCACCTGGCGATTTATCCGTTTGCAGCCTGTCAGTACGATGCCAGGCCATTCGTTGCAAACGGAATATTCCATGACCGATGTAAAAAAGGTGCCGTACTACAAGCCGCAAAAAGGCTGGTTCGGACCAGAACTGAAGGAATACAAGGGCCATCGGGGATGCATTCCTCTCGATACGCAGAGAAGCGTGTCCATCGACAGGCCTGCACCGGGGCAAAAGCCACCGCCTCCCGAGACAATTTCTCAAGCCTCGAAACTGCCGAAACAAAGTGCCGCGCCTCAATCTCGGCCTCAGCCGAAAGCCGCTCAGACGATCACGCAGGAACCGCCGAAGCAACGGGAATCGGAAGTTTGCGACAACCCACCGGCCTTCGACCTCCAGGACGTGCCGATTGCGATGGACAATCTGGGCTGGAAAGTCTCAGCCAAGCTTGCGCGAATCTGGTTCGCTGGTTCTGCGCATACGTACAACGACGAGCCAACGTCACCCCAGCCATTGAACGACGACAGCATCACACTCGATTGGACGTTGAAATTTGGCAGCATCCGGAGGAAATTCGAATACCTCCTCGCGAACGGCATTTATAGCAGGCGATCCGTAGAAACAGCAACCAACATCGCCAAGCCTTTCGTTAAAAAACTATTTCTCGAAAGAAATTCAACATTCAATTTCAACACCTCACGATTCATCCGCGATTTGCCAAAATTTCACAACGATTGGCAATTTCAGCTGCTACCAATAATAAATTGGGATACCCTGGAAAATCTCTCCCCAACGGATCTCACGGGAGCACTGGCCAATTTCAACATCTACATCGCCATAGGAAATGTTGAGATTTCAAGTGAAAGATACTTCAAATACGAGAAATCAGGAAACCTCTACTGCATCAATGCCACCGGAAAAATCACGCACATCTATGCCTACGTGAAAGACAACTATTCATTCAACGGAAAGCAGTATTTGGGGCATTGGAACAAGTTCGGAGTGGTCATTGCGCCGGGCTCAATGCTCGCCGACTCCAGTTCGCCAAAGCGGGAAACCGACCTCGATATTTGGGCGAAAAGCATCAACAAACCCGTAGACACGCGAAAAGGCTTGCTTGGAAAATTCAAAAAATCCGACGTTTACTTTCCAGTCTACAACGCGGACTATAATCGCTGGAGAGAAAAGCATCAACGAGGCAAGGACTTCATGATATATTCAAAACCCGTCTATCTAAAGCTGAATAAGCCGATCGATCTCAATCTTGGTGAGATATGCAGACTAGAACCATCAGATACATTGGCTTAGTTGTTATCTTTTATATCGCCACCGGCCTGGCCATTCACCTCAACCGCCCTGCCTATGGACGATGCGACTTTTACGATCACCCGGAAACATTAGACGGCGGCATAAGACACATGAATGGAGTCTACTATCGATTCATGATGTGCGGCACTGGCGGAAATGATCAGAACGGGACGAATGACAAAATAGAACTGAAGGTTTTCAACGACAAGGGCGAGCTCGTGGCGAAGAGATACTTCTCCGTCAACTGGTATCACGGGAAAAGCTTTCACCAACCCTTAAGCTATGAGGGCAATGTGGTCCGCTACATCGACTTGACCGATGAGTCAAACCACAACAAATATCTGAAAATTCCGCCCACCAAGTGGGATTGGCTTCGCGCCAGATTGCCTTTGTTTTGAGCGTGTCGAAGCGAACGTATTCCAAGATGAGCTCGTGGAAGGATGTAAATTGATCGGCTCTGAAAGCCCTGCGGACGACGCCAGTGTTCTCGACCGGATCATTCGGGACAACCTGGACTGAGCCTCATCGCGAAGCGCGTCGCGGGCGCCACGCCTGAACAGCCACGATGCCGCCCCGGTGTGTTGCCCGCCCCGCTAACGATCACGCCACCCGAAACGCCCCCACCGCCCGCCGCAGCCCATCGGCCTGCTCCTCGAGCGACGCCGCAGCCGCCGCCGCCTGCTCGACCAGCGCCGCGTTCTGCTGCGACACCTGATCCATCTGCGACACCGCGCGGTTCACCTGCTCGATCCCGTCGCGCTGCTCGTTCGACGCGGCCGCGATCTCGGTCATGATGCCCGTCACGCGGCCGATCGCCTGCTGGATGTCCTGCATCGTCGCGCCGGCCACGCCGACCAGCCGCGACCCCGTCGCGACGCGCTCGACCGACTCGCCGATCAGCGTGCGGATCTCCTTCGCGGCCGACGCCGAGCGCTGCGCGAGCGTGCGCACCTCGCCCGCGACCACCGCGAAGCCGCGGCCCTGCTCGCCCGCGCGCGCGGCTTCGACCGCCGCATTCAGCGCGAGGATGTTGGTCTGGAACGCGATGCCCTCGATCGTGCCGATGATGTCGGCCACCTTCTGCGAACTCTGGTCGATCTCGTTCATCGTGCCGATCACCTCGCCGACGACCGTCGCGCCGCGCGTCGCGATCTCGCTCGCGTTGTCCGCGCACGCCTGCGCCTCGACCGCGTGATCGGCGTTCTGCTTCACGGTCGCCGTCAGCTGTTCCATGCTCGCGGCCGTCTCCTGCAGCGCGGACGCCTGCTCCTCGGTACGCTGCGACAGGTCGGTGTTGCCGGCCGCGATCTGGTGCGTCGCGGTCGAGATCGCTTCGGAACCCTGGCTGACCTGGCGCACCGTATCGGCAAGGCTGCGCTGCATGCCCGTCACACCCTTGACCAGCTCGGCCATCTCGTCACGCGACGACCAGCGCACTTCCGACGTCAGGTCGCCGTCCGACAGGCGGCGGAAATGCGACAGCAGGCGGTTCACCGGTTGCGTGATCGCGAAATGCAGGCCGACCGCGCAGCCGAGACACGCGGCGAGACCGAACGCGATGCCGGCGATCGCGCCCGCGCGCATCCAGCCGTAATAGGTCTGCGCGGTGTCGTAGACGTCCTTGCCGCGCGCGGCCTGGTACGCGTCGAGCGCGTCGGTCGCCTGCGTGAGCGCGACCGACAGCGGCGGCGCGACCGTCATCAGCAGGCGGTCGGCGTCGTCGCGGCGTCCCGCGCGGATCGCATCGATCATCGGCTTCAACGCCTGTCCGATCAGCGCCTGGCGCGCGGCGTCGAGCCGGGTCGCGAGCGGGCCTTCGTCGCCGTCGTGCGGCATCGTCGCGTAGGTGCGCCACGCGGCGTCGGCCTTCGCGAGATAGCCCTCGGCCTTGTTGACGAGCTCGGGCACGTCCGGCGCCTCCGGATGCAGCATCGCGCGGTCGAGCGTGGTGCGCACGATCGTCAGGTTCAGGCTCGCGGCGGACAGCGCGGTCTTCGCGGCCAGCTCGCGCGTATAGGCTTCGTCGAGCGCGCGGTTCGAGCGCTGCATGCCGGTCAGGCCGATCAGGCCCGACACGACGAGCAGCACGGCGACGAGCCCGAGCGTGGAAAAAATCCGCGTACGGATCGAGAAACGGGAAAACAGGGCGTTCAGGTTCATGACGGGACGGGAGCGATAAAGGGTGCCGCGGCAATCGGTCCGCGGCACTCTGGATTACGGTTTGCCTGCAAAAAACTTGAGTCCGGTCCGCCGTCGGGCTGATCGCGATCAATTTTTCCCGGCCGGCAATCTCCTGTTACCGATGCAACAAATCGAGGCCCGGCAGAAATTGACCAGGCAATAAATTATCTCTATATTTCGCTCAATTCCCTGCCATGGCAGATATCTCGATGAGAACCGATACCCTCCTTGCCCCGCCGGCCGCCGACGCGGCCCGCCGCGACGCGCCGACCGGGCTGATCGTCGCCGCGCTGTTGCTCGTCATGCTGCTGTCCGCGCTCGACCAGACGATCGTGTCGACCGCGCTGCCGACCATCGTCGGCGAGCTCGGCGGCCTCGACCAGCTGTCATGGGTCGTCACCGCGTACCTGCTGTCGTCGACGGTCGTGCTGCCGCTGTACGGCAAGCTCGGCGACCTGTACGGCCGCAAGATCGTGCTGCAGGCCGCGATCGTGCTGTTTCTCGCCGGCTCCGCGCTGTGCGGCATCGCGCAGGACATGACGCAACTGATCGTGCTGCGCGCGCTGCAGGGGCTCGGCGGCGGCGGGCTGATGGTCGTCACGATGGCCGCGATCGGCGACCTCGTGCCGCCCGACCGCCGCGCGCGCTATCAGGGGATGTTCGGCGGCGTGTACGGCCTCGCGACGATCGTCGGGCCGCTGCTCGGCGGCTTCCTGGTCGAACACCTGTCGTGGCGCTGGATCTTCACGATCAACCTGCCGCTCGGTTGCGTCGCGCTCGCGGTGATCGGCATCGCGTTCCGGCCGCATACCGCGCACGTGAAGCACCGGATCGACTACATGGGCGCGGCGTTCCTCGCAACGGCCCTCACCTGCGTGATCCTGTTCACGAGCGAAGGCGGTTCGCTGCTGCCGTGGTCGTCGCCGCAACTATGGATGACGCTGGTGCTCGGCGTGGTCGCGGTCGGCGGCTTCATCTACGAGGAGCGGCTCGCGGCCGAGCCGATCATGCCGCTCGAACTGTTCCGCCAGCGCACCTTCGTGCTGATGAGCCTGATCGGCTTCGTCGTCGGCATCGCGCTGTTCGGGTCGGTCACGTTCATTCCGCTCTATCTGCAGGTCGTGAAAGGCTCGACGCCGTCGCAGGCCGGGATGCAGCTGCTGCCGATGATGGGCGGGATGCTCGCGATGTCGGTGGTCAGCGGTCGGCTGATCTCGCGGCTCGGCACGTATCGGCCGTTTCCGATCGCGGGCACGCTGATCGGCGGTGTCGCGATGGCGCTGCTGTCGACGCTGTCGCTCGACACACCGCTGCACACGATGTACGCATACATGGCGCTGCTCGGGATCGGGCTCGGCATGGTGATGCCGGTGCTGACGCTCGCGGTGCAGAACACGGTCGAATTCCGGCACATGGGGGTCGCGACGTCGGGCGCGACGCTGTTCCGCTCGATCGGCGGTTCGCTCGGCGTCGCCGCGTTCGGCGCACTGTTCTCGCACGGGCTGCAGTCGCGGATCGTGCAGGCGCTGCCGGCCGGCACCGAGCTGCCGCCCGCGCTCGGCCCGGCGGCCGTGCACCAGTTGCCGGATGCGGTGCGCGATGCTTACCTGCATGCGTTCGCCGGGTCGCTGCATGTGGTGTATCTCGCGGCGGCCGGCGTGATCGCGATCGCGTTCGTGCTCGCCTGGTTCGTCGAGAGCGCGCCGCTGCGCAAGCACAACTGATTCGCAGGCCGGCGGCAGCGATCGCCGGCCGATCGAAGCCACGAGGCGACCGTTCTCCCGATTTGCGATCGCCGTGCCGCCCCGCCCGCCGTCACGGCACCAGCACCACCCCGCCCGTCGTCTGCCGCGACTCCAGCAAGCGATGCGCGTCGGCCGCCTGTTCGAGCGGCAGCCGCGCGCCGATCTCCACGTGCATCCCGCCCGCGAGCCGCTCGAGCGTCGCGCGCGCCGCTTCCCGATACCCCGCCACGTCACGCGCGATGAAACCCAGCACGCTCGGCCGCGCCAGCGCGATCGAGCGGGCCGGCCCGAGTTCGTCGAGATCGATCGTCTGCCGCGCGCCGATCGCGGCGACCTGCCCGATGCTCGCGACCATCCCGAACGGCCGGACCGCGCCGAGCGTACGCGTCAGCACGTCGCCGCCGATCCCGTCGATCGCATAGTCGACACCCGCGCCGCCGCCGAACGCGCGGGCCGCCGCGACGAAATCCGCCTCGCGATAATCGACCACCGCTTCCGCCCCGTGTGCGCGCACCAGCGCCGCCTTCGCGGCCGAGCCGACCGTGCCGATCACCCGTGCGCCGAGCGCGCGCGCCCACTGCGTCGCCAGCAAGCCGACGCCGCCGGCCGCCGCATGCACGAGCACGGTCTCGCCGGCGCCGACCTGCCGCACGCGGTGCAGCAGCATGTAAACAGTAATGCCTTTCAGCAGCCCGGCCGCGGCCGCGTCGTCGCTCACGCCGTCGGGCACGGGCACCACGCGCTCGGCAGGCAGCGTGCGCAGGCTCGCATAGCTGCCGGTCGGCAGTCCCGCATAGGCAACGCGCTGGCCCGGGACGAGCGCCGTCACGCCGGGCCCGACCGCCTCGACCACGCCGGCCGCCTCCACGCCGAGCGCGTCCGGCAATGCCGGCAACGGGTGCGCGCCGGTCCTGAAATAAATGTCGACGAAATTCACGCCGACGGCGGTCTGGCGAATCCGCACCTCGCCGGCGCCGGGCGGCGCGACGGGCGCATCGACGCGGCGCAGCACGCCGGCGTCGCCGTAGCGGTCGATCCCGATCCGGGTGGCGGTGGCAGTTTGGGTCATGACGTTCCTCGCAATCGAATGAAGTGACACGATCATCCCATCGTGCATAATCGAACGGAATTCCCGTTATGCGCCCATCTACCGTGCAAAATTCGACCGAACCAACGGCAGTGTCCGCGCCGCCGATGAGCTGGGACGACCTCCGCTATTTCCTCGCGGTGATGCGCGGCGGCAGCCTGTCGGCCGCGGCGCGGGCGCTGCAGGTCCAGCATTCGACGGTTGCCCGGCGCATCGACGCGCTGGAGTCCGCGCTCGGCATCCGGCTGTTCGACCGGCTGCCGCGCGGCTGGCCGCCGACCGACGAAGGGCTGCATCTCGCCGAACATGCGGCGCGCGTCGAAACCGACGTACATGCGTTCGCGCGCGCCGCGCAGGGGGCGGCGGCGCTCGAGGGGCTGGTGCGCGTGTCCGCGTCGCCGGTGTTCGCGAGCCACTTCCTCGCGCCGCGGCTCGCCCGCGCGCAGCGCGCGTGGCCCGCGCTGCGGATCGACCTGATGGGCGAAATGCACGCGGCCAACCTGTATGCGCGCGAAGCCGACCTCGCCGTGCGCTTGTCACGACCGAACGAGCCGGGGCTGGCCGCGCGCCGGCTCGGCACGATGCGCTTCGCGCTGTGCGCGTCGCCCGACTGGGCCGCCACGCCGCCCGACACCTGGGCATTCCTCGGTTACGACGACGCGCTCGCGCAAATGCCGCAGCAGCAATGGCTCGAGCGCTTCGCGGCCGGGCGCCGCTTCGCGTTCGTCGCCAACGACCTGGCCGCGCTGCATCGTGCGTGCGTGGCCGGTGCGGGAATCGCGCTGCTGCCGCGCTTTCTCGTCGACGATCCAGCACTCGACGCCCTGCCGGCAGCGTCCCGGTCGCCCGGCGAATCCGAAACCGGCGGTCCCCGCGCCGCGGCCGGTGCCCGCGCCAACGCCCACCAACCCGCCCGTGCCGCCGCGGCAACCGACGCAGCCGCCCCCGCGGCGCTCGTCGAACTCACTGCCGCACCACGCTGCGACATCGAGCGCGAAATCTGGCTCGTCGTTCATCCTGACGTGCGCCGGTCGCCGCGCGTGCAACGCGTCGCGGATGCAATCGCCGACGCGGTGCATGCGGCCGAGGGGCGGCTCTGACGCCCCGGCCCCGTCAGAACTTCTGCTGCAACCCGGCCATGATTCCCAACTGGTCACGCCCCGCGTCGACCGTCCCGCCGGCGGCGACGGCCTTGGCCGCCGTCGGGCCGTTCAGCATGTAGCCGACCGACGTATAGACGCGCGTGCGCTTCGACAGCAGGTAACTGGCACGCCCGACCAGCAGGGTCGCGCTCGCGCCGGTATTGCGCGCCGACCCGCGTTGCAGGTAGCGCGTGCCTTGCGCGTCGAACGATACCGCCGGCGTCCGCGCGTAGGTCACGCCGGCGAACAGGATATCGGTCTGCACATGGGCCGAGGCCGCGACGTTGTTTCGTATCCACCCCGCGCCGAGCTTCGCTCGCCCCACCAACGCGTAGCCGTCGACGACGGTGTGCGTGCTCGTATGGGCGCTGCTGCCGAGCGGCGCCGCCGCGCCCGGTCCGCCGCGCTTGACATCGCCGGACGCGGCGAAACCGAAACGCGGCGTGTCGTATGCGACCAGCGCCGTATATTGCCGGCACGCGAGCGGATTGCCGGGCACCTGCCCCGCGCAGCCGGTGGCGGAGGGGCCGGCCGGCCCGGCGGCGTCGCGCCCGAAGCTGTAGGTGCCGCCGATCGTGAATCGGCCGAACTTGCCCAGGTAGCCGATCGCATTGTCGCTTCGAGCATTCGGCAGATACGCGTCGAAGTTGCTCGGGGAATGGATCGACGGCCCGATCACGTCGGCGTTGGCGAGCGCATGGGCCGTCATGTTCATCTGCCTGCCGAGCGTGAGCGTTCCATAGGCGCCGCCCAGCCCGACGTTCGCCTGCCGGCCGAACAATCGCCCGCCGCCACCGAGCCGGCCCGTGCCGGGCTGGAAGCCGCTTTCCAGCACGAAGAACACCCGGTATCCGCCGCCGATCTCCTCGACGCCCTTCACGCCCCACCGCGACGGCATTGCGCCCGTCAGGTGCGGCATGTCCACCGTCGATCCGCCCTTCGCCGCTCGGTTGTAATAGGAAACGCCAGTATCGACAATGCCGTACAACGTCGTGCCGCCTTGCGCATGCGCGATGCCGGATGCCGCCATCAGCGCCCATGCAAGCGCTCGCCGCTTCGCAACCGTCCGCCTCTCAGCGGAACCGGTCCGCATGACCGGGGCTTTCCATGCGCCACACGACGCAGCGCCCCGTCGTGCCGCATTTGCGCCGGCGCACTGCTCAGGATTGCTTGACATATGCCTGCTGCCGTTCGCCGGGGCTGCCCGCCTGATCTCGATGCGAAGCCGAGCGTCGATGATCGATCAGGCCGACCGCGAGCGCCGCCGCCAGCGCGGGCAGCCCGATCGCCATGAAGTTGCGCTCCAGCGGCAGATCGATGCCGACCAGCACGCCGATGACGATCGGCGCCAGGATCGCCCCGCCGCGGCCGATGCCCAGCGTCCAGCCGATGCCGGTCGAGCGGATCGCGACCGGGTAGAACTGCCCCGCATACGCGCAGTTGACGATCTGCGTGCCGATGGTCGACGCGCCGGCCAGCCCGACCAGCACGAACAGCAGCGCAGTCGGCATCCTGTAGCCGAGCAGCGTGATCGAGATCGCCGCGAGCAGATACATCGAAACGAGCACCGTCTTGATCGGAAAGCGATCGGCCAGCCAGCCGCCGCCGATCGCGCCGACCATCGCGCCGGCGTTCAGCACCAGCACGAACGTCAACGCGGAACCGAGGCTGTAGCCCGCCCCGGCCATCAGCCGGGTCAGCCACGAACTGAGCGCGTACACCATGAACAGGCACATGAAGCAGGCAATCCAGAACATGACCGTGCTGAACCCGCGACCGTCGTCGAACAGCCGGCGCACCGGCGCGTTGCCCGCCTGTTCCTCCCGCGGCAAGACATGGCAGTCGTCCGGTCGGGGCCGGTAAGCGGGATCGAGCCGGCACGCGATGCGCGCGAGCTCGCCCGTCCTGCCGCGCCTGATCAGGAACGACATCGATTCCGGCATCCATTTCATGAGCAGCGGGACAAGCAGCACCGGCGCGCCCGCGGCGACGAACACCGACCGCCATCCGTACGCCTCGATCATCCCCTTGCCCATCACGGCCGCCAGCATGCCGCCCACCGAATAGCCACTGAACATCAGCGTCACCAGCGTGCTGCGCATGCGGCGCGGCGCGTACTCGGTCATGTGGGCGATCACGTTCGGCATCACGCCGCCGATGCCGATCCCCGCCAGAAAGCGGGCGGCGCCGAACAACGCGGGCGTCGGCGCCAGCCCGGCCGCCGCGGTAAAGACGCTGAACAGCGTCAGGCAGGCCGCGATGGCCCGCCGGCGCCCGATCCGCTCGGCGACGGTCCCGAACACGATGTTGCCGAACATCATGCCGAACAGCGCCGAACTCACCATGAAGCCGGCATGCGCGGGGCTGACGCCCATGTTCTTCATGATCGCCGGCAGCGCGATGCCGGCCACCGCGAGATCGTAGCCGTCGAACACGATGATCAGCGCGCACCAGAACAGCACGACACCGTGCAGCGGGCCCAGCCGCGCATCGTCCGAGAGCGCCTGCAGATTGATTTGACGCATGGAGTTCCTTCCTTTTCCAGTGGGGAGGCTTCGAATCAGTACGATCGGCCGGCCCGCATATTTAGTAGTTATCCGAATTTATTTACGAGATGCACCGGCTTCCGGTCGAACGTCGACGCAGTGTAGGAAGCCACAATGATTCCCACTATCCGGAATTTGCAGGCCGCGCACGAATTCAATCCGTTTTTTTCTCACGCCGGGCGCTATCCGGATTTTTCCTGAGCGGGGACAGGACTGTCCGATTCTTGCAACCCCGTGCGATACCTTAGACAAGCCTGACGAAGATCAATATCATCCATTCAGGAGATTTCGCGCACGCAAGAAAAACCGATGCGGCACGACGCGCATCCGCGGCCCAGCCGGATGCACTGCACGGAAATGCCGCACAGGAGACGCCCCATGCCCCTCACGCCGAATGCGGACGTGCTGTCCGCGCTGTACCGGAATTGCCTGTTCCGATCCGGATCGCGCACGGATGCGCACGAGCAGGTTTCGGCGGAACTGGCCGAGCATGTGCTGCGCTGGAAGCACGGCGTGCCCGACGCTGCGCTTTTCAAGGGGCGACTGAATCGTCTGAGCGTCTACGCGCTGCAGTACGGCGCCGAAGTCGAGGTCGTGCCGCGCCCGTTCGACGGCTTTTCGCTCGTCCACACGTCGCTCGCCGGCGGCGCCGAAATCGACTGCGACGGACATGTGATGGACGTGCTCGAAGGACGGACCGCCGTGCTCGCGCCCAGGACGCGCGTGCGCCTGCGCTGGCGGCCCGGCACCCGGCAACTGATCGTCAAGGTCCCCGATGCGCTGCTGCGGGCGGTTTCCGGCCACCCGCCCGACGACGGACCGCCCGCCCTCGCGCCGGGATTTCTGTTGCCGCCTGCACTGGCCTCGCAATGGGACCTGATCGCACAGTCGCTGCTCAACGTCCTCGCGCTGGCCGGCGACGGCGGCATTCGGGCCGAGTGGCGCGACCACTTCGAACGCAGCCTCGCGTTATTCCTGCTCGTACATTGCCCGCCGCCGTCGGCAACCGGGAATGCCCTCGCGTCACCGGAAGCGTGCAACCCACCGGTGACATCCGGATCCCCGGGCGGCATCCGGCAAATGGACGCGCTCCTCGAATTCATCCATGCGCGACTCTGCGCGCCCATTTCGCTCGAGGATCTCGCCAGGGCGGCCGGCGTCAGCTTCCGGACGCTGAACGTGCTGTGCCGCCGCTACCACGGCGCAACCCCGATGGAACTGCTGCGCAACATCCGGCTCGACGCCGCCCGAGTGCAACTGCTGACCGACCCGATGGCCAGCATTACCGATACGGCGCTGACGTTCGGTTTCGGCCACCTCGGCCGCTTTTCGGGCTATTACTTCGCCCGCTTCAACGAGTTGCCGCGCGATACGCAGAGGAAGCGGCTGCCGAACTGAATGCGACGACGCGCGACGTCCGGCCGTCGCCCGGCCGTCGCTTTACGCGCCGGGCAATCGCCCGCATAGTAAGGGTTTGCCCATGCCTCCGCCCGTTGCCATGTCCGCCACACCCGCCGCCTGCGTCGTCCGCGACGCGACCGATGCCGATCTCGACGCCATTCACGCGATCTACGCGCACCACGTGCGCCACAGCGTCGCGTCGTTCGAGGAGGCGCCGCCCGACGTCGACGAACTGCGCGCGCGCCGCGACGCAGTGCTGCGTCACGGGCTGCCCTATCTCGTCGCGGAATGCGACGGCCACATCGCCGGCTACGCGTACGCAACGCCGTATCGCACGCGCAGCGCGTACCGCCACACGATCGAGGATTCGATCTACATCGACGACACGCAGCGCGGCCGCGGCATCGGCCGCGCGCTGCTCGCGGCACTGATCGCGCGCTGCGAAACCGGCCCGTGGCGGCAGATGATCGCGGTGATCGCCGACGGCGGCACCGGCGGGTCGACGTCGCTGCACCGCGCGTTCGGTTTCGAGCCGGCCGGCGTGCTGAAGGCGGTCGGTTTCAAGCACGGCCGCTGGATCGACACCGCGCTGATGCAGCGCGCGCTCGGCGACGGCGCACGCACGCTCCCCGCCGCGCCCGAGCCTGTCGCGTCGCGCTAGAATGGCCGCATGTCAAAACAGACTCCAACCATGCCAGACGAGGCCGCGCCGGATTCCCGCAACGAGTACACGGTCGATGAACTCGCTCGCGTGTCCGACACGACCGTGCGCAACGTCCGCGCGTACCAGGATCGCGGGCTGCTCGCGCCGCCCGAGAAGCGCGGGCGCGTGGGCATCTACGACGACACGCACGTCGCGCGCCTGAAGCTGATCAACCACCTGCTCGCGCGCGGCTACACGCTGTCGAACATCCAGGACCTGATCATGGCGATCGACGAGGGTCACGACCTGCGCTCGATCCTCGGCCTGGAAAACGCGATCGGCGGCCGCTGGTCGCACGAACTGCCGAAAACCTATTCGCTCGCGCAACTCGCGCAGATGTTCGGCCCGCAGACGGCGTCGCAACTGTCGCGCGTGACCGAACTCGGCCTGCTCGAACGGCGCGGCCTGTCGTTCGTCGCGAAAAGCCCCGCGCTGCTCGAGGCGGCAGCCGCGATGACGAAGGAAGGCATCCCGCCGCGCGAGCTGCTCGACGTGATCAGCCTCGCGCGGCCGCACTTCGACGCGATCGCGCGGCTGCTCGTCGATCTCGTCGTGAAGCGGCTCGACCGCTATGACGAAGGCACGCTGCCGCCCGTCACCGACGTGCCCGCGCTCGTCGATGCGATCTGGCGCCTGCGCCCGCTCGCGGCCGTGTTCGTCGAGGGCGAGACGAACCGCGCGCTCGAGAACGCCGCCAGTGCGTATCTGGGCGGCCGCGTCGCGACGATCCTCGACAGGAAACTCAGTGACGAAGCGGCACGCCAGGCCGGCACGTCGGATAGGTCCGATGCGTCCGGCTCGCAAGGCGACGGCGACAAAGCATAGGACCGCCGCCGTCATATTCATATCGGCATTGCTTGGTTTGCGGGCCCGACCGCCCATGCGACGATTCTTCCAACCGAGCGGCACACGCCGCTCCCCGAAGACGTTTCGCATGGAGTCCGTTCGATGATTCGTTTCACCCGCTGGATCACCCGCACCGCCGCGACGGCGCTCGTCGCCGTCGCCGCCACATCGGCGTTCGCGCAAGGCAGCGCCGACAAGGTCGTGCGCATCGGCTACCAGAAGGCCGGCCTGCTGTCGGTCGTCAAGACGCAGGGCTCGCTCGAGACGCGGCTCAAGCCGCTCGGCTACACCGTCCAGTGGTTCGAATTCCCGGCCGGCCCGCAACTGCTCGAGGCGCTGAACGCGAACAGCATCGACTTCGGCTACACGGGCGCGCCGCCGCCTGTGTTCGCGCAGGCGGCCGGCGTGCGCTTCGTGTACGTCGCCGCGGAACCGCCGTCGCCGCACAACGAGGCCGTGTTCGTGAAGGCCGATTCGCCGGTCCGCTCGCTCGCCGACCTGCGCGGCAAGAAGGTCGCGCTGCAGAAGGGTTCGAGCGCGAACTACCTGTTGCTCGAAGCGCTGAAAAAGGCCGGCGTACGCTACGACGAAATTCACCCGGTGTACCTGCCGCCCGCCGACGCGCGCGCCGCGTTCGAGAGCGGCAACGTCGACGCGTGGGCCGTGTGGGATCCGTATTACGCGGCCGCGCAGAATTCGCTGAAGATCCGCACGCTGTCCGACTACACGGGCCTCACGCCCGCGAACAACTTCTACGAGGCAACGCGTGGCTTCGCGGAGCAACATGCCGACGTGGTCGGCACGATCCTGAAGCAATTGCGCGAGACGGGCCTGTGGGTCAACGGGCATCCGGCCGAGACGGCCGCGCTGATCGCGCCGAAGGTCGGCCTGCCGCAGCCGCTCGTGGAAACGTGGATCAAGCGTGTGCCGTTCGGCGCGGTGCCGGTCGATGAGAAGATCGTCGCGGTTCAGCAGGGCGTGGCCGATGCGTTCCATGCGGCGAAGCTGATTCCGCAGAAGCTGAACGTCGCCGATAACGCGTGGACCGACAAGGGCGTGGCAAGCGCGCTCGCGGCGAAGTAACGCACGGTTCGCACTCGTTTCGAACAGGCCGACGGGTACCCTGCCCGTCGGCCTGTTTTGGTTCTGCTCGGACAATTACGTCGACGTCCCCGCGTGCGTGCCGCTACCGATTGCTTTCCGGATCAGTTCGGTATTTCATTTTCCACTGACCCATTCCTTCGGAGGGGTGCATGGAACATTTTCTTCCCGACGCGCCGCAGCGTTTCGTCATCAGCCATTACGCGGAGGACGACTTCAAGACTGGCGGCCTGCGCGGCTACTCCACTTACCGGGACTTGGGCGTTGCGGCGGCAACCAGCGGCCTTGTCAGAGCGCACGTAGTCCGCATGATTGCGCCGTTCCGTCCGGAATTGAGCGTGCGACACCACCACGACGTGCAGTTTCAGCTGGTTTACTGCCTGAAGGGCTGGTTTCAGACCGACTTTGAAGGCATTGGACCGCAGCGGCTGGTGGCCGGGTCGTGCTGGATTCAGCCACCGGGCATCCGCCATACCGTAATAGGCTGGTCGGATGATTGCGAGCTGCTCGAAATCCTGATCCCGGCAGAGCCCGAAACGGTCAACGATCCCTGAGCGGCAAGCGGTGTTGCCGGGCCGCATGGGGCTTTATGCGTCGGGTTGAACGTCCTCTTTTCGGCTTGACGTTGGGGCGTTGAAGGTCGGCAATGGGCCGGGAAGCTATGGCCGTGTCCGCCAGCCCCACCCGACTTCAAAGCCCCGCCACCTTCTTCTGCCGCCACAGACACAGCAAATCGCACGCAACATGCGCAGCGGCGATCGCGGTGATGTCCGCGTGATCGTAAGCAGGCGCAACCTCGACGACATCCGCGCCGACCAGATTCACCGCCCCGAGCGCACGCACGATCGCGAGCGCCTGTGCGGACGACAACCCGCCCGCGACCGGCGTCCCCGTGCCGGGCGCGAACGCCGGATCGAGACAGTCGATATCGAACGTCAGGTACGCGGGCCGCGCGCCGACGATGTCGACAATCCGCTCCACCGCCGCGCGCGGACCATGCTCATGCACCCACGCGGCATCGAGCCGCTCGATCCCGAGGAAATCGTCGTTCCACGTACGGATGCCGACCTGCACCGACGTCGCCGGATCGATCAGCCCTTCCTTCACCGCCTTGTAGAACATCGTGCCGTGATTGAGGCTGTCCGGCTCGTCGTCGGCCCACGTATCGCAGTGCGCATCGAAGTGGATCAGCGACAGCGGCTTGCCGTAGCGCTCCGCGTGCGCGACCAGCAGCGGATACGTGATGTAGTGATCGCCGCCGAGCGTCAGCATCTTCGCGCCCGAGCGCAGGATCGTGCGCGCATGTTCGACGATCGCCGGCTTGATCGACAACGGGTTGTGCGCATCGAACCAGCAATCGCCGTAATCGACGGTCGCGAGATCCTCGAACGGATCGAAGCCCCACGGATACGGCTTGAGCTCCGCGAGCTGCACGCTCGCCGCGCGGATCGCGGCCGGCCCGAGCCGCGCGCCCGAGCGATAGGTCGTCGCGAGGTCGAGCGGCACGCCGGAAATCGCGACGTCGACGCCGTCGAGCGCGCGCGAATAGTTGCGACGCATGAACGACAGCACGCCCGCATAGGTGTTTTCGATCGAGGAGCCGTATGGCGTCGTGCGACGGATCGCGCCGTCGCCGTGGAGCAGTTCGGTCATGTCGAACCTGTTGGTCAGGAGGACCGGCCCCTGCCACTGCATCGGGTGCGCTGGCGGGACTCGGCACGGATTCAATGAAAACGCGGCGGCATGCCCTCGCCGGGCGCGGCCGTCGCGCCGGCCTGCGAACCCTGTAGCGCGGCCGGGCGGGACAACGTCGATACGCGGCGATGATAGCAAGCCGAAACCGCCGTGTTGCCCCGGTTCGACCGGGGCAAACGCATCGAAACGATCAGCGCGGCGGCAGGCGCACCGGCGCCGCATCGCCCGATCCCATGCCGCCGGACCGCCGCACCGCCGCCCCCCGTCGCCATGCCGCGCCTAGAAGGATTCGCCGGTTCTCGCCCGCCCTTTCTTCCGGATAATGGCCGCAGCCGCGCCCCCGCCGGCGCGCCGTCCACCGCAGACGACGACACCCCCGGAGACACCCGCCTTGATCGCCACGCTTCCCGCCCCCTATCGCCGGCTCTGGCCGCTCGCCATCGCCGCCGCGCTGCTGTACGGGCTGTCGCTCGCCGCCGCGCCCTATCCCGGCCAGGCCGCCGCGAAAGCCGCGATGGGCATCCTGCTGCTCGCGGCCGGCAGCGCCTGCGCGGCACCGCGCGAACGCGCGTGGCTGTGCGCGGCGCTCGTCACGGCCGTGCTCGGCGACGTGCTGCTCGCGCTGCCCGAGTGGCCGCTGTCGTTCGTCCTCGGCCTCGGTGCGTTCCTGCTCACGCACCTGTGCTACTGCGCGATCTTCGTGCGCTGGCGCGCGCGGCCGCACGGCTGGCGCTTCCTCGCACTGATCGGGCTGTGGATCGCCGCGCCGGCGTTCTATGCAGCGTTCCTTCCGCATCTGGGCGAACTACTCGTACCCGTCGCCGTCTACATGCTCGTGCTGTGCGCGATGGCGAGCTTCGCGCTCGCGGCCCGCACGCGCGGCCCGCTGGTCGCCGTCGGCAGCCTGATCTTCGTCGGCTCCGACACGCTGATCGGCGTCGGACGCTTCCTCGGCGGCTTTCCCGGCATCGACTACCTGATCTGGGGCCTCTACGCGCTCGCGCAGATCACGATCGTCGCCGGGGTTTTCCATGAGACGGCCGCCCGCCCGATCCGTCCCTGATAGCGTTTCAAACAGGTCGCCGCGTGTCGGCGGCCTTCGTCTCCCGCCTCTCCAGCCCTGCCGGCGGCCGTTTCCGCACATTCCGCAATGCGGAAAGCAGACCGTTCCAAACCCCGCTCAGCCTTTTCCCGCGCGGCTTCCGGCCCTTAGAGCGCCGCTTCTAGCCTCTTGCGGTTTCCGGGTTCACCCACTATCGTTACATCAACCAATGTAACATTAAAAAATGAGCCAAATCGGAGACACCCGGATGAATGCTCGCACGTTGCCTTTCGGCCCGCCCGGCCACGACGGCCCGGACGAAACCACCGACATCGCCATCATCGGCACCGGCTTCGCCGGTCTCGGGATGGCCATTCGCCTGCGGCAGACCGGCGTGACCGACTTCGTCGTGCTCGAGAAGGCCGCGTCGGTCGGCGGCACGTGGCGCGACAATCATTACCCCGGGTGTGCCTGCGACGTGCAATCGCACGTCTATTCGTTCTCGTTCGCGCCGAACCCGCGCTGGACGCGCATGTTCGCGCCCCAGCCGGAGATCCGCGCGTACCTGGAAGACTGCGTGCAGCGCTTCGGCGTCGGCCCGCACCTGCGCCTGAACCATGAGCTGCAGCGCGCCGAATACGACGAGGCCGCACGACGCTGGCGCCTCACGTTCGCGAACGGCAAGCGGCTGTCGGCGCGCGTGCTGGTGTCGGGGATGGGCGGGCTGTCGCGCGCCGCGCTGCCGGCGATTCCCGGCGTCGAGACCTTCAAGGGCCGCGCGTTCCATTCGCAGCAGTGGGATCACGACTACCCTCTCGAAGGCAAGCGCGTGGCGGTGATCGGCACCGGCGCGAGCGCGATCCAGTTCGTGCCGCAGATCGCGCCGCGCGCGAAGACACTCGCGCTGTTCCAGCGCACGCCGCCGTGGATCATGCCGAAGCCCGACCGCAAACTGAGCGGCTTCGAGAAGTGGCTGTTCCGCACGCTGCCGTTCACGCAGAAGGCGGTGCGCAGCGGCATCTACTGGATGCTCGAATCGCGCGTGCTCGGCTTCGCGATCCATCCGTCGCTGATGAAGAACGTGCAGAAGCTCGCGCTGCGCCATATCCGCAAGCAGGTTCCCGATCCGGAACTGCGCCGTGCGGTCACGCCCGACTACACGCTCGGCTGCAAGCGCGTGCTGATCTCGAACGACTACTACCCGGCGCTGTCGCGCAAGAACGTCGACGTGATCACGACCGGCATCGAGCGCATCGAAGCCGACGCGGTCGTGACGACCGACGGCAAGCGTCATGAAGTCGACTGCCTGATCTACGGCACGGGCTTCCAGGTCGCCGATCCGTTTCCGCGCGGCGCGATCATCGGCCGCGGCGGCCTCGACATCGTCGATGCGTGGCGCGACGGCGCGCACGCGTATCTCGGCACGACGCTGCCGGGCTACCCGAACTTCTTCATGATCGTCGGCCCGAACACCGGCCTCGGCCACAACTCGATGGTGTTCATGATCGAGTCGCAGATCGAATACATCCTCGGCGCGCTGAACGCGATGCAGCGCGAACGCGCGGATGCGATCGAGGTGCGCCCGCTCGTCGAGGCGCAGTTCAACACCGACCTGCAGGGCCGGCTCCAAAAGGCGATCTGGTCGACGGGCGGCTGCAAGAGCTGGTACCTCGACCCGCGCACCGGCAAGAACACGACGCTGTGGCCAGGCTTCACCTGGCGCTTCCGCCAGGCGACCGCGCACTTCTCGATCGCCGATTACCACGCGTATCGCGCGCCGCACCACGACACGAGCGGGCGGCCCGTCGCCGCGCCCGCCGCGTCCGCCGCTTCCGCTTCCACGTCCGCCGAAGCGGCCTGAGCCAGACAAGGAGCCAACGACATGAGAGATTTCGCCAACAAGGTCGCCGCGATCACGGGCGCCGGCTCGGGCATGGGCCGCTCGCTCGCGGTCCAGCTCGCACAGGCCGGCTGCCACGTGTCGCTCGCCGACAAGAACGGCGTCGGCCTCGCCGAAACCGAGCGGATCGTCCGCGCGATCGCGCCGAACGTGCGCGTGTCGACGCGCGTGCTCGACGTCGGCGACCGCGACGCGATGTTCGCGTGGGCGGACGATACCGCGCAGGAACACGGCAAGGTCAACCTGATCTTCAACAACGCGGGCGTCGCGCTGTCGAGCACGATCGAAGGGATGGAATACGGCGATCTCGAGTGGATCGTGAACATCAACTTCTGGGGCGTCGTGCATGGCACGAAGGCGTTCCTGCCGCACCTGAAGGCGAGCGGCGACGGTCACGTGATCAACACGTCCAGCATCTTCGGGATCTTCGCGCAGCCGGGCATGAGCGGCTACAACGCGACCAAGTTCGCGGTGCGCGGCTTCACCGAATCGCTGCGCCAGGAACTGGACATGATGAAGTGCGGCGTGTCGGCCACCTGCGTGCATCCGGGCGGCATCCGCACCAACATCGCGCAGTCGAGCCGCGTCGCGAAGAACATGGTCGGCTTCATCGTCGAGAGCGAGCAGCAAGGCAAGGACAGCTTCGAGAAGTTCTTCATCACGACCGCCGACGACGCCGCGCGCACGATCCTCGCCGGCGTGCGCCGCAACAAGCGGCGTGTGCTGATCGGCCGCGACGCGAAGGCCGCGGACTGGATGGCGCGCATCCTGCCGGCCGCGTACCAGGCGCTCGTCGTGCTCACGACGCGCCGCGAGGCCGCGAAGGCCCGCCGCGCGGCCGCCCGCTACGGCACGCCGGCCGCCGCGCCGCTTCACGCCACCTACAACAACGCAGGCAATCAGGGAGGAGAACAATCATGACGACCCCGAACATGATGCCGGTGCGGCGCGACATCCGTTTCGCGCTGCCGCCCGAACGCGCGAAGGACTGGCACGTCCAGGGCGTGCCGGTCACGCACTTCATGAACGCGCTGTCGCTGCTGTTCCCGGCCGGCGAGCGCTTTTTCATGGATTCGGTGCGCCACTACCGCGACCGCATCGAGGATCCGGAGCTGAAGAAGCAGGTGCTCGGCTTCATCGGCCAGGAAGCGATGCACACGCGCGAGCACATCGAGTACAACGACCTGCTGCAGTCGTCCGGCCTGCCCGCGCACAAGCTCGACAAGCGGCTCTGGACGATCCTCGGCTTCTTCAAGAAGACGCTGCCGCACTCGATGCAGCTCGCGATCACGATCGCGCTCGAGCACTACACGGCGATCCTCGCGAACCAGCTGCTGTCGGGCCACGAGCACCGGATCGACGGGTCGGTCGAAGGCTATCAGCAGATGTGGATGTGGCACGCGATGGAGGAAACCGAGCACAAGGCGGTGTCGTACGACGTATGGAACGCCGTGATGAAGCCGGGCCTCGGCAGCTACCTGCTGCGCACCAGCACGATGCTGCTCACGACCCTGATGTTCTGGACGATCGTGTTCGACTTCCACGTGCGGCTGATGCGCGCGCACCGTCGCGAACACGGCAGGTTCGGCGGCATGTGGCGGCTCGTGAAGTATCTGTACAGCCCGCGGACCGGCGTGTTCCCGAGCATCACGCGCGAATGGCTCGACTACTTCCGTCCGGGCTTCCATCCGTGGGACCACGACAACCATCAGTACCTGCAAGGGCTCGACACGCTGCTCGCGAACATCGACGCGACCAACGCGCGCCATGCGGCCCAGGCCGCCCCGCGCCGCGTGCCGCTGCATCCGGTTCCGCAGGCATGACGTCATGGCGCGCACGCACGAGATGCTGACCGTCCGCTCCGGCGACGTGAAACTCGCCGTCCACGTCAGCGGCCCGCGCCGCGCGCCGCCGCTGATCCTCGTGCACGGCTATCCCGATTCGTCGGCCGTGTGGGCGCCGGTCCGCGCGCGGCTCGCGAAGCGCTACCGCGTGATCGCGTACGACGTGCGCGGCGCCGGCGCATCCGATGCGCCGCGCCGCCGCGCGGACTACACGCTGGCGCGGCTCGCCGACGACCTGAAGGCCGTCGCCGACGCGACCTGCGGCGCGCGGCCGTTCCATCTGGTCGGTCACGACTGGGGGTCGATCCAGTGCTGGGAGGCCGTGACCGACCCTGCGTTGCGCGGCCGGATCGCGTCGTACACGTCGATCTCCGGCCCGTGCCTCGACCACGTGTTCCGCGCGAAGATGCGGCTCAGGCAGAGCCTGAAATCGTGGTACATCGCGTTCTTCCACCTGCCGGTCGTGCCGTCGCTGGTGTGGCGCCTCGGCGGCGCCGCACTGTGGCCGCGCTGGCTGCAGTTGACCGAACGCGTGCGGCCCGAGCGCGATCCCGCGCAATTGAAGAACGCGCTGAACGGGTTGCAGCTCTACCGCGCGAATTTCCTCGCGCGGGCGAGAAAGCCGCGCGAGCGGTATGCGCAGGCGCCGGTGCAGATCCTCGTGCCGGTGCACGACCGCTACGTGACGCCCGAAATGTCGGTCGATCTCGAGCGCTGGCTCGGCGAGCACGTGCGCGAGGAAATCGACGGCGGGCACTGGGTCGTGGTGCACAATCCCGACCTGATCGCGGCGCGGATCGACCGGTTTGCCTCGACGCATGAACGACCGGCGGTCGCGGCAGCACCCGCGGCACCGCGAGCGGCGGTTCAGCGCAACGGCGGCAGGCGCTTGAACAGCGTTTCGTAGTCGATCACGAGCCCGTCGGCGTCGACGTCCATCTCGGCCGTGAAATTCCGGAAGATGCCTTCGTAGCGGTAGCGCCGGCCCGGCTCGATGCACGCGTATGCCTGCTTGACCGGCGTCACCTTCAGGTCCGGCGTCGAGATGTATGCGACGTCGATCGCTCGCCGCTCGCCGTGTGCGAGCCCGAGGCGGCCGATCGGCAGCGCGTTCGTGAACGGCGTCGCCGCGATGTCGATGTCGACGCAGCCATCCAGCTCCGGCAGCGCGCTGCCTGAACCGTCGCGCCAGTGCCCGGCCCCGTCGCCATGCAGTTCCAGCGTGCCGCCGCCCATCACCTTGAGCACCGCATACCTGACCCGCCATTGCGGATCGCACTCGACCCGGTACGCAAGCCCGTACGCGCGGCCGTACCGCTGGCCGACCACGGCACTTTCGACGACGATGCCGGCGTCCCCCCGGTCGAACGTCAGGTGTTCGATTCCGTCGCCCTCGAGCGACGCCCAGCGCAGTTCACGCATTCGTTCCTCCCCGAAAACGCCGACGCGTCAGCATACGCACGAAAAATCCGGCTGCGGCCAAAATTTCGCTTCCCGGCCCCGCAATCCCGCGAAAGCGCCATTGCCCCGGGCAGACAAGACGCCGAAACTCGCGCCCCGCCCCAACTCAGGGCATGCGCCACAAATCCTGACTATCCAGAATTCCCTATTCCGGTGCACGGCATTGTGTCCTATGCTCGCGGCTCGTCCTGTTCCACCGCCGCCATGCCTACCGCCCGCCCCGCCTCGCCGTCGATCGACCTGCGCATCCTGCTGCGCGGCATCGGGCAGATCGTGCTGCAGGCGCATGCCGTCACCGGCGCGCTGCTGCTCGCCGCGCTGGCACTGACCGACCTGCGGCTCGCGTCCGCGGCGCTGGTCGGCTCGGCCGCCGCCAGCATGACGGCGGTGCTGACGGGTGCCGAGCGCCGCGACGTCGAACAGGGGCTGCACGGCTTCAACGGTGCGCTCGCCGCGCTGATCGCCGTGCTGTTCGCGCCTGCCTCGCTCGCCGCCGTCGCGCTGGTACCGCTGGCAGCGATCGGCGCGGCGCTCGTGCAACGCGCGATGCGTGTGCCGCTCGCCCGCTGGCGCCAGTGCCCGTATTCGAGCCCGTGCCTCGCCGTCACCGCGCTGTGGCTGCCGTTTGTCGCGCCGCAGCATGCGGGCGACGCGACAGCCGGTGCGCCGCTGACGCTGCCTTCCATCGCCGACGCGCTGCTGTCGGGCGTCGCGCAAACCACCTTTGCGCAAGGCCCGTGGGCCGGCGCGCTGATCGTCGCCGGCCTCGCCGTCGCGTCGCGCCGCGCGGCTGCGTTCGCGCTCGGCGGCACGATCGTGTCGACCGTGCTGCTGATCGCGGCCGGCGCGAACGGCGCGTCGTTCGCCGACGGCCTGCTCGGCTTCAACGGCGCGCTCGCCGCACTCGCGCTGATGCCGCGCGGGCCGCGCGCGGCGTTCGCGGCCGCCGCGCTCGCCGCGCTGATCCAGTGGCTCGCGACGCGCGCGGGCCTCCCCGCGTTCACGGCCCCGTTCGCGATCGCCGCGTGGATCACGGTGATCGTCGCGCGCCGCTTCACCCTCGGAGAACCCGATGTCGTCGTTCGCACACCGTCCTGACACCGTGAAGCCCGGCGGCCCGATCTCGGACGCCGAGCGCCGGTTGCGCGTCGATCTCGCCGCCGCCTATCGCCTCGTCGCGCTGAACGGCTGGGACGACCTGATCTACACGCATCTTTCCGCGACCGTGCCCGGCGAACCCGGGCACTTCCTGATCAACCCGTTCGGCCTCGCGTTCGACGAGGTTCGCGCATCGAATCTCGTGAAGATCGACCTGGCCGGCAACCGGATCGGCGAGAGCGAATACGCAGTCAACGTGACCGGTTTTGCACTGCACGCGGCCGTGCACGCCGCGCGGCCGGACGCCGTCTGCGTGATGCACCTGCACAATACGGCCGGCATCGCCGTGTCGATCCAGCGCGACGGGCTGCTGCCCGCGTCGCAGCACGCGCTGCGGTTTCACGGCGACCTCGCGTACCACGACTACGAGGCGCTCGCGTTCTCGCCGGCCGAAGGCACGCGGCTGACCGCCAGCCTCGGCGCGAAATCCGCGATGCTGCTGCGCAACCATGGCACGCTGACGGTCGGCCGGACCGTCGCCGAGGCATATGTGCTGATGGATACGCTGATCAAGGCCTGCGACATCCAGGTGCGCGCGCAGGCAGGCGGCGGGCCGCTCGTGCTGCCCGAGCCGGCCGTCGCCGAGCGCACCGCCGCGCAGTTGCGCGACGGCGGCGCGATCGAGGGCGAACTGGAATGGCCGGCGCTGCTGCGCCGCCTCGACCGGATCGATCAGTCGTATCGCGACTGACGCCGCTCGCGTCCCGACTTCCCTACCCCCAACCATCGGAGCATCCAGTCATGCCGACTTTCAATATCCAGTTGTTCGAAGGCCGCACGGTCGAGCAGAAGCGCGCATTCGTCGAAGCGATCACGCGCGTCACGTGCGAGACGCTCGGCTGCGACCCGGGCTCGGTCGACATCATCCTCGCCGACGTGAAGAAGGGGAACTGGGCGACGGGCGGCAAGCTGTGGAGCGACGAACGCTGACGCGCCCCGGGATTGGTGTGCGTCCGGCCCTTGGACGCATGCCACTTGGCGCCAGTTTGTCATCTCTGCGTCAACAGTTGTAACGCGTTGGCGGGATGCCAAAAAGGCAAAAAAGTGATCTCTGACAAGCAAATCGCAAGTGCCCTTAGCGACATGATCTTGCAAATGGGAGCCGATCTGGATCGCTCCCTGCTGACCGTCAAGGCGTCGTGTCCGGATTCGGAATTCGTCGCCTACCGCGAATTCGTGTCGCAACTGCTGACCACGATGCTGCTCGATTTCATGAATCCGCTCTACGCGCGGCACCCCGACCTGAAGCCGCCGGACCTCGCCTGACCCGCCCGTGCGACGCCGGCCACCGGCGTCGCACGCGGCCTTCGTTCCCTGCGCCGCGTTGTGCGCCCGCACATCGCGTTGTCACGCAATCGGCGCATATAATGCGGCACAGACGCAGCAGCCAATGGCCACCCGACCAGGAGACCGCCATGGAAGCGAAGAACGAAGAAGTCGTCGCACACCTGCTCTCCGATGTCGTCGAATTCGCGCGCGGACGCCTGCCCGAAGCCACGTTCCGGATCGTCGAACCGTTCCTGCGTCATTACTACGATTTCGTCGACGCCGATGATCTGCAGAATCGCGGCATCGCCGACCTCTACGGCGCCGCGATGGCGCACTGGCAGACCGCCCAGAAATTCGTGCCCGGCAGCGAGCGGCTGCGCGTGTACAACCCGATCCTCGAACAGCACGGCTGGCACTCCGACCACACGGTGATCGAGATCGTCAACGACGACATGCCGTTCCTCGTCGACTCGGTGACGATGGCCGTCAACCGCCTCGGGCTCGCGCTGCACTCGGCGCTGCACCCGGTGTTCCGCATCTGGCGCGGCGGCGACGGCGCGATCGAGCGCGTCGACGCCGGCGGCGCGACGGCCGGCGACGGCCAGTCGCAGCTCGCGTCGTTCATCCACTTCGAAGTCGACCGCTGCGGCGACGCCGCGCTGCTCAACACGCTGCGCAACGACATCGCGCGCGTACTCGGCGACGTGCGCGCATCGGTGGAGGACTGGCCGAAGATCGTCGACATCGCGCGCGCGACGATCAAGGACATGAAGGCCCGCGAATCCACCGCGGAAGACATCGAGGCGCGCGCGTTCCTCGAATGGATGGTCGCCGACCACTTCACCTTCCTCGGCCAGCGCGACTACGCGCTCGTGTCGGACGGCACGGGTTTCGGCCTGCGCGGCGTCGAAGGCTCCGGCTGCGGCCTGCTGCGCGAATCGCTGCGCGCGCCCGGTGCGCCGGACGTGACGCCGCTGCCGCCGGCCGCCGCCGAGATCATCACCGGCCCCTGGCCGATCTTCCTGACGAAAGCGAACTCGCGCGCGACCGTGCACCGGCCCGGCTATCTCGACTACGTCGGCGTGAAACTCGTCGGCGCCGACGGCAAGGTGACCGGCGAACGGCGCTTCATCGGACTCTACACGTCGACGTCCTATTTCGGTTCGTACACCGAGATACCGATCGTGCGCCGCAAATGCGCGAACATCGTGCGGCGCGCGGGCTTCCTGCCGAAGGGGCATCTCGGCAAGTCGCTGGTGACGGTGCTCGAAACCTATCCGCGCGACGAACTGTTCCAGGCCGACGAAGACCAGCTCTACGACATCGCGTTGGGCATCCTGCGCCTGCAGGAACACCAGCGCACGCGCCTGTTCGTACGGCGCGACCGCTTCGACCGCTTCGTGTCGTGCCTCGCGTTCGTGCCGCGCGACAAGTACAACACCGACCTGCGCCGCCGCATCGCGAAGCTGCTCGTCGATGCGTACAACGGCGTGAACGTCGAGTTCACGCCGCTGCTGTCGGAATCGGCGATCGCGCGGATTCATTTCGTCGTCCATGCGGAACCGGGCACGATGCCCGACGTCGACACGCGCGAACTCGAAACGCGGCTCGTGCAGGTGGCACGCCGCTGGCAGGACGATCTCGCCGACGCGCTGCTCGACGCGTTCGGCGAAGAACAAGGCAACCGCCTGCTGCAGCACTATGCGGACTCGTTCCCGGCCGGCTATCGCGACGACTATCCGGCGCGCACGGCCGTGCGCGACATCGAGCTGATCGAGCGCGTGAAGGCGTCGGGCCAGCTGGCGATGAACCTGTACCGCCCGATCGAGGCCGACGCGCGCGCGTTCCGCTTCAAGGTGTATCGCGCGGGCGACCCGATCGCGCTGTCGCGCAGCCTGCCGATGCTCGAGCATCTCGGCGTGCGCGTCGACGAGGAGCGGCCGTACCGGATCCAGACGCAGGATGCCGCGCCCGCCTGGGTGCACGACTTCGGCCTCGAACTCGCCGACGATACCGAGTTCGACATCGAGCGTGTGAAAGGCCTGTTCGAGGATGCGTTCGACCGGATCTGGAGCGGCCGGATCGAGAACGACGACTTCAACCGCCTCGTGCTGCGCGCGCACCTGAGCGCGCGCGAAGTCACGATCCTGCGCGCGTATGCGAAATACCTGCGACAGGTCGGCTCGACGTTCAGCGACGCCTATATCGAGCGCGCGCTGACCGGCAACCCGGCGATCGCAAGGCAGCTCGTCGAGCTGTTCCTGGTGCGCTTCGACCCGGCCACGGGCGGCACGCGCGACGTGCAGGCCGAACGCCTGCTGAAGGCGATCGAGACGGCGCTCGACCAGGTGCCGAACCTCGACGAGGACCGGATCCTGCGCCAGTTTCTCGGCGTGATCAACGCGACCGAGCGCACCAACTATTTCCTGCACGACGCGAACGGCGAATCGAAGCCGTACCTGTCGTTCAAGTTCAATCCGGCGAAGGTGCCCGGCCTGCCCGAGCCGAAGCCGATGTTCGAGATCTGGGTGTACTCGCCGCGCGTCGAGGGCGTGCACCTGCGCGGCGGGCGCGTCGCGCGCGGCGGGCTGCGCTGGTCCGACCGTCGCGAGGATTTCCGCACCGAGGTGCTCGGGCTGATGAAGGCGCAGATGGTGAAGAACGTCGTGATCGTGCCGGTCGGCTCGAAAGGCGGCTTCGTCGTGAAGAACCCGCCGCCGCCGAGCGATCGCGAAGCGTGGATGCGCGAAGGCATCGCGTGCTACCAGACCTTCCTGCGCGGCCTGCTCGACCTGACCGACAATCTCGCCGGCAACGCGATCGTGCCGCCGCCCGACGTGGTGCGCCACGACCCCGACGATCCGTATCTCGTCGTCGCGGCCGACAAGGGCACGGCCACCTTCTCCGACTACGCGAACGCGATCTCGCACGAATACGGTTTCTGGCTCGACGACGCGTTCGCGTCCGGCGGCTCGGTCGGCTACGACCACAAGAAGATGGCGATCACCGCGCGCGGCGCGTGGGAATCGGTGAAGCGGCACTTCCGCGAGATGGGCATCGATACGCAGACGACCGACTTCACCGTGGTCGGCGTCGGCGACATGTCGGGCGACGTGTTCGGCAACGGGATGCTGCTGTCGCCGCATATCCGGCTCGTCGCGGCGTTCGATCATCGCCACGTGTTCCTCGACCCGAACCCCGACCCGGCGACGAGCTTCGCGGAGCGCCAGCGGATGTTCGCGCTCGAACGCTCGAGCTGGGCCGACTACGACACGTCGGTGATCTCGGCGGGCGGCGGCGTCTACCCGCGCACCGCGAAGACGATCCCGCTGTCGCCGGCCGTGCAGGCCGCGCTCGGCATCGACGCGCAGGCGCTGCCGCCGACCGAGCTGATCCGCGCGATCCTGCAGGCGCCGGTCGACCTGCTGTACAACGGCGGCATCGGCACCTACGTGAAGGCCGCGCGCGAAACCCACCAGCAGGTCGGCGATCGCGCGAACGACGCGGTACGCGTGAACGGCGCGGACCTGCGCTGCAAGGTCGTCGGCGAAGGCGGCAACCTCGGCTGCACGCAGTTCGGCCGCATCGAGTTCGCGCAGCGCGGCGGGCGCATCAACACCGACGCGATCGACAACTCGGCCGGCGTCGATTGTTCGGATCACGAAGTCAACATCAAGATCCTGCTCGGGCTCGTCGTCGGCGACGGCGAGATGACCGAGAAGCAGCGCAACGCGCTGCTCGCGGAAATGACCGACGAAGTCGGGCTGCTCGTGCTGCGCGACAACTACTACCAGACGCAGGCGCTGTCGATCGCGGGCCGCTACGGCGTCGAGCTGCTCGACGCCGAGGCGCGCCTGATGCGCTGGCTCGAACGCGCGGGCCGCCTGAACCGCGTGATCGAATTCCTGCCGACCGACGACGAGATCGCCGAACGGCAGGCCGCGAAACAGGGCCTCACGTCGCCGGAGCGCGCGGTGCTGCTCGCGTACAGCAAGATGTGGCTGTACGACGCGCTGCTCGAATCCGACGTGCCCGAGGATCCGCTCGTCGCCGCGATGCTCGTCGACTATTTCCCGAAGCCGCTGCAACAGCGCTTCAGCGAACCGATGCAGCGCCACCCGCTGCGCCGCGAGATTCTCGCGACGCACCTGACCAACGCGCTCGTCAACCGGGTCGGCTGCGCGTTCGTGCACCGGCTGATGGAGGAAACCGACGCGAAGCCGGGCGACATCGTGCGCGCCTGCATCATGGCGCGCGACGTGTTCGATCTCGATGCGGTGTGGCGCGACATCGACGCGCTCGACAACCGCGTCGCCGACGACGTGCAGGCGCGCATGTTCGTCGACGTCGCGCGGCTGCTGGAACGCGCGGCGCTGTGGTTCCTGCGGCAGTTGCAGTCGGGCACGGTGGCCGACGGCGGCGTCGCCGGCCTGATCGCGCGGTGCCGCGACGCGGTGCAGCGCATCGCGCCGCAATTGCCGTCGTTGCTGCCAACCGCCGATCTGGAGGCGCTGTCCGAGCGGCAGCGCGCGCTGGTCGAAGCCGGCGTCGAGAGCGCGCTCGCGGTACGCGTCGCGAGCGGCGACATCTCGGCCGCGCTGCTCGACATCGCCGAAGTGGCCGCGACCTGCGATCGCAGCCTCGAGCTGGTCGCGGGCGTCTACTTCTCGCTCGGCACGCTGTTGAACTACGGGTGGATCGGCGAACGCGCGGCCTCGCTGCCGACCCCGACGCACTGGGACATGCTGGCGCGCGCGGCCGCGCTCGCGGAAGTCGCGCGGCTCAAGCGCACGCTCGCCACCAGCGCGCTCGCGGAATCGGCCGACTCGACGGCGCCCGAGACGATCGTCCACGCGTGGCGCGAACGCCGCGAAGCCGCGCTGCAACGCTACGAGCACCTGCTCGCCGACCTGCGCGCCTCGGGCGGCGCGAGCCTCGCGGTGCTGCTCGTGATCGTGCGCGAGATGGCCGTGCTCGAACGCGCGTGATGGAAGGTCGCGACGTCACACCGTCGCGACCAGCAGCTCTTCCGCGTTGTCCGGCGGGCGCAGGCCGTCGCTGCGATCGGCGAAGTAGCGGCGCGTGAGTTCCGCGGCCGACACATGCTCGGCCCGCGCGAAGCCGGCCCCGGTCGCGAGCGCGCGGATCTCCGCCGGCATGAAGAAGCTGATGAACGGCGTGCCGCTCGCGCGCGCGCCCTTCGCGGCCATTTCGAGCCCCGGGCGCACGTCCGGATCGGCATGCTCGAGCGGCAGCAGGAACGTCATCGCGAACGTCGAGCCCGGCGCGAGCGACGCGACTTCGCGCAGCGCCGCCGCGTTCGCGTCGCGCGTCAGGTACATGCTGACGCCGGTGGACACGACGACCGCCGGCTTGCCTGCATCGAAGCCCGCGCGCACGAGCGCGTCGCGCCACGACTGCTTCGCTTCGAAATCGACCGGCACGAACCGCAGCCAGTCCGGCACGCCGAAGCCGAGCTCGGTCAGCCGGCGGCGCTTCCACGCCTGCGGCGCGGGCGGATCGACCTCGAAGACGGTCAGGCGCGACGCCATCTCGGGCCGGCGCTGCGCGAAGCTGTCGAGGCCCGCGCCGAGGATCACGTACTGGCTCACGCCCCGCGCGGCCTGCTCGACGACGAGATCCTCGATGAAGCGCGCCCGCGCGACGATGGACGCGCGAAACGGCCGCGTGAATTGCGGATCCATGTCGCCGCGCTGCTGCCAGCCGGGCGCCGGCGCGAGCAGGCGCAGTCCGATTTCGTCCACGAGCACGTGCGGCGGCGCATCGAGCTCGACGTGCAGCGCGCGCCACAGCGCGACGCGCGCGGCGGTGCTGTCAGGGGCGTCCGGATGAAGGTCGGTCATCGTCTCGTCCTCATGCGCGCGGCTGGTGCGGCGCCCGCAGGCGCCACGCACGGCCGTCGGGATTGCGTACGCTCATGTCGCGGCCCGCGACGCATTACATCGTGTTCGCCCGCGCCGCCACCCGCGCGAACAACGCGTCGAGGTCGAAGCCGGTCGTATCAATGCCGATCGTGTCGCGCAGGCACGCGCCCCACGCGGCCGCGTCGTCGAACGTGACGGTGCGCCCCGCGCCCGCCGCGTCGCGCAGCGTCAGCACGGTGTTGAACAGCGCCGCCCGGCCGTCCGGCAGCACGCGGCAGGCGATCAGGTCGTTGACGAAGATCGACTCGGGATAGGTCGACGTGAACCAGTTCGCGGCGTCGTAGTCGATCCACTCGGCCGGCTTCAGCGAAAACCGGTAGGTCGTCTGCCAGCCGTCGGGGATCTGGAACTGCATGTCGAGTTCGCCGTCGACCGGCGCGTCGACGACGCGAAACGCCCCATGCGGCGTCAGCTGCCGCTCGCCCGGCACGAAGCGCAGCGGCGCGGTGAGCGTCGCGCTGCCGAAGCCGATGTCGGCGAGCCACGCCGCGCCGTCGAGATCGATGCGCAGCAGCATGTGGGTCTGCGCGGTGACGAGCTCGGGCGGCCGCATCCAGCGCACGCGCGCGATCAGCGGCGTCACGCGAAAGCCGATCGTCGTGAGCGCGGTGTAGAAGAGCTTGTTGAGTTCGAAGCAGTAGCCGCCACGGCGGCGCCCGACCACCTTGTCGACGATCGCGGGCAGGTCGAGCGCGACGCGCGCGCCGGTCAGCGGATTGAGGTTTTCGAACGGAATGGCCTGCGGCTGCAGCAGGTGCAGCCGTCGCAGCACGTCGAGCGTCGGCTCGGCCGGGCCGTCGTAGCCGATGCGGGCGAAGTAGCGCGAGAGGTCGAACGAGTCAGTCATGAACCGGCACCGGAAACGGGGAACACGCCACGATAGCATCGAGCGATATCCCCATGTTGCGCGGGGCCATCCCGGATCGCCGCGCGCGCGGCCGGCGCCGCAGCGGGTGCGGCCGCGTTACGGCAGCAGCTTCAGCGCGGACGACGCGACCGACGGCACCGCAATGCCCTGGCTCGTCGCGAACTGCACGGCCTGGCTGAGCGTCGACGCGAGCGACTGCAACTGGCCCGGCGCGCTTTGCGCGATATACGACGCGGCCTGCATGTTCTGCGGATTCAGGCCCGACTGCAGCAGCGATGCCGCGCTGGTCGAACCGAGATTACCGAGCCCCGACTGCAGCTGCGAGTACTGCGTCAGACCCTGGCCGAGCGATGCCAGACCGTTGCTGAACGCCTGCTTGTCGATCGGGCCGTGCGACGCCCCGCCGCTCGCGAACGCCTGGCCGAGCGCCTGCGACACCGACTGCTGCGCGCCGCCCATCTGCGACAGCGCGGCCGGCGTCAGCGCATTGCCGCCGCCGAGCAGGCCGGCGGCCTGCTGCGCCTGACCGGCCGCGCCGGTGAGCCCCATCGCCGACGCGAGCGACGACTGCCCGACCAGCACCTGCTGGTTCGCGCCGACGTACGCCTGCATCAACTGCGCGACGCCGCCCTGCGCGGGTGCGGCCTGCTGTTGCCCGCCGCCGAGCAGCGCCGTGCCGATCGACTGGAGGTCGAGTTGTGCATGGGCGGTGCCGTTCACGCCGAGCATGATGCCGAAGGCGATGCCCGCCGATGCCAGGTGCTTGCCCGTCGCGCGAATGTGCTTCATGTGTTTCCCTCGTGCCCGAATATGTTTGAGGCCGATATTGTCGAAGCGCGCCGCGCGCCGCCGCAACGACTGAAACACATCGATACGAAATCGCCCGGCACGACCGTCGCCCGGCGCGCGGATTCATCCGGATTTGCCGCGCGATATAGGGCTGGCGCCGCGATTCGTTCCTGCATCGCGGCAATCCCGGCGACGCCCGGTATGCGCCGGCGCTGCGCCGGTGTCGGCCGGCGCTGTTGTGCGACAGCGTGATGCCCGGCGCACGAATGGCAGGATTAGCCAGCGCGTTTCGAGGTGTGGAAACGAACCGGGCGGCACGCGGCCGCCCGGTTCGTCACTTGCGTTCGGCGTGTGTCACCGGCCCGCCGGCCGTCGCATTACGCAGCCATCCAGCCCGGCAGCCGCCGGCCGACCCAGTCGGCCGCCTGCTCGTAGCCGCGCGCGAGCTGCAGCACGGCGAGATCCGCGCGCGGTCGGCCGATCAGCTGCATCCCCATCGGCAACCCCGCATCGTTGAAGCCCACCGGCACGCTGATCACCGGGCAGCCGGCCAGCGTCCACGGCACGACCGTTTCCATCCAGCGGTGGTAGGTATCCATCGCGCGGCCCGCGATTTCCTTCGGCCAGCGCTGCTCGACGTCGAACGGGAACACCTGCGCGGTCGGCGCGGCGATGAAGTCGTAGCGATCGAAGAAGCCCAGCACGGCCTGGTGCCACGCGGTGCGCTCGACGCTCGCGTCGAACACCTCGGCCCCCTGCATCGCGAGCAGCCCTTCGACCTCGTAGATCGCCTCGGGCTTCAGCAGCGCACGCCGTGCCGGGTCGCGATAGTGCGCGAGCAGCCCGCCGCCGGACAGCAGGTGCCGATGCGCGAGCCACAGCCGCCAGATGCGCTCCGGTGCGAACGCCGGCAGCGCGGCATCGACCTCGCAGCCGATCTCGCGCAGCGTCGCGAGGCCCTGTTCGCACTGCGCGAGCACGCCCGGCTCGGTCGCGAGATAGCCGTTCCAGTCGCCGACCCACGCGATGCGCTTGCCGCGCAGGTCCGTGTCGAGCGGCTTCGCGAACACGGCCGGATCTTCCGCGAGCGACAGCGGATCGTTCGGGTCGTAGCCGGCCTGGATCGCGAGCAGCTGCGCGACGTCGCTGACCGTGCGGCCCATCGGCCCTTCGATGCCGAGCTGCTGCATGAACACGTCGACGCCCGGCCAGCGCGGCACGCGGCCCTGCGACGGACGCAAGCCGTAGATGTTGCAGAACGCGGCCGGATTGCGCAGCGAGCCGCCGAAGTCGCTGCCGTCCGCGACCGGCAGCATGCGCGCGGCCAGCGCCGCCGCCGTGCCGCCGCTGCTGCCGCCCGCGCTCTTCGTCAGGTCGTACGGATTGCGCGTCGCGCCGTGGATTTCGTTGAACGTATGCGAGCCGAGGCCGAACTCCGGCGTGTTGGTCTTGCCGATGAAGATCGCGCCCGCCGCGCGCATCCGGCCGACGCCGACCGAATCGGCCTGCGGCACGTGATCGCGGAAGATCGGCGAGCCGTAGGTCGTGCGCAGCCCTTTCGTCATCGCGAGATCCTTCGGCGCCTGCGGCATTCCGTGCAGCCAGCCGTGGTACTCGCCGCGGGCGAGTGCCGCGTCCTTCTGCGCCGCTTCGGCGAGCAGCGTGGCGCGATCGCGCAGCGAAATCAACGCGTTCACCGCGCCGTTCACGCGCTCGATGTGATCGAGATACGCACGCATCGTCTCGACGCACGAGACCGCCTTGCCGCGGATCGCCGACGCGAGTTCGCCGGCCGACAGGCGCACGATCGGGTCGACTGTGATGGAAGCGGGTGCGAGAAGCTGCGGGGCGCCATGCGGCATGCGAGGTCTCCTGGAATCGGAATGGGATGGCGGGCCGCAGCGTGGCGGCGGTCCGTCCCGAACGGCCTGGACAGCCCGGGAGAAGGCCGCGCCGCGGCGATGCACTACTCTACGCGACGCCGGATCGCTGACCTCCGATATTTTCCGCCGCGATTCATTGAGGATCCGACTAAATCGGCGTGGTGCGCCACTCGACGGCCCGCCCCGGGCCACCGCCCGGCCGGTCAGTGAAAACGTTTATGCGCATAAACTTAAATTTCTTATATTTCTAATAGGCGCGGCGGACGTTGACGACATTTTTACGCGGCCGCCCGATCTCTTTAGGTCGGGCGATCCGGCGCCGCGCTACGCTGCAAACATCTCGATTCCGGAGCATCTCCCATGCTCAAACTGCTGGTTCCGGTCGGTCATTCGCCGCGTTCGCTGCAGGCGGTCCGCCATGCGACCTTCCTGTATCGCGAACGCTGCGCGTCGGAAATCGTGCTGATCAACGTCCAGCCGCCGCTCGAAGCGACGCGGCTCGAGGCATTTCACTCGCTGTCGCGACTGCGCTCGATCGAGGACCAGTTCGCGTGCGACGATCTGGCGACGGCCGAGCGGGTGCTGCGGGAAGCCGGCGTCCGATACAGCGTCGTGAAGAAGGTCGGGCCGGTGGCCGACACGATCGCGGCCGTTGCGGCCGAGACGGGCTGCGACGAAATCGTCGTCGTCGCGCCGCGGCACGATCCGTTTCATCAGATGCTGTCGATGTTCGGTCGCAGCATGATGGGCCGCCTCGTGCGGATTTCGAACGTGCCGGTGACGGCGGTCAGATGAGCGGCACGCGATGCGGCGCTTGCCGCTTCTTACTTGATGACCTTGCGCCAGAACACGAGATAGGTCGCGGCTGACGATGCAACCAGCAGAATCGCCCACATCGGCGCGAGACTGATCAGGACGGACGATACGTTAAGCATTTGGATTCCTCACTAATTCGATAGCGGTGTTCAATACGTACCCGCTGCATTCGGAGCCGCAGCGCCCATCGCCTGCCGCGCATCGCGTTCCGTTGAAACATGCATTCATGCTATCGCTCTGACCGCCGGCACGACCGTCTCGCCCTGCCCGCCGTCTGACATTCGTCAAGCTCGCGTCAATCGCGCGGCGGTGCGGGCGGCCAACGTGCCTTTTCGTCGTCCGCACGGTAAAAACGGGACGCGATCAGCCGGGCTCATCGTCATTTCTGCAGACGTTTACCGGGGGAAGCCCCAAGTGCTTCGAGAAACGTCTCCGCGTTACGCTTGAGCGACGAGGAGACGAACCATGAGACGAGTCGTACACATCGCTTTTTTCGCGCTGCTGGTCTATCTGATCGGCGATCGCGCACTGCTGCACGCGCAAGGCCGCGATGCCAGCCCGACCGCCTGCTCGCAGGGCGCCGAGCAGGTGAAATACGCCGCGCTCGGCAAGGGCTTCGGCAGCGCGGCGGCCGACAGCCAGAGCGAAGCGTTCATGTCGAGCTGCCTCGTGTCCGGGCGCGGTAATCAGGACGTCGCGGTGGCCGCCCGTTGAGGCCGACCGGGCGCCGCGCCGGTCGCATGCGTGTCGCGGCGCCTGGGCGCCAACTGTGATCCGTGGCGCCTTCCGAGGTTCTTTCGCTTGCCACCGGCGGCATTGGCTCGCCGGTAGCGGCAGTACGAATACGCCAACCATCCGACGATCGCGGCGACCGATGAGCGTTCGCCGCGACACGTCACGCACGTCGCAGCGATAGCGACTTGCGCGAATCGCTCGGCACCGTCCATCGCTTCTCCTACCGGGTTCCCCCCGTCACGAGCACGCGAGCACGTCGTGCGCTCCCTTTCGTACCGCCGCTTCCCGCCCGTTAGCCGAGCCGGTTTTCCATCGCGTCAAGTTGCGTTCGGTTGCACCGCGTCTGGCTGCCGCATCCCGTAACCCGCCCGCCCCAGCCGCCCCTTCCTCCTGGGCATGCCAATTGCGACTCGATTGCCCCCTCCCCACGAGTCGCGATCATGAACGACAACGAGCCCCTCGATTCCGCGGAGCAGCGTCCGCGTGCCGCAACGTGGCTCCGCCGCCTCGGGCCGGGCCTCGTCACCGGTGCCGCGGACGACGATCCGTCCGGCATCGGCACGTACTCGCAGGCGGGCGCGCAGTTCGGCTTCGAATTGCTGTGGGCGCTCCTGCTGACGTATCCGCTGATGACGGCGATCCAGCTGGTCAGCGCGCGCATCGGCCGCGTGACGGGCAAGGGCCTCGCGTCGAACATGCGCACGCACTATCCGCCGTGGCTGCTCTACGTCACCGTCGTGCTGCTGATCGTCGCGAACGTGATCAACATCGCGGCCGACCTGTCGGCGATGGGCGCAGCGGTCAAGCTGCTGCTGCACGGCCCGCAAGAACTCTACGTCGTGTGCCTCGGCGGCGCATCGGCCCTGCTGCAGATCCTCGTGCCGTACGACCGCTACGCGCGCCTGCTCAAATGGACCGCGCTGGTCCTGCTCGCCTACGTCGCCGTGGCGCTCATCGTGCCCGTCCCGTGGGGCGAGGTCGGCCGTGCGCTCGTGTTGCCGCGCGTCCAGTACTCCGCCGCCTACCTGACCACGGTCATCGCCGTGCTCGGCACCACGATCAGCCCGTACCTGTTCTTCTGGCAGGCATCGCAGGAAGTCGAGGAACTGCGCGCGGTGCCGAACCAGCAGTCGTTGCGGCACGCGCCTCACCAGGCCCCCGCGCAGCTGCGCCGGATCAACTTCGATACGTGGGTCGGGATGGGCGTGTCGAACGTCATCGCGTTCTTCATCACGCTGACGGCCGCGGCCACGCTGAACCTGCACCACATCGACGTGAAGACGTCGGCGGATGCCGCGCGGGCGCTCGAGCCGATCGGCGGCCACTTCGCGTACGTGCTGTTCGCGCTCGGAATCATCGGCACCGGCCTGCTGGCGCTGCCTGTCCTCGCGGGATCAGCCGCCTATGCGGCCGCGGGCACTTTCCGCTGGCGCAGCAGCCTCGCGCTGCAATTCGGCGTCGCGCGCGAGTTCTATGCGGTCATCGCACTGGCGATCATCGGCGGCGTCGCGATCACGTTCATGCATTTCGACCCGATCCGCGCGCTCTACTGGAGTGCGGTCATCAACGGCGTGACCGCCGTGCCGATCATGGTCGTGATGATGCTGATGGCCCACAGCACGCGCATCATGGGCAAGTTCGCGATCACCGGCCTGCTGGCCTGGGGCGGCTGGCTCGCGACGTTCGCGATGGCGGTCGCGGCGTTGGGCGTGTTCGTGCCGGGTTGAGCAGGTGAAGCCGCGCCGGCCGGCGCGGCGCCGGATACACCGGCGTCACGCGAGCCGGCACACGCACCGGCGACGCATGCCGCGGAACAGAAGGAGAACGCATCGTGGCGAAGAAAGCATCGGGATCGGCACGGCTGCCGTCCAGCGACCAGCGCGCGCAGATTCTCGCGCGCCTGCGCAGCCTCAAGATGGCGCGCTCGATACACACGTATACGCGCGGCAGCGCCGAGCGCTTCTACGCATGGCTCGCGGACCATCGCTCCGGCACCCTGCCCGACGGCCCCGCGGTGTGGATCGGCGGCGACTGCCATCTCGGCAATCTGGGGCCCGTCGCGGCGAAGACGGGCGAGGTTGCCGTGCAGATCCGCGATCTCGACCAGAGCGTGATCGGCAATCCCGTACACGACCTGCTGCGTCTCGGCTTCTCGCTCGCGACCGCGGCGCGCAGCTCCGATCTGCCCGGGATCATCACGTGGCGGATGGTCGAAGCGCTCATCGCCGGATACGAGCAGGCGTTCGACAGCCGGCACCGCGCCGAGACCAGTCACCTGCAACGCCCAGCCGCGATCAAGATCGCGATGAAGGCGGCGCTGCACCGATCGTGGCGCAAGCTCGACCGGCAGACGATCCAGAACGTCACGCCGCGCATTCCGCTCGGCAAACGCTTCTGGCCGTTGTCCGAGCGCGAGGGGAGCGCCATCCACGCGCTGTTCGAATCCACCCCGGATTCGTCGATCGGCGCGGCGCTCAGCCGCGCGCCACACCGCGACGCGAGGATGAAGGTGCTCGACGCCGCCTTCTGGGTAAAGGGATGCAGCTCGCTCGGACGGCGCCGCTTCGCGGTCATGCTCGATATCGACGACGCGTGTTCCGACGGCCATCCGCCGTATCTGATCGACATCAAGGAGGCCGCGGCGGCGAAGGCCCCGAAGGATCCCGGCGTGCGCATGCCGCGCGATCCCGCGCAACGGGTGCTCGAAGGCGCGCGGCACGTATCGCCGATGCTGGGCAGCCGGATGTGCGCGGCACGCCTCGACGGATGCCCCGTCGTCATACGCGAATTGATGCCGCAGGATCTGAAACTGGACGCGGAACGGATGTCGGAGGCCGATGCGGTCAAAGTCGCGCGCTATCTGGCGCTGGTGATCGGCAACGCGCATGCCGCGCAGATGGACCACGCGACGCAACGCGCGTGGTGCGGCGAGTTGCGGCGCCAGCACCCGAAGACGGCCGACGCGCCGTCATGGCTGTGGCGAAGCATCATCGAACTGATGGCCGCGCACGAAGAGGCGTATCTCGAACATTGCCGGCGCCATGTGGTCGGCAAGACGGTCCGTTGACGTCGCCGCCGGTCGTGCGTCGTTGCGATGGACGCACGATCGTGAACGACTCGGCCCGCGCGATCTCAGTCTTTCGCCGGACGAACCACCAGCTCGTTGAACCCGGTGAGCGCATCGTGCTCGCGGGAAAAACGATGCGCGGGCAACGATACGAGCAGGATCTCGGCGGTCGTGCGCACCACGCAGCCGCTCGCGACGTGGCCGCCCGAGACGCGGCCGTGCGCGTCGGACACCGCCATGTGCAGGTGCGCGCCGTCCGGCGAGACCGAGCCGGCAAGCGTCAGGATCTCGAGATCGCCGCGCAGCTCGGTCGGCGCAGCGACGCCGGCATAGCGCAGCTGCGCGACGTTCAGGCTGCCGATGCCCTGGATCACGAATGCTGCATGCGCGTCGAGTCGACGCAACGCCTGCTCGATCGACGCGCGCAGATCGTCGCCGGGGGAAAGACGCAGAGGATGGGCTTGCATGGGCGGTAACCTGCTGATGGAGTCGGGGGTAGGCAAAGCGTACGTTCGACACGGCAATCCGGCAAGCCGCCGACCGGATCGGCCGCCGCGCCTGCGTCGCGACTACGGGAACGATGCCGATGCGTCATTCGTTCGCACCGGACACGCCGCATCACCCGCATCACGCGCGACGATCGCGCGCGAGCAACCCGTACAGCGCGCTGTCCGACACCTCGTCGCCGACGATCCAGCGTTCGCGCAACACGCCTTCCCTGACGAACCCGAGCCGTTCGAGCAGCGCGGCGGATGCGACGTTGCGCGGATCGATGTCGGCCTCGATGCGGTTCAGGCGCAGCGTGCCGAACGCGTGGTCGATGACCGCCGACGCGGCCTCGAGCATATAGCCGCCGCGCCAGTAGCGGCGCCGCAGGCTGAAGCCGATTTCCGCACGCCGGCATTGCTCGTGCGCATGAAACAGCACGCATTCGCCGAGCACGTCGCCGGTGTCCCGGGCTTCGAGCACGCAGACGAGATCCTGGCCGCTGGCGGTCGTCGCGAGGTTGCGCGCGACGCGCTCGGCGGCCTGCCGCCAATCCGTGAGCGGCGCGAACGACGAATAGCGCATCGCTTGCGCATCGGACCAGAGGTCGAAGAACGCGTGAGCGTCCGTGTCGCGAAGCGGACGCAGGACGAGTCGGGACGTATGCAGCGTGACGGGTTCGAACAAGGGCATCGCAGCGGCCGGGGAAAAAACGCAAGCATGAATTAGAACACGCTGTCCGGCACGCACGATCCGCTGCCCGAAACGAAAAAAGCCCGGACACATCGTCCGGGCCTTCCACATCGCCTTTGCCACGCGCCGCGCTTATGCCTCGAGCGCTTCGAGCACCTTCCCCTTCGTCTCGATCCCGACGAAATGAACGGTCACGGCGGCGATCAGCGGCACGATGCCGATCAGGTAGAACGCCGGCGCGAGATTGCCGCCGATGATCGCGTGCGGAACGATCATCGGCGCCGCGAACGACGCGATCTTCAGCCACGCGCTGCCGAGCCCGCAGCCCGACGCGCGGATGCTCGTCGGATACTGTTCCGGCGTATAGACGTACGCGGTGATGAAGCCCGATGCCATCAGCCCCAGCGACAGCGAGCAAAAGGTCGCGACGACGTACACCGACGACGCGTGGTAGATGCCCGCGAACGCCAGCGACAGCGCGCACAGCACGAACGACCACACGATCACCGGCTTGCGGCCGAGCTTGTCGACCAGCAGCGCGGACGCGAGCGAACCGAGCACGCCCATCACCGAGCCGATCACCGCGAGATTCAGCGCGAGCTGCAGCGGCGCGTGATAGAAGTTCTTGTAGATCGTCGGCAGCCACGTGGACAGCCCGTACTGGATGAACCCGCAGGTCGCCCACAGCGTCGCCACCGCGAGCGTGCGCTTGCGATACGCGGCGCTGAACAGGTCGCTCATCCGGCGCTTCGGGTGCTGGCGCACCATCTCGTCGTACGCGGCCACCTGCGTGACCGGCGGCAGTTCGCCGCGCACCGACGCTTCGAACACGCCGACCGCGCGCCCGGCTTCCGGGAGCCGCCCGCGCGACGCGAGCCAGCGCGGCGATTCCGGCACCAGACGCGTGAGCACCAGCGCGAGAATCAGCGGCAGCCCGCCGACGAAATACATGATCTCCCAGCCGAACCGCGGCACGAGCCACGCGCCGAGCGCCATCGATACCAGCAGGCCGATCGGGAACACGATTTCGTACAGCAGCACGAAGCGGCCGCGGCCGTGCGCGCGCGTGATTTCGTTGATGTACGTCGCCGCGACCGGCAGCTCGCCGCCGAGGCCGAGCCCCTGCAGGATCCGCAGCAGCACGAACACCTCGAACGTCGGCGCGAAGCCGCACGCGATGCTGGTGATGCCGATCACGGCGGAACTCCACGCGATCGCCTTCACGCGGCCATGCTTCTCCGCGAGCGCGGGAAACAGGAATGCGCCGATCAGCTGGCCGATCGCGCCGGACGCGATCAGCATGCCGATCTGCGTCGGCGACAGCCCCCACTTGTGAATCAGCAGCGGCAGCGTCGCCGCGATCGTGATCACGTCGAAGCCGTCGAAGAACGTCGCGGTGCCGATCAGCACGCGCGCGCGGATCTGCATCGCGTTGGCCGGAAGCCGCTCGAGCCGCGCGATGATCGCGCCGGGCGTGGAGGCGGCAGCTTCCATCGTGGCCCTGCCGGCCACGACGTTGTCGAAAGTGCTCATGCGAGGTGTCTCCTGGGTCTTTGTACCGGTTTCGCCGGTCAGGCAAGCGCTTGGGTCGTGTCCGCCAGGGCTTCCGTGTTCACTGCCCGGCCCTGGTTCATCCACTTGCGTGCGAGCTTGAGCTCGCGCGCGTTGTTGATGGCGATGACACCTCTCACATGTCCGTCGCCCACGAAAAACAGCGTCGCACGTCGCGCGGCGAGATCGCCGCGCACGACGAGCTGCGCATCGGCCGGCAGATCGCCGAGGATCTGCAGGTTCACGTCGTATTGATCGGACCAGAACCACGGAATCTCGGCGTACGGCGCGCGCACGCCGAGCACGGCCTTCGCGGCCGCGATCGCCTGGTTCTGCGCGTTCGCCCACGATTCGAGCCGCACGCGCCGCTTCAGCCAGCCGTTGTGATGGTTCGCGACGTCGCCGCACGCGAAGATCGCCGGATCGCTGGTCGCGCCGAACTCGTCGACCACGATGCCGTCGTCGACTGCGAGGCCCGCGTCGCTCGCGAGTGTCGCGTTCAGCGCGAGGCCGATGCCGGCCACCGCGAAATCGGCGTCGATCGTCGTGCCGTCCGCAAGCGTCGCGCGCACCTTCGATGCGTCGTCCGGCTGCGCGTCGAGCGATGCGAGCGCCGCGCCGAGGCGCACGTCGACACCGTTCGCGCGATGCAGGTCGAGCAGGAAGTCCGACACGACCTGCGGCACCGAGCGGCCGCACAGCCGCGGCGCGCCTTCGACGACCACCGCTTCGACGCCGAGCTTGCGCGCGGTCGCCGCGACCTCCAGGCCGATCCAGCCGCCGCCGATCACGAGCACACGCCGGCTCGCGCGCAGCTTCTCGCCGAGCGCGGCCGCTTCGTCGAGCGTACGCAGGTAATGCAGGTTCGGGGTCCTGACGATCGAGTCAGGCAAGCGGCGCGACGTGCCGCCGGTCGCGATCACGAGGCGGTCGTATTCGACTTCGAGGCCGCTTTCGATTTTCACCACGCGGCGCGCACGGTCGATCGACACCGCGCGTTCCGGCTGCCATGCCTCGACGTTCAGCGCGGCGAATTCGTCCGGGCGCACGACGCGCACGGTCTCGATGTCCGCGTCGCCGGCCAGCACGGCCTTCGACAGCGGCGGACGCTCGTACGGCAGATGCGGCTCGTCGGCGATCATCACGAGACGGCCCGCGAAGCCTTCCGCGCGCAGCGTCTTCAGCACCCAGCCGGCGGCCTGGCCGCCGCCGATCACGACGACCGTGCGAGGCGCGGCCGGTTCCTGCGAGTTCGTTGCGCTCATGATTTGCGCTCCGTCATGAACTTGCCTTCCGGCGCCTTCGCATTCTTCTGCCGGCGCGTGTTGCCGTCGAGGCCGCCGTCGACGGCCCATTCGGCGAACACGGTCGGGCCCGGTTCGAATTCGCGCGGCTGCCATTCGGGCGTCAGCACGTCTTCGTCCGCGTAGTACTCGATCAGCGCGCCGGCCGGGTTCTGGAAGTACCAGAAATACGCGGACGACACCGGATGACGCCCCGGGCCGAGCTGCGTTTCCCAGCCGCAGCGGTCGATGTGCATGCCGCCGCCGAACACTTCGTGGATGTCGCGCACGGTGAACGCGACGTGGTTCAGGCCGCGCTTGCCATTGGGCAACGCGAGCAGGAACAGGTCGTGGTGGCCGCCGTGCGGCGCGCAGCGCATGAACGCGCCGCGGCCCGGATAGCGGTCCGACGTCTCGAAGCCGAGCAGCTCGTGATAGAACTTCTCCTGCGCGTCGAGGCAGTTCGTGAAGAACACGACGTGGCCGACCTCGACCGGCTCGGCGCGCGCATAGATCGGGCTGGGCTGGTCGACCCGAGCCGTCCGGCCCCACACGTTCGACGGCGAGCCGGTGATGTCGAGTGCGCGCTTGCGCGTCACCTCGATGCGGATCGCCATCCCGTTCGGATCGATGCAGCCGACCGCATCGTCCTGCGCGTAATAGCCGGGCTGGCCGGCCAGCTTCGTGCGCAGTGCGTCGACTTCCTGCTGCGTCGCGACGCCCCACGTGACTTCGCGCAGCGTCGGGCCCGCTTCGAATGCGGGCGGCAGCGACGGATCGTCGGCCTTCACGACCAGCACGGTGCAGCCGTTCAGCGTTTCGAAACGTGCGCGCGTGTCGTCGTGCGCGACTTCCTTCAGGCCCCAGTCGGCGAAAAAGCGCCGGCACGTCGCGAGGTCGTCGACACCGTACGTGATCTGCTCGATACCCAAGATGCTCATTGCGTCATTCCCCTTCGCTCAGTTCGCCCACGGCAGCGGCGCGTCGTTCAAGCCCCAGTAGAGGCTCTTCTGCTGCATGTACTCGCGGATGCCGAGACGGCCCTTCTCGCGGCCCATCCCGCTCTCCTTCCAGCCCGAGAACGGCGTGGAGATCGAAAACAGCTTGTACGTGTTGATCCAGACGGTGCCCGTCTCCAGTGCCCGCGCGATGCGCCATGCGCGCTTGTAGTCGCGCGTCCAGATGCCGGCGGCGAGGCCGAACACGCTGTCGTTCGCCTGCGCGATCAGCGACGCTTCGTCGTCGAACGGCATCGCGACCAGCACCGGCCCGAAGATTTCCTCCTGGCAGATGCGCGCGCTGTTCGGCAAGCCTTCGAGAATCGTCGGCTGGTAGAAGAAGCCGTCCTCGCGCCCGTCGCCCGACGGCCGTTCGCCGCCGCACAGCAGGCGGCCGCCTTCCTCCAGCCCGAGCGCGACGTAGCGTTCCACCGATTCACGATGCTTCGCGGTGATCAGCGGGCCCATCTGCGTGTCGGGCCGCGTCGGGTCGCCCACGCGCAGCTTGCGTGCGCCCGCGACCAGGCGCTTCATGAACTCGTCGTATACCGAGCGCTGCACGAACAGCCGCGAACCCGCGATGCACGCTTCGCCCGACGAGCTGAAGATGCCGTACAGCACGCCGTTCACCGCGTGATCGAGATCCGCGTCGTCGCATACGATCGTCGGCGACTTGCCGCCGAGTTCGAGCGATACGGGCATCAGCTTTTCCGCCGCGATGCGCGCGATGCCGCGGCCCACTTCGGTGCCGCCGGTAAACGACACTTTCTTCACGAGCGGATGGCGCACCAGCACGTCGCCGATCACCGAGCCCTTGCCCGGCAGCACGCTCAGCACGCCCTTCGGCACGCCGGCTTCCTCGCAGATGCGGGCCAGCGCGAGCGACACGAGCGGCGTCACCTCGGCCGGCTTGAGCACCACCGCGTTGCCGCCGGCGAGCGCGGGCGCGAGCTTCTGCGCGTCGGACGCGATCGGCGAATTCCACGGCGTGATCGCCGCGATCACGCCGATCGGCTCGTGCACGCTCATCGTCAGGTAGTCGCCGCGCGACGGCGTCAGTTCTTCGTCGAGCGTTTCCAGGCACGCCGCGAAATAGCGGAACGTGTTGGCCGCACTCGCCACCAGCACGCGCGTCTCGCCGATCGGCTTGCCGTTGTCGCGGCGCTGCAGGTTCGCGAGCGCCTCGTGACGCTGCATGATCAGGTCGGCGATCCGGTACAGCACCAGCGCGCGCTGGTGCGGCTTGAGGCCGGCCCAGTCGGCGCGCCGCCACGCGGCGTCGGCGGCCACGACGGCGTCGGCCGCGTCTTCCGCGTTCGCCGTCGAGACTTCCATGTTCAGCGACTGGTCGGCCGGATAGATGCTCGCGTAAGGCGCGCCGCGGCCGCGCCGCCACTCGCCGCCGATCAGGATGTCGCCGTTGGGTACGAGGCTCGTATCGAATGGAGTCATGTCACAAGTCCCACAAATCTGTCTCTGCGCAGCCGCCCGCGCCGTGGCGCCGGCGGCCGTTCAATGGCCCGAATGGCCGCGTCGGCCTGGTTGTCCGGGTTGTCTGCCTGCTCAGATCACGCAGCGGGCCGCGCGGTTGCGCAGCGCGCGGATCGCGCTGTACGCGGTCAACGCGGACGTCTTCGGGTTGTCGGGCAACGGCTTGCCGCTCATTTCGAGCGACATCTCGCCGAACGCGCCGCGCGCGGTGATGCGGTGCACGTTGCGTTCGACCGCCGGATCGGCGATCAGGCGCACGTGCGTCGCGTCGAGGCCGAGGCCCGCGAGCGCGACCGTCGCCGCGACGTTCGCGTTCTTCGGATACAGGCGCGCGGCGTCGCGCGCACTGCCTTCGAAGATCACCTTTTCCCCGGTCATCGCACGCAAGTCGCACACCTCCTCGGCAGGCGTGCCGAGCCAGCCGAGCGGCGGCTTGCGGCCGACGTACAGTACTTCGTCGAGGCCGCCCTGCTTCGCGGACGCCAGCGCGTCGATCCCGCCGATCGCGCCGGACAGCAGCGTCACCGTCGTGCCGCCCTCGTCGGCCGCCTGCGACAGCACGTCGAGCAGCGCGAGGTCGGACAACGCGCCGATCGATGCGACCGCGCAGTCGGTGCCGGCCTTCAGCAACGGCACGACGTGATCGACGAGCGCGCTGTGACCCGCGCATTCGAGCGCGAACTCGGGGCGGCGAGCCAGCGCGTCGACCGACGACACGACCTCCACCGCACCGCCGAGCTCGCGCTGCACCGCGTCGCGCTGATGCTCGGGCACGATCACGTGCGCGACGCGCAACGACGCATCGTGCTCGACCGCGTGATACACGGCGGCACCGATCGCGCCGAAGCCGATCATCGCGACGTCGACGGGCGCATGCCCGTGTCGCTGGCCGTTATGCATACTGGCGCTCCGACGGCGTCTCTTCCTTCTTCACCGGCGGGCCCGCGAACTGCGATGCGAACGAGCCGACCGACAGCATGTCGACTTCGACCATCACCGGCCCTTCCTTCGCGATCCCTTCGCGCACGATCGCTTCCGCCTGGTCGAGCGACGTGATCCGGTAGTGCGTGAGGCCGAAGCTCGCGCAGAACTGCGCGAAATCCGGCTGGTGCAGTTGCACGAAGCAGCGGCGGCCGCCGTAGTGCGCGTCCTGGATGTTGCGGATCACGCCGTAGCACTGGTCGTTCATCAGCACGATCATCACGTTCGCGTTTTCCTGCACGGCCGTCACGAGCTCGCCGACGTTGACCATCAGGCCGCCGTCGCCGACCAGGCAGACCGTCTTCGCCGCCGAGCCGGCCAGCGCCGCGCCGATGCCCATCTGGATGCCCTGGCCGATGCCGCCGCCGAGCGCATGCACGCCCGCGCGCGGTTCGAAGATCTTCAGCAGGCGGTTGCCCCACGTGCTGTTCGAGATCGTCACGTCGCGCACCCAGTTGTAGTCGCGGCCGACCGCGCCCTGCAGCGTGTCGACCAGCTGCTTGTACGGCCCGAGGCCTTCCGCCACGCTCGCGACGGCCGCTTCGCGCGCCGCCGCGAGATCGGCCGCGAACTGCGGATCGACCGACAGGCGGCCTTCGAGGCGGTCGGCCAGCTCGGCCAGCACGCGCTTCGAATCGCCGTGCACGAACAGCTCGTTGCGATAGCCGCGGTTGTCGGCGAGCGCGTCGGCGTCGACGCGGAACAGCGGCTGCGGCAACGCGAGCTTGTACTTCAGCGTCTCGTTGCCGCGCAGGCGCGAGCCGACCACGACGAGCGCGTCGCAGGTCTTGTAGAACGCTTCGACCGCCGAATGCACGTTGAACGCGCCGAGCGTCGCCGGGTGATCCTCGGGCAGCACGCCGCGGCCCTGCACGCTCGTCACGACGCCGAAGCCGAGCTTCACCAGGCGTTCGACTTCCGCACGCGCATGACGCGCGCCGCCGCCGAGCCACAGCAGCGGACGGCGCTTGGCCGCCAGCGCGTCGGCGAGCTTCGCGACGCGTGCGTCGTCGTGCTCGCGCACCGCGACGTGCGCCGGCGCGAGATCTTCCGGCCATTCGATTTCGGCGGCCTGGATGTCGATCGGGATCTCGACCGACACGGGGCCCGTCGGCGCCGTCTGCGCGATGCGCACGGCTTCGCGGATCGTCGGCAGCACGGTCTCGACCGTGCGCACGCGGAACGCGGCCTTCGAGATCGCATCGAGCATCGTGAGCTGGTCCGGCGCTTCGTGGATGTACGCCAGATCCTGGTCGAGGTACGGCGTCTCGATCTGCCCCGTGATGTGCAGCAGTGCCGTGCCGGCCGTCAGCGCCTCGACCATCGCGCCGGCCGCGTTGCCCGCCGCCGTGCCGGTGCTCGTGAACGCGACACCGAGGCCGCCCGACACGCGGGCCAGCCCGTCGGCCATGTTCACCGCGCCCGCTTCGCCGCGCGCGCCGACATACCGGATGTTGCCGCGCGAGTTGATCGCGTCGAGGATCGGCATGTTGTGGATCGAGATGACACCGAATGCGGTTTTGACGTCGCACTGCTCGAGAAAGGCGGCAATCAGCTCGCCAACCGTGGTTTTTTTAGACATGGCGTGCAAAGCCTCCAGAAACGTCGATATGGCTGCCCGTCGTGTAGGACGACAGATGCGTTGCGAGATAAAAAAGTGCCCAGGCTGCCTCGTCGGGCTTGCCGAAGCGGTTCAGCGGAATGTTCTTCTTGCGGGCGAGCGCGCCCGTCCAGTCCTCCCAGCTTTCGCCGGCCGACGCCTGCGCTTCGTACCGGCGGCGCCACTGCCCCGACTCCACGATGCCGATCAGGATCGAGTTCACGCGGATGCGCTGCGGCGCGAGTTCGGTCGCGAGCGACTTCACGAGGCTCAGCACGCCCGCCCGCGCCGACGACGTCGCGACCATGTGCGGCTCCGGCTGCAGCGCGAGCAGCGAATTCACGCAGGTGATCGTCGGCGCGGCCGCATCGCGCAGCAGCGGCAGGAACGCGCGCGTCGGGCGGATGATGCTGAAGTACTTCAGTTCGAGCTCTTCGCGCCATGCGTCGTCGGTCGTGTCGGCGAAAGTCGACACGCGGCCCTGGCCCGCGTTGTTGACCAGCATGTCGGCGCGGCCGAAGCGGTCGGACACCGCCTGCGCGAACGCGGCCACGTCGGCTTCGTCGAGCACGTTGCAGCGCACCGCGAGCAGCGGCGCGCCCGGATATTTCTCGCCGAGCATCGCCTCGGCGCGCGCGAGACGCTCGCCGTCGCGGCCGCAAATCGCGACCGACGCGCCGGCCTGCAGGAACCGTTCGGCAGTCGCGAGGCCGATGCCGGACGAACCGCCCGTCACCACCGCCACCTGCCCGGTCAGATCGATCTGAATCATCGCAGTCCTAAAGCCTTGAGAAACGTGTGCTCGTCATCCGAGCGGTAATTGAGCCGCCGCGACAGTTCCGCCGCCGCGCGCTGCACCTTGTCGATCAGGCCGTCGGCGATCAGCGCCGCGTCGATCTCCGGCCGCGGCACCGTCACCGTGATGCACGCGACGATCCTCTGCGTGTCGTTGCGCACCGGCGCCGTGACCACCGAGATGCCGCGCTCGAACGACGAATTGCTGACGCCATAGCCGCGCAGCGCATCTTCCCGGATCACTTCGTAGAGCGCGTCGACCGATTCCGGCGTCGCGCTCGTCATCCGGTTCAGCGTGCCTTCCGGATACAGCGCACGCAACTCCTTCAGCGACAGGTCGCCCATCAGCACGTGGCCATGGGTCGTCGCATGCGCGGGCAGCCGCGTGCCGACGTTCACGCGAATCGAGCTGAACACCGGCGACTGGCTCTGCGCCTTCGCGACGAACACCACGTCGCGGCCGTCGCGGATCACGATGTGCGTCGTGAAGCCGGTCGCATCGCGCAGGCTCTCGATCACCGGCAGGCCGAGATCGGTCAGCTCGAGCGAGCTCAGGTATTCGAAGCCGAGCCGCAGCACGGCGATGCCGAGCTTGTAGTTGCGATCCTTGTCCGCACGCTCGAGAAAGCCGAGCGATTCGAGCGTCTGCAGCAGACGGAACACCGTCGTGCGCGGAATACCGAGGCGCTTGGACAGTTCCGGCGCGCCGAGCACCGGCTCGCGCGGCGAGAATTCGGCGAGGATCCGCAAACCGCGTTCGAGGCCCGGCACCACGTAGTTGGCCTCGGACTTCGCGGTGTCCGCATCCTGTTGTTGCAACGGTTCGCTCATGATGCCTCCGGTCGGGCCGCCCCAGGGGCACGTTGAAATGCATGTCGGGATTGGGCGGGCTGCGCGCCCCCAAGCGAACGAATGTGAGCGTGGAGGTAGTTCATTCCAGCCCCTGTTGACGGTCGCATTGACGGCAGAACGTATCGATCAGCGACGAATACACGGCCGGCGCTTCCACGTAGCCCGCATGACCGGCCTGCGGAATCACCTGCAGCCCGACGTGCGCGGCAGCGGCGATCCGCTCGCAGGCAGCCGGCGGCGTGATCGCGTCGTTCGCGCCGACCGCCACCGCCGTGCGGCCGCGAAAGCCGGCGAGATCGGACGCGAGATCGGCGTTCGCGAGCAGATGCGTGGCCTGCGCATAGCCGGCCGGAACGATGCGCGCCATGTTCCAGCGCACCCATGCACGCGCATCCTCGCTCGCGAAACCCGACAGCATGTTGCCGCTGCGCTGTTCGGCGAGCCCGGCCGGGCCGAGTTCGTCGAGCATCGCGAGGCGTGCATCGCGGCGCGTGTCGCGCGTTTCCGCGGGCGCGCTGCCGTAACCGCCCGCGGGCGAGATCAGCAGCAGGCCGGCGATCCGCGCGGGCATCACGCGGGCCAACCCGCCCGCGACGATCGCGCCGAGCGAATGCCCGACCAGCACGCAGCGTTCGATGCCGAGTGCCTCGAGCCACGCGTTCAGCGACGCCGCGTAATCGGCGGCCGCCGGCGACGCGCCGTGCACGGGTGTCGACACGCCGTAGCCGGGCGCATCCCAAGCGAGCACGCGGCGCGACGAGCCGAGCGAGTCGAGCTGGCACACCCACGATGCGGCGCCCGAGCCGATCCCGTGCAGCAGCACGACGGGCAGCGCGCGGCCCGCATGCTGCGCGCCGGCCTCCCGATAACCGATCGTGCCCGCCGCACCGGCCGCGCAGCGCTGTTCGGGAAACTGCCCGAGCAGCGCGGCGAACGCCGCGGTGCGGTCGCGTTCACGTTTGTCGATGACACGCATTGCTTGCTCCGCCCCGTCTCAGCGCTTGATCTTCGCGAGCGGCGAATCCGGCGGATACGTCGGCGTGATGGGCTTCGGCGAACCGAGCATCACGCACATCAGCGCGTCTTCCTCGCCGATGTTGATTTCCGTGCGGTACACGCCCGGCGGCACCGAGATCAGGTCGCGCTCGCCGAGGATCGCTTCCCAGGTCTCGCCGTCGCGCTCGCAGATCACCTTCATCTTGCCGCGCAGCACGAAGAAGATTTCTTCCACGTCGATATGGATGTGGCTCGGGCCGATGTTGCCGGCCGGAATGACCATCGTCGAGAACGTGAAGTTGCCGGCCGGCACCGTGTTGACGTCCTTCGCGACGCCCGTGCCGCCCGTGCCGACGTAGCGCATCTGCGCACGGCGGTACTTCGGGTCGTAGTCGGCCTGGAACTTCAGTGCGTCCCAGTCGTAGCGCCGCGTCGCGTAGCGCGCGACGCGCCCTTCCATCCAGTCGTTGAAGCTTGCGCCTTCCGGCTGGTCCCACGACTTGCGTTCGAGATCGGCGTCCGCCATCGTCCTCTCCTTCATCAGAGTGAAAACTTCAAATCAATTCATTACGAAGCCGCCGTTTACCGGCAGCAATTGACCCGTCACGAAGCGCGCGCCGTCCGACAGCAGGAACAGCACGGGGCCCGTCACGTCCTCGGGCACCTGCGCGCGCGTCAGCGCGCGGCCCTGCATGTAGAACGCGTGGCGTTCCGCCGGCACGTAGGCCGTCGCCTCGACTTCGGTGAGCCCCGGCGCGATCGCGTTGACCGTCACGCCGTGCGCACCGAACTCGCGCGCCTGCGCATGCGTCATCGCGATCACGGCGCCCTTGCTGGCGACGTACGCGAGCAGCTTCGGCGCGCCCCACAGCGCGGTGTCCGATGCGAGGTTCACGATCGCGCCGCGGCCCGATTGCGCGAGGTATGGCAGCGCCGCATTGCTCACGAGCCAGACGCCGCGCACGTTCACGTTCATCACGGCATCCCAGGTCGACACGTCGAGCTCCGTCGACAGCTTGCCGCCCGAGTTCGTGATCGCCGCGTTGTTGATCAGTGCGTCGATGCCGCCGAGCGCCGCCGCGCCCTGCGCGACGAAAGCCGTGACGCTCGCCGGATCGGCCAGGTCGAGCGTGAAGAAATGCGCGGTGTGGCCGGCTTGCGTGAGCTGCGCGGCCAGCGCGCGGCCCTCTTCGGCGAGCACGTCGCCGAACGCGACCTGCGCGCCCGCTTCGACGAGCGCCTTCACGAACGCGGCACCGAGACCGCGCGCGCCGCCCGTGACGAGCACGCGGCGCCCCGGCAGCGACACGACCGGAGCGAACTCAGCCATTCGCGGGCTCCGCCGCGGCGTGCGCCGCGCGATGCGCGTCGAGCGCGGACAGGTGTTCCTGCGCGCGCTGGCGCAGCATCCGGCGCACGCGCGTGATGCCGACGTCGTGCTGGTACAGGTATTCGTGATCGCGCGCGTGCGGCGCGAGGCTTTCGAGAACGTAGCGGTCCTGCTCGAGCACGTCCCAGTGCAGGCCCTCGAGGCGGTTGCGGTACATGAAGCGCCACACGTCGCGCTGCCAGCCGCTGACCTTGCGCGTACGCCAGAAGTAGACCTGGCAGTTGTCGCCGTCGACCGGCGTCGCGAAGCCGATGATCCCGAAGTTGCCGCCCGGGCCGAACTTCTGCTTGTACGGAATCGCGAGGCGCATCCACAGGCAGCCGGTTTCGCCGAGCTCGACCCAGTCGAAGTTCACGTCGCGCTGGCCGATCTTCTCGAACATCAGGCCCGTTTCCGTCTTGCGCACACGCATGTCGGCCTGCTTGTCGCCTTCGGCCATCGAGTGCGACGTCGCGTGCAGGTACGCGCCGTGCATCGGGTCCATCACGTTGTCGATCGCGTACTGGTAATTGCACTTCCAGTTCGACACGCACAGGAAGTGCGCGTATTCGTCGGCGACCAGTTCTTCCGGCAGGTTCAGCGGCGCCGGCTCGCCGTGCGCTTCGTCGCCGAACCACAGGAAGATCGCGCCGGCCTTCTCTTCGACCGGATACGACTTCACGCACTTCGTGCCTTCGAGCGGACAGTTCGATACGGCCGGCACGCGGTTGACCGTGCCGCCGCCGTCGACTTCGATGCCGTGATACCAGCACGCGATGCTGCCGCCGAGGTTCCATCCGAGCGACAGGCGCGCGCCGCGGTGCGGGCAACGGTCTTCGAGCGCATGGACTTTGCCTTCGTGATCGCGCCACAGCACGATCTGCTCGGACAGGCGCGTGAGGCCAACGGGCGCATTCGACACCTGCCAGCTGGGCGCAACGGGATACCAGTAGTTCTTGATGCCGCGGTCGAGGTAGTCGCGGACCGGGTCGTGTTGTGTTTCGTGTTGTGCGGGGGACGTCATCAGTGTGCTCCGGATGCGGTTGTCGGGTCGGCGCTCAGGCGTGCGGCGCGGTCGGTGCGCTCATTCCGCGAGCGAGGCCATTTCGGCGCGGAAGCGCTCGGGCGTCCACGCCGTGCCGTCCGGCGCGCGGAAGCCGATGCGGTTCAGGCCCGCGACGACCTCGTCCAGCTCGGTCGCGCCGCTCTCGAACACGCGTTCGAGCGCATCGCCCAGATCGTTCTCGTACTGCGTCGGCTCGGCCTTGCGGTTTTGCCAGATGCGGTTCTCGACCTGGCCCGGGATCTCGATCTGCCCCTTGCCGGCGACGTTGTTCGGCTGCGGCGCCACCCACGGCTTCAGGAACGGATTGAAGTTGACGGTCGCTTCTTTCATCGGTTACTCCACCTTGATCTGGATTTCCTCGCCTGCCAGGCGCACCGCGTACTGCTTCAGCGCGCGCCCGCCCGGGCCCTTCAGGCATTCGCCCGTCTTGATGTCGAACACGGCCTCGTGCAGCGGACATTCGACCGTGCCTTCGTCGACGAACCCCTGCGTCAGCAGCGCGTAGGCATGCGGGCACACGTTCTCGAGCGCATACACCTCGTCGCCGACGCGGTAGATCCCGATTTCGACGCCGTCGGTCCGCTTGAACTCGATCGGCGTGTCTTCCGACAGCGCGCCGGCGTGCCCGGCACAAACCCATTGTTCAGACATCTCACACCCTTCCTTCTGATCGACTCTCGGTTCGTCCCGGGTTTGTTCCATACCCGGAACAGCAGTTTATGGATGGTGATTATAGAAGTGACTTCCCACGAGTAAAACAAAAAGCTGCATGTCCTAGGGAAAACACCGACCGCCGGGTCGACGATCGCCGCCACTCGTCTTGAAAAAGGTGATTTTTTGTTTTGTGGCGGGGATTTAAGTCCTTTTTCAGGACGCTCGGTCCCGTGTTGCGGATCGTCACCACCCGCATCCGGCCCGATAAATTTATTTTTGATCCGGCGCGCGACACCTCTATACTTCATTCCATCAGAGGCACATTGTTCCTTATATGGAACATTAAAAATGCCCGCCCGGTGGTGAAGAACGCGCGACGGCCGGCCGTCCCCCGCGCCCGCCGCCACGGCACGTTTCTCATCAGGTTTGGAGAGTCAGGAGATCAAATGGTCAAGCAAGCGGTAGCAGCAGCAATCATCGGAATGGGCGCGATGTCGGGCGCCTGGGCACAAAGCAGCGTGGTGCTGTACGGCAGCCTGGATGCCGGCGTCGCCTATGTGAACAACGTCGGCGGCCACGCGAAGTGGGCGATGATCCAGGGCAACACGCAACCCGACCGGTGGGGCCTGAAAGGCAAGGAAGACCTCGGCAGCGGCCTGTCGGCGATCTTCCAGCTCGAAAACGGCTTCTATACGAACAACGGCCAGTTCGCGACCGCGAACACGATCTGGAACCGCGCGGCCTTCGTCGGCCTCAGCTCCGACCGCTACGGCACGCTGACGCTCGGCCGCCAGACGCCGCTGACGTTCGACTATCTCGATCCGCTCAGCACCGCGTATCTCGCGCTGAGCTGGTATGCGTTCCATCCGGGCAACATCGACGGGCTCGCCGCGACCGGCAACGTGCCGTACAACAACGCGGTCAAGTACCGTTCGCCGAGCTTCGCCGGCTTCTCGGCCGCGGCGGCGATGGCGCTCGGCAACACGACGAACTTCTCGACCGGCAAGTCGGTCGGGGTCGCGCTGAACTACGCGAACGGGCCGTTCAAGGCATCGGCCGTCTACTCGAACGAGCACGACCGCTCGATTCTGATCAGCCAGACGGGTATCACGTCGTTCCAGGGGCAGAACACCGCGACCGGCTACATCGCGAACAAGGTCGAGAACATCGGCGCGGGCGCGTCCTACCAGATCGGCGACTTCCTCGTGCACGGCCTCTATACGCGCGTGAAGATGCAGTCGAACGGGTTTTCCGACACGTTCCAGAGCTACGACGCGGGCGTGAACTACCGCAGCAGCGCGTTCAACACGATCGCGGGCGGCGCGGCGACCACGACGCTGGCCGGCCGCCGCTGGACGCAGGTCGAGCTCGGCGACATCTATGCGCTGTCGAAGCGCACGCAGCTGTATGCGAACGTGCTGTACGAGCACGGTTCGGGCGGCGCGAAGGCCGCGTTCTTCACGGCCGGCGCGTCGAGCACCGCGAACCAGGTGATCGTGCTGACCGGCATCCATCACTCGTTCTGAGCGGCGGCGGGCGGATGCGCCCGACGGCGGAAAAGAAAAGAGCAGCCCGGGGGCTGCTCTTTTTTTGGCTACTTGCGACAGGCTACTGACGAAGCCGCGCGACGCGGCTCATGCCGCGAATCAGAACATCGCGACGCGATGGCGCGCGTGCGCGAACGTCGGGTCGCTTTCGAGCGGCCGGTAGTTCAGCCGCTGCGACAGGTCGACCGCCGCGCCGCATACCGCTTCGACGAGCCGCTCCTTCTCGCCGGCCTCGCCGATTTCCGAGCGCGGCACCGTCGCGGTGATCGCCGCGACGATTGCGCCCGAATGATCGCGCACGGGTGCCGTCACGGCCGAGATGCCGCTCTCGAACGCGGCTTCGCTGACCGCGTAGCCGAGCCGCGCGTAATGACGCACACGCTCGTACAACTCGTCCACCGTGCCCGGCGTGCGCTCGGTGAACTGTTCGAGCCGCTTCTCCGGATACAGCTGGCGCAGCGCGTCGCGCGTGAGGTCGCCCATCAGCACATGGCCGTGCACGGTCGCGTGCGCGGGCAGCCGCGTGCCGACGTGCACCTTCACCGAACCGAACATCGACGTGTTGCTCTGCGCCTTCGCGACGAACACGACATCGCGCTGGTCGCGGATCAGCAGGTGCGTCGACAGGCCGGTCGCATCGCGCAATCGTTCGAGCACGGGCGTGCCGAGATCGGTCAGTTCCAGCGAATTCAGGTATTCGAAGCCGAGCCGCAGCACGCCGACGCCGAGCCGGAAATAGCGGTCGCCGTTCACGCGCTCGAGAAAGCCGAGCGCTTCGAGCGTCTGCAGCAGGCGGAAGGTGGTCGTGCGCGGAATGCCGATGCGCTTTGACAGCTCGGGCGCGCCGAGCACCGGCTCGCGCGCGGAGAATTCGGCGAGGATCCGCAGCCCGCGCTCGAGGCCCGGCACCAGATACGACGACGCGCCGCCCGACGGTTCGTCGTCGCCCGCGCCCTGCTTCGACGCATCGTGGTCGACGTCGTCGCCGGCTGTCGCGCGCGGCGCACTTGCCGGCTTCGCCGGCGGTTTCGATGCGCCGCTCATCGTTGGATTGATCCTGTGCACATGGACGGAATGGAAGCGTTCACGAATGACCCGCAATGCTTGATTATGGAATTTCGACCGGACCGGATCAACACGATCCGGCGCAGGCGGCCGATGGCCCGGCGCGCCCGATCGCGTAGCCGGACTCATATAGCCTGATGCGATCGAAAGGATAACAGCGATAGACAGGACTGCCCATCGGAACGTCGCCTTAGGCAAGGCGGGCCGCCGGCCCTGCTCATCCGCGATCGGGATGCCTCACGTGCGGTACCGGCCGGCACGATCACGGCCGATGTGCGACTAGAAAACGAAAGGGGGAAGAAACGCGAGGAAACAAACGACCGCACCGATCCGCGAGCGGGATCGGCGCGACGCGACGTCAGGCCGTCACGGCAGCGTCGTACTCGGCACGGGCGAGCTGGCCAGCGGCGTATGCGTCGGCTTCACCGCGAAAGCCGTCCGTGCTGAATGCGACGACTTTCACACCGACACCCGACGCCCGCTTCACCGTCAGCGCCCATTGCCATCCGCCGTCTTGTTCGAAGACGTGCAGCGAGGGTTCGAGGGATGAGTCCAGTACGGTCACGGGTTTTATGCTCCTGCACTGCGCATCACGTCGGCGACGCGTCAGGCATGTCGAAAAAATGCGCCGGCGTCCGGCGCGTTTCAGCCATTCGACAGTCTAGTCAATAAATGTTGCGACGCACCATCAGGGCTTACACCTGCCTATCAGAACCGGGCGGTCAATCAAAACCACCTGAAACCCTTATGGGACGGGCCTCGCAGGCCGGTTCAAGCCGCCCCGGACACCTGAGTGCGGCAACGTGCCGCATCGACGGCGGCTAGCTTCGCCCGGATGAAAAACGGGGTGCGACCGGCACGCGTGCGCCGGACCATCACCTACGTCGGCCCGTGGCGTCCGCCGGTCGGCATCTCCGGCCGCTACCGGCCGCTTCCCGCCGACACCACCCGCCGGAACGTCAGGTTGACGCGCTCACCCTGCACGGCCGGCGCCTTCGGCACGCGGTGCTGCCATTCGGCCTGCGTGCGGCCGCGCATCACGAGCAGGCTGCCGTGTGTCAGCCGGTACGCGTGCACGACGCCGGTCGCACGATGACGCAGGTCGAACACGCGCATCGCGCCGAGGCTCACCGACGCGATCACCGGCGCGTCGCCGAGCTCCGGCTCGTTGTCGGCATGCCAGCCGAGACTGTCCTGCCCGTTGCGATAGCGATTGAGCAGCACACTGTTGAATCGCGCGCCGCAGGTCGCCTCGACCGCGCGCTTCAGGTCGAGCACGGCCGGCGTCCACGGCGCGGGCACGTTGCGGATCCCCGAATACACGTAGACGGCGTCGGGCTCGCCCTGCCACGCGGTGAGCCGCGGCAGCGGAATGCGACCGCGCGGCGTGCGGATCGTGTCCTGCCGCCACGCGACCTCGTCGATCAGCGCGGCCAGCACGCGATCGGCGTCGGCCGGCGCGAGCCAGTCCGGGTACCAGTCCACGTCGGGCACGGGCGAATCGGCGAAAAGATCGGGCGTCGACATGTCGCGATCAGGCAGCAAATGAACGGTGCGGGGAAACCACGTCTGCATGGTAGCCAACGGCGACGCGCGACGCCATGCGCTGTCATTCCGGCGCGCTAGCGGCCGCGGGTCAACCGGATCAGCGTGATCTCGGACGGCACGCCGAAGCGGTTCGGCGGCCCCCAGTAGCCGGTGCCGCGGCTGGTATAGAGCCACATCGTGCCGAACCGGTTCAGCCCGCCGATCACGGGCTGCTGCAGGCGCACGAACGGCGGCCACGGCAGGAACTGCCCGCCGTGCGTATGGCCGGACAGCTGCACGGTGAAACCGGCGCGGCTCGCCGCTTCCGCGCTGCGCGGCTGGTGCGCGAGCAGGATCTTCGTGGCGACGTCGTGCGGCGCGCCCGCCAGCGCCTGCTCGGGATCGCTGCGATGCGCGGGATCGAACCCGCCCGCCGTGAAATCGGTGACGCCGGCGAGCACCGCGCGCGCGCCGTCGTGTTCGATCAGCACGTGTTCGTTGAGCAGCACCGTCAACCCGATCCGCCTGAACTCGTCGATCCATGCGTGCGCGCCGGCGTAGTACTCGTGGTTGCCCGTCACGAGGAAGCTGCCGTGCCGCGACTGCATGCGGCCGAGCGGCGCCGTGTGCTCGCGCAGCCGCTTGACCGAGCCGTCGACCACGTCGCCCGTCACGACGACGAGATCGGCCTCGAGCGCATTGACCGCGCGCACGATCCGCTCGATATACGGGCGCTTGATCGTCGGCCCGACGTGAATGTCCGAAAGTTGCACGATCGTCAGCCCGTCGAGCGCGGCCGGCAGCCCGTCGACCGGAATCGACACGCGCTTGACCGCCGCCGTGCGGCGCGCGCCGACGAATCCGAGCGCGCTGACCAGCACCGCGCCCGCCAGCACGCCGAGCGCCGTGTCGGATGCCGCGCCGCTCCAGGCGCCGTCATGCCCCAGATGCCGCCATGCGACGACGCCGAGCAGCACCGGCTCGCGCAGGAACGTCAGCACCAGCAGCGACGAAAAGAAGCCCATCGCGATCGAACCGGCCCAGCCGGCCAGCGTCGCGGCCCAGCCTTCGTCGAAGCGGCGCGAGAACATGCCGACCGGAATCAGCACGACGAAGCTCGCCAGCATCAGCGCCGCGATCGTGCGCGCGAGCGGCGACGCGAAGGCGTCGGGAATGATCCGCAGCCCGACATACAAATGGAACACCACGCCGATCGCAATGAACCGGACAAAGAAACTTCGCATGGAACACTCTTCCTCGTTGCGGTACCGCTTCCGCGCCGCGCATCGGACTGGACCGTGCCGTCAAGCCTCTTCACGCGTCGCGCTCTTCGCACGATGGTACACAGATACCGGCCGGCACGACCGGTCACGGCCACGGCGGACGCACCGCGCGGCCCGAACGCGGATTCATCCGCGACTGCGCGTCAATTCCGCATTCGGCTCGCCGATTCCCGCTTCATCGGCAGACAAACGGCATCGGCCCGGTTTCGTCTGACGATCCTTTACAGTCCGTCAGCAACCCTGCCAGTGCATGCGCTGGCAGAATCGCGAACCGCCATCGATCGCACCGAAGCGCCCACCGGGCAGCCCCGTGCGTGCGGCAGGCACGCCGGGCATCGCTGGCGGTCCGCATCGCGCTGATTTATGATCGGCTCCGTATCGCGGAATCGTCGTCGCGGCGACGAACCGCCTTGCGCCGCGCCCGGCTCCCCCCCAACGTCGAGCTCGTCACACCATGAGAAAAACAACGCCGCGCGCCCCCCTGCGCGTCGCCGCCGTCCTCGCGCCCGCCCTGCCGCTCGCGGGCTGCACGTCGCGCGGCGCACCGTCGTACGTCCTGTTCGGCGCGTATTTCCCGCTCTGGCTCGTCAGCGCGATCGTCGGCATCGTCGGCGCGATCGTCGCGCACCGCGTGTTCGTCGCGACCGGCTGGGCCGCCACGGTGCCCTACCAGCTCGCCGTCTGCACCGCGATCGGGCTCGTGGTCGCCGTGATCGTGTGGCTCACCGGCACGGGGCCGTTCGCATGAAGGCCGCCGGCACCGCCCGCCCGTCCACGAAAGGCCGCGTGATCGCGCTGGCGATCGTCGCGCTCGGCATCGCCGCGCTCGCATACGCGTACCACCGCACGACGGCCTACCCGTCCACCGACGACGCGTCGATCGACGCGGACGTCGTGCACGTCGCATCGCCCGTCGGCGGCCGCATCGTGCAGCTTGCCGTGCACGAGAACCAGCGCGTTGCAAAAGGCGACCTGCTGTATCAGATCGATCCGGTGCCGTACCGGCTGACGGTCGCGCAGGCGCAGGCCGACCTCGAACTCGCGCGCGCGTCGCTCGACACGCGCCGCCGGTCGCTGATCGGCGAGCGCTCGAACGCAGCCGTCGCCGCCGAGCAGGTCAAGCGCGCGTCGCAGAATCACGATCTCGCGACGCGCGACGTGAACCGGCTCGCGCCGCTCGCGGCGCAGGGCTACGTCAGCGCACAGCAGTTCGACCAGGCGAAGGTCCGGCAGCGCGACGCGGCCGTGTCGCTCGCGCAGGCGCAGGAACAACAGCGAGCGTCCGCGCAGACGATCGGCGACGACGCCGATGCGATCGCCACGCTCCATGCACGCGAAGCCGCACTCGCCCGCGCGCAGCACGCGCTCGACGACACGGTGGTGCGCGCGCCGCACGACGGGCTCGTGACGGGCCTGACCGTGCTTGCCGGCGAAACCCTCGCGCCGAACCAGTCGATCTTCACGCTGATCGATGCGAGCGAATGGTTCGCCGTCGGCAATTTCCGCGAAACGTCGTTGAACCGCATCACGGTCGGCGACTGCGCGACCGTCTATTCGATGATCGACCGCAGCCGGCCGCTGACGGGCAAGGTCGTCGGCATCGGCGCAGGCATCGCGGACAGCGACCGCATCAACCTGCCGCGCGCACTGCCGATCGTGCAGCGCTCGGTGAACTGGGTACATGTCGCGCAGCGCTTCCCGGTGCGTGTGAAGCTCGACGAACCCGACGGCAAGCTCGTGCGCGTCGGCGCGAGCGCGATCGTCGAGGTCCGGCATGGCTCAGCCTGCCGCTGAGGTCCGCGCCCCCGGCCCGCGCGAAGTCCTGCGACTGCTCGCGCCGTTTCCGGGGCGCGCCGCGATGGCCGCGCGGGTCGCACTGATCTGCGCGCTCGTCGTGCTCGTGACGAGCGGCTACGGCACGCCGGAAGCCGCGATCTCCGCGTACGTCGTGTTCTTCCTGAACCGCGCCGACCGCGTGACGAGCGTCGTGCTCGCGGTCGCGATGCTGCTGCTCATCACGCTCGTGATCGCGCTCGTGATCGGCGTCGCGATCTTCAGCATCGACTATTCGGTGCTGCGCGTCGCGTGCATGGCCGTGCTGTCGGCCGGGTTGCTGTACCTCACGTCGGCGAGCAAGCTGCGCCCGGTCGGCGCGATCCTCGCGATGATCGTCGGCTTCGGGCTCGACCAGCTCGGCCTCGCGCCGGTCGGCGAAGCCGCGACGCGTGCGCTGCTCTACGCATGGCTGATGGTCGCGATTCCGGTCGGCGTCGCGATCGTCGTCAACCTGCTGATCGCGCCTTCGCCGCGCAAGCTCGCGCTCGCGCAGCTCGCGAAACGGCTGCGGCTCGCCGCGCAGCGGCTGCGCGGCGACGAGGATGCGCGCACGGCCTTCGACGCGAGCCTGCGCGAAGGCGACAAGCAGCTCCTCACGTGGCTCAAGCTGTCGACGCTCGAAGGGTCGACGCCCGCCGCCGACGCACCCGCGATACGGCAAGCCATCGCGTCGAGCACCGCGCTGCTCGTCGCGGTCGCGCTCGCCGACCGCGAACCGGACGCGCGGCTGCCCGCCGCGTTCGCGCAACCGGCTGCGGCGACACTCGACGAGATGGCCGGCATCCTCGAGCAAGGCGGTTATCCGGTCGACGTGACGCTGGGGCTGCCGCCGGCCGATACGCTGCCGCCGCTCGCGCGCGTCGTCGCAACCGATCTGCACACGGCCATCACGCAGTTCGCCGAGCCGGCCACACCTGCTGAATCGACTGCAGCGACTGCACCGGCCGCATCGGCCGCATCTGCCGCACCGACGGAGGCTCCGCCCGACGCATCGGCTGCAACCGCCAACGCCAACGCACCCGCCGCGCCGCGCGGCGGCTTCTTCCTGCCGGACGCCCGCACCAACCCCGACCACATCCGCTACGCGCTGAAGACGACCGTCGCGGCGATGTTCTGCTACCTGCTGTACTCGCAGCTCGACTGGTCGGGCATCCATACCTGCTTCATCACCTGCTACATGGTGTCGCTCGGCTCGACGGCCGAAACGGTCGAGAAGCTCACGCTGCGGATCGCCGGCTGCATCGTCGGCGCGCTGATCGGCACCGCGGCGCTCGTGTTCGTCGTGCCGGCGCTGTCGTCGATCGGCGAGCTGATGGCGCTCGTGTTCGTCGGCGCGTGGCTGTCCGCGTGGGTCGCGTTCGGTTCGCCGCGCATTGCGTACGCTGGCTTCCAGGTCGCGTTCGCGTTCTTCCTGTGCGTGATCCAGGGCGCGGGCCCCGGCTTCGACCTGACGCTCGCGCGCGATCGCACGATCGGCATCCTGCTCGGCAACGTCGTCGTGTATCTCGTGTTCACGCGCATCTGGCCCGTCAGCATCGGCAAGCAGATCGACGTCGCGTTCGCGGCGCTGCTCGATCAATGGCGCCGTATCGCGCAGGTCGTGCAGCCGGCCGAACGCCGCACGCTCGCCGCCGAAGCGTTCGCGCGCCACGGCGCGATCGCGCAGGAGCTCGGCCTGATCCACTACGAACCGTCGTGGGTGCGGCCGGCCGCCACGTGGCTCGCCACCCGGCGACGCGCGCTCGCGGAACTCGGCGCGCTCGAAGGCCCGCTGTTCCTGCTCGCCGACCGCACGCCGGGCGATGCGGCGATCGGCGCGCACCTCGCGCGCGTGGTCGAACTGCGCGACGACGCCCCGACCGCCGACGCCGCTTCGGCGCCGCCGTCGTCGACGGCAGGCGCGGCAGCCGAGCCGGCCCCGCCGCCGGCCGCCACCTCCACCGACCCTGCACGCGACGCGCTGCTGAACCTGATCGACACGCGGCTCGCGCACATCGCCGACGCCGCGCGCCCAGACACCCCGAAGGAGCCTGCCCCTCATGCGCGTCCCTGAACCGCCGGCCGCATCGATCGCCGCCGCCGCGCTCGCGACCGCCATCGCGCTGACCGGTTGCGCCACGTCGTCGGTCGATCTCGCGCCGCAGGCCCCCGACCGCCCGTGGCAGCCGCAAACGTCGGCCGCCGGCGACATCGTGCCGGCGCCACCGCTTGCATCCGCGCAGCGTGCGCCGCACGACTACACGCTGCCGGCCTCGCCCGCGCTCGCATCGGTGTCGCCGCCGGCCGCGCTCGATGCCGCGCATCCGTACACGCTGCCCGAGCTGATCGATCTCGCCGAATCGACGAACCCGCTGACCCGCATCGCGTGGAACGACGCGCGCAACGCGGCGCTCGCGGTCGGCATCGCGAAGGCCGCATACCTGCCGAACCTGTCCGCGACCGCGATGGGCGCGTACCAGGCGAGTCACGGCTCGACGTCGACGATCCTCGGCGACTCGTCGAGCAATACGACCGTGCACGGCACGATCTCGGCGCTGTCGCTGCAATGGCTGCTGTTCGATTTCGGCGGCCGCGCGGCGCGCGTCGAGGCGGCCGAACAGGCGTCGGTCGCGTCGAACGTCGCGTTCACGGCCGTGCATCAGCAGGTGATCCACGACGTGACCGTCGCGTATTACCGTTACGAAGCCGCCCGCTCGCGCGCGGTCAGCGCGCAGCAGGGCCTGGCGAACGCGGACGCGATTCTCGCGGCGTCGCGCGCACGGCTCAGGCAAGGCGTCGGCACCGTCGTCGAACTCGCGCAGGCGACGCAGAATCGCGCACAGGCGAACCTCGCGCTGGTCCAGGCGAACGGCACGGAAAGCGACGGCTACCTCGCGCTGGTTTCCGCGCTCGGCATCTCGCCGCTGTCGAAACCGTCGATCGCCGCGCTGCCCAGGCGAGCGCTGCCGCCTGCGCTCGCGTCGTCGGTCGACGCGATCGTGTCGGACGCGATCGCGCGCCGCCCCGACCTGCAGGGCGCCTATGCGCTCGAGCAGGCCAACCGCGCGAAGATCAAGGCCGCTCAAGCCGCTTTCATGCCGAAGATCTTCCTGTCAGCGTCGACGTCCTACGCCAGCGGCGGCACGGCGATCACCGCGCTGCCCGCGATCGGCGACCAGGCCCCGACCGTGAACCTGAACGGCAGCCACTACGGCGGCGGCGTGTTCCTCGGGGTGACGATTCCGCTGTACGACGGCGGCCTGCGCTCGGCGGTGCTGATGCAGGCGCGCAACGATGCGCAGAGCGCATCCGCGCGCCTCACGCGGACCAAGGAGGAAGCCGTCCGCCAGGTCGTCGCCGCGCAGAACGCGGTGCAGACGAGCCTCGCGTCGCACGACGCGGCGAAGGCGCTCGTCGATGCCGCGCAGACGAGCTACGACGCGGCGCTGACCGCGTACCGCAACGGCGTCGGCTCGGTCACCGATGCGACGATCGCGCAAAGCCAGCTGCTCGCGGCCCGCAACGCGGAGGTCGACAGCTACGCCGGCGCGCTGTCGGCCGCCGCCGCGCTCGCGCTCGCGACGGGGACGATCGGCGCGTGGCAGTCACCGTCGCAGTGACCACCGGCCGTTCGCGGCCGTTCGCGGCCGGCCGCCAGACGGGTTGACGCCTGCGCGCGCGGCCCACTAGAATGCCGCCCATTCTTCCTTCAGGAACCATCGTGGACAGTTGCAGCACTCCGTTGCGTGCGCCGCTTGCCGCCTGAACGCCTGTCCGACGCAGTTCTCCTGCCGCGGCTCGCGTTCCGCGAGCCCGCACGCCATCCGTTTCACATTGAATGACGCATCCGCGCGGTACAGTACCGCGCGATGACGGCCATCGTGCCGCGTTCGGCTTCGCGCCGCCGCGCCGCGGGCCGGCATGCGCACTTGGCACGGCAGGACCATCATGACTCTCGATTTCGCACTCCGTCTTTTCACTGCGTTCGCCTGCGGCGTCGCGATCGGCCTCGAACGCCAGATGCGGCAACGCACGGCGGGGCTGCGCACGATCACGCTCGTCGCGAGCGGCGCCTGCCTGTTCGTCACGCTCGGCGTGCTGACCGGCAACGGCGTGGCCGGCGTCACGCAGATCGCCGCTTACGTCGTGTCGGGCGTCGGCTTTCTCGGCGGCGGCGTGATCATGCGCGACAAGGGTTCGATCCAGGGCATCAACACGGCCGCGACGCTGTGGTGCTCGGCCGCCGTCGGCGTGCTGGCCGGGTCCGGCCACTACGTGCCGGCCCTGGCCGGCACGGGCGTCGTGCTGCTCACCAACACGGTGCTGCGCGGCGTCAGCCAGGCGATCAACGCGACACCCGTGTCGAATGCCGACCTCGTTCGCGAATACCAGATCACCGTGATCTGCCTCGCCGCCGACGAAGTGCACATCCGCACGCTGCTGTCGAATGCGATGTATGCGAAACCGCTGTCGTTCCAGAGCCTGACGAGCGAGGACGTGCCCGAGCAGCCGGACCGGCTGAAGGTGACCGCGACGCTGAAGCTGCATCCGAAGGATCAGCAGAAGCTCGAGCAGATCGCGAGCCGGATGAGCATGGAGAAGAGCATTTCCAGCGTGAGCTGGACCGCGAAGGAAGCGGAGCCGATGATGGAGTGAGCGCAAAGGCGGCCGGCTCGGCACGACCGCCCCGCCGCCAGTTTTGCGTCAGGGCGTATCGATGAGCCCGGCCGAGATCGCCTTGACCACCGCCTGGACCTTGTTGGTCGCGGCGAGCTTCTCGAGGATGTTGTTCACGTGGAAGTTGACCGTGCGCTCCGAGATGCTGAGGATCTGGCCGATCTCGCACGCGGTCTTCCCTTCGGCCGTCCAGCACAGCACCTCGCGCTCGCGCGCGGTCAGCGTGACGCTCGCCTCGGGCGACAGCTTCGGCACCATGAAGCGGCTCATCAGCGAATGCGACAGGTTCGCGAGCCAGTTGGTCTGCAGCGTCAGCATGTTGATCTCGGCCGGCGTGAGCCGGTCCGCATGACGCGCGATGCTCAGCAGCCCGAACGCGCCGCGCGCCGCCCAGCTCGACTGCGCGACGCCCACCGACAGCCCGTGGTCGCGCGCGTCCCGCCAAAGCGGACACGGATCGATCCGGTCGACGTCCGGCCAGACGATCATGTTGGTGCTGAGCGCGCCGTCACGCACCGTCGAGTCGATCTCGATGTAGTTCTGCGCCTGGTAGTGGGCCATCCAGCCGTCCGGATAGGTATCGAAGATCGCGACGGCCGGCTTCGACACGGGCAACGGCACGCGAATGCCGTAACAGCAATATTCGAAGCCGAGGCGTTTAGAATAAGCGGCGATCCGCTGGAAGAGCTGCTGCTCGTCTTCCGCGGCGCTGAATTGTTGGTAGGCATCCTGCCAGCGCAGTTCCATTCATTCTCCGACAACGTTACGCTGTCATACCTGTCAGGTGCCAGCGCCGGTTCGGGGCTGATACATTCCGCGCATGACTTCACCTTTGTTGCACCCGGTCCGCGGCCCGTCTCCGGACGGCTACGTGCGCCTGTCCGAAAGCGCGCTGGCCGCGCTCGCGCTCGACCATGTCGCGAGCGGCCTCGATGCATCGCTGCTCGCGGAGCTGCGCGACAGCGCCGTCGACGCGCGTCTGGCCGGCTACACCGAATGGCACCGCCCGGCCAGTGCCGGCCTCGCGTACCTGACGGTCGGCTGGGACTGGTATCTCGAGCGCGCGACGGGCACGTTCGCGATCGCGGGCGGCGACGTCCGCAGCAACATCATGGCCGTCGACGCCACCGGCGCCGACCTCGGCATGTTCCGCACCGCCGCCGTGCTGGCCGCGCGGCTCGCACACATCGATTGGCCGGCCGCGGTTGCGTCGGCATTGCTCGGTCGCAACGACGTCTATCATGCCGGTCCCGTGCTCCAGTGACAACCGGCCGCACTTTCGTCTGACATTTCCGCAAGACTGGCGCTCTTTATAAGCAAAAGCCGCCGGTATTTCAATCCCGCCGATCAAGAAACCGTTACCACCGGTCGAATGGTGTCGGCGCGGCCTCACCCTGTAAGAGTTACCAGTTACCGCCTCCTCGGGACGCGCGATGTAATGCGGGCATACCAAAGTACCGATCCGAGGACACCATGCGGACCTTCGTTCACGATGAAGGGCGGTTACCACACGAACTTGCAGCGGATCTCGGGCGCTATCGGCGCCATGTGTTCGTCGAACAGCTCGGTTGGGCGCTCCCGTCGGCGAACGAATGTTTCGAGCGCGACCAGTTCGATCGCGACGATACCGTCTACGTGTTCGCGAGAAACGCCGGCGGCGAAGTGTGCGGATGTGCGCGCCTGTTGCCGACCACCCGCCCGTATCTGCTGAAGTCGTTGTTCGCCGACCTGATCGCCGCGGACGTCGCACTGCCGCAATCGGCTGCCGTCTGGGAGCTGTCGCGGTTCGCGGCGACCGGCGACGACGAAGGCGGTCCCGGCAATGCCGAGTGGGCCGTCCGCCCGATGCTCGCCGCGGTCGTCGAATGCGCGGCGCAACGGGGCGCGCGGCAGCTGATCGGCGTGACGTTCGCGAGCATGGAGCGGCTGTTCCGCCGGATCGGCGTGCACGCGCACCGGGCAGGTCCCCCGAAACAGGTGGACGGTCGTCTGGTTGTCGCGTGCTGGATCGACATCGATCCGCAAACGTTTGCCGCACTAGGAATCGAGCCGGGACGGGCTGCCCGGCAAGCCATCGCCGCCTGAGCCGGAACGCGCGTAGTCCGGCCGGGCGGCATCGTAACGAAGGAGAACCACCGTGGACCAGTCTCAGGTCTTTCGCGCGATGATGCCCGGGTTGACGGGCGCCGGCGGCGCCCGCGTCGCAGTCGCCTACCCGACGTTTGCGCGGCCGCTGCCGCTCGTGCGGCTCGATCGCCGCGGGCTCGTGTTCCGGGCCGCCGGCGCCGCGCCGCTCGTGTGCGGGCTCCCGCGCACGGCGACGCTGCTGGTAGCGGACGAGCCGCTCTGCTCGCTGCGCCTCGTGATCCGCGACGTCGCCGCTGTCGGCGAGGGCCGGCGCGACCTGACGATGCAGCCGTCCGGTGCCGCCGGCGACGAACTGCTGTGGCACGCACTGCGCGACCGCAAACCGTACCGGCAGACCGGGCAGCCGCTTGCGCCCGTCGATGCGACCATCGCGCCGAACGGCGAGCCGCAGGCCGCCGGCGGCGGCGCGCAGCGTCCGTCGCGTAGTGCGGCGTTCCGTCTGCGCTGCCATAGCGACGCGCTATTCTTTGCCGACTGGCTCGAATATCACTTCGACGAGCTGCGCGCGCTGTCGCAGCGTCACGGGCCGCAACTGCAGCTCAATCAGCTGCAACGGCAAGTCGCCGACGACGAGGTGGGCGTGCGCTTCGTCTACGACATCGACGGACACGCGACGCGGCATGCGCTGACCGACTGCGCGCGCGAGGCCTGCGCGTGGATCGAGACGGAAATGCGCAACAAGTACGCGGTGCCGGTTGCGCAGGAGCGGTTCGGCGCGTTTGCCGCGCACGCGCGGGCAGGCTCAATGTAGGACCGGCGGCGACTCCGCGGATACGCGACGGTGCGGCGGCTGTTCGGCACGACACGGTGGAACGCCCGCGACAGCTGGATGGCGTGCAGCACCAGCCTGGTCAGAAAAGCCGGCGGCGCTGCGTTGCACAATTGCAACTAGGGCTTGCCATCCCTCGGGTTTTCCCTTAAAGTTACATCCGTCTCCTCCATGTCTCCAAACATGGATTCAGCCCGCTCCAGTAGCGGGCTTTTTCTTGTCTGCGATAATTTATCAGGGACACATCAAAGCCCCCCCCCCCTGCCAGCAGCGCGCCCGCGCCTGCCCGGCGGCATCGACAAATCGCCCCCCCTAGCCGACATCGTCATGCACGCCCACCTGCGCATCGCGCGCCCCGTCGCCGACCTCGCCAGAACCGAGCACATGTACCGCGACGCATTCGAGCCAGCAGTGCTCGCGCGCTTCGACGATCACGACGGTTTCTCCGGCGTGATACTGGGACGCGAAGGACTCGATTACCACTTTGAATTCACGCACTGTCCGGCGCATCCGGTCGCCCCGTCGCCGCCCCGAAGACCTGATCGTCTTCTATCTTCCCGACCGCCCGGCATGGGAAGCCGCGTACGCACGCGCAGTCGCGCACGGCTTCATGCGGGCGACATCGTTCAATCCATATTGGAATGCGTCAGGACAGACGTTCGAGGACGCCGACGGCTACCGCATCGTGCTGCAGAACGCGAGGCGGCATTAACGGCCGCGTGCCCGGGGCGCGTTACGCGCCGACGTAGTCATCCGGACGAACGGGAGTTGCGTGCGCGACAAACACCACATGCGGTCGCAGCGCATGCCCCGGCGGCAACGCAGGATGCTCGAAATCGCGCATCGGTTGCCGCGCCATCCCGAGTTGCTGCGCAACACGCTGCGATCGCTGGTTGGCAGCAGCCGTCCATGCAAAGATCTCGCCGAGCCCCACGCGGCCGAACCCGTCGACCAATACCGCAGCGGCCGCTTCCGCGACATGGCCATGCCCCCACGATGTGCGGGCCTGGCGCCACATGATCTCGACGCACGGCGCCATCGGATGCTCGTCACGAACTTCACGCGACAACCCGCAGAGCCCGATCAGCGCGCCATCCGCACGGCGCTCGATCGCCCACACACCGAAACCGTGCGCGTCGAAATGCGCTTCGAAGCGTGCGATGACGGCCTCCGCCTCATCGAAGGACATCGGGCCACGCGCCAGCCACGCGGTCACATCGGGATCCGCGTGCATCGCAACCAGCGCACCGGCATCGCCCGGCCGCCAGCGACGCAACGTCAAACGTTCGGTTTCTATCTTCAATGGCGGATCAACCGTGATCGGGAGGTGCAGAAGGCATGGGGTGCGTCGGGCCGCGTACACCGTTCTCGTAACGCAGGAGCGAGCTCGAAGGCGAAGCGGAGGGACGAAGCAATCGCGCTCGTCAGCTGCGCCGGCAACCAGCGGCGACAGTCGCGAGAACCGGCGACGGGAATCGAATGCAGCGGGACGCATCGTCCCGTCCGGCGTTCACGGAATGAGCGCGACGCCCGATCGGGCGCCCACGCGTCGAACGCGATTACTCGTTCTCTTCGAAGTAATGCATCGGCCTTATCTAACAATACTTCTATCGACTGACTTACGCCAAAACCTACGCCGACTCACATCGTCAGCTTTTAGCACCTTGTGTCGCGCTTACACAACAGACGACCGACAGTCGGAAGTATCCCTGCACAAGGAGATAAGCAGTCGTGAAGCAAGTGTGCTCGCGCCGCCCAATACCCGCTCGATTGTCAATCGAGTGGCTGGAGCTCTGTGGGGACGGCGTTTCCGCCGAGTCACGCTGCGTCGATACCGCCAGCCGTGCTCGAACGTGTAGTCGCAAGCGACCCATTCGAAGTAGGTCTTGAGCGCCTGAATCAGCGACACGTGCGACGGATGTGGCAGATAGCGCTCCAATCACCTAGGCAGGGGTGACCGGCCGCAAGAAGCATTCACGCCGCATAACCAACCGAGGTCGTCCGCGGGCAGGCCGATGTCGGCCACGGACCACCGTGACGCTGAGCGTGCGCGACGACCACTCCGATCGGCACACCGGCGAAAAGGATTCGCCCACCGATCCGCTCGGCTGCGCGTACAGCGCGCGATTGTCCGGCGTGTCCGCGGCCGCGCCCCACAGCGTGACCGTCAGGTGCCCTGCACGACCGCCACCTGCGCGATCGACTGAACCCGCACGACGACGGCTGCTGGGCCGAATACCTCTTCATGCAAAGCCGAATTGCCGATGAACGCGTCGGCGCGAACCTCGAAGAGCCGCGGCGCGGAGCCCGCTCCGGTCGACGGCTGCGAGATCAACGATAACGTGTCCGGATGACCCGCAAGACGTACGATGCTAGCGTCGTATGCAGGCGAAAACCTGCCCGTCAGCATCCGATGCGGCGTCTGCCTGGCCAATGCTGCGGCCAACTACGAGACGAAGCGATTGCCTGCATCGTCGTCGAATACGCAGATGATCCACGGACTCATACAGAACCGACAGCAACCCAGTGCGATCGACGCCGCCAGCGTCCGCGTCGGTTCCAGTTTTCCGTTCGACAACGCATCCGGCAGGACCATCAGCGTGCTCGGCCATTTGAGCACACCCTGCTTCGACTTCCTTCGCGGAACTCGAAACCGCGAAGAGAGATCGTGCTTTTCCTTGTCCTGTAGCGTATCCAGTGTGCCGCTGCGCTCCCGGAGCAGCCCTACCCATTCCTCTACCCACGAATTCACGCAGAAACCATATGTGAATAGCTGAAACGCGAAGAGACGTCGGCGTCAAGAAACATGACGAATCAATAACTTGCGGAAGTTGCAGGCCATCCAAGGAACGCCTCGGAAGCTCCGGGCGGAAGGCAGCCGATTCCAACCATCCCTTGCATAGGCCCGGCAGGTAAGACTCCCGCGATCGCAAATGGCTTCCTACCCACGATCCTACCCATATTCGGCGCGGCGGCAATCCAACTCATACTAAAGTGCGCCAAGGCCAAGCTCTTCCGATTCATACTTGGCGGATCGGATCGCCTCATAGAAGCTCGATTCGATCGCGACTTCCTTCCGGTCGACATGAACAACCCACGCGTTGAACATGAAGCGCCAGCGGATCCGCCGTTCTTCGAGCATCGCCGCAAACCATCTCCATACCGAAGCATCGTCCGCGTTCGCGGTAGCAGCGGCAACCATCCGTGCCTCGCAGATTGCCTCCCAGCCCAGTGAAGGATCGCATATCGAAATCATGATGTCAGATGATTTTTCGCTCGTGCAATGCGTCGATCTCGTCGTGACTCAGTCCCAGCCATGCGCCCAGGATCTCGTCGGTCTGTTCGCCGAGCCGCGGCGGCGGGCGGAGATACTGGACTGGCGAATCGGACATTCGGATCGGATTCGCCACGAGCGGCACGCTGCCGGCCGATGCATGCGGCATCTCGATACGAATGCCGCGCGCCTTGACCTGTTCGTCCGCAAATACCCGGTCGAGCCCATTGATCGGCCCGCAGGGCACGCCCGCCTCCTCCATCGCGATGACCCACTCGTCGGTCGACCGGCACGTGGTCACTGCGCCAATCAGCGCGACCAGTTCGTCGCGATGCTGTACGCGTAAAGGATTCGTCGCGAAACGTGCATCGCTCGCCCATTGCGGCTGACCGAGCACCGCACACAGGCTGGTGAACTGGCGGTCGTTGCCGACCGCGATGATCATATGACCATCGGCCGTCGGAAAATCCTGGTAGGGCACGATGTTCGGATGCGCGTTCCCCATCCGGTGCGGCACGATGCCACCGACCAGGTAATTGGCCGCCTGGTTCGCGAGCGCGGCGATCTGCACGTCGAGCAGCGCCAGGTCGATATGTTGTCCACGCCCCGTGCGCTCACGATGGGCAACGGCGGCCAGCACGGCAACCGTCGCATACAGCCCCGTCATCACGTCGGTCAGCGCGACGCCGACCTTCACCGGACCGGCACCTTCCGTGCCGTCTGCGCGCCCCGTCACGCTCATCAGGCCGCCCATCCCTTGTATCAGGAAGTCGTAGCCAGCACGTGACGCATACGGACCCGTCTGCCCGAACCCGGTAATCGAGCAGTAGATCAGGCGCGGGTTCTCGGCGCTGAGCGTCGCGTAATCCAGCCCGTACTGCGCAAGGCCACCGGCCTTGAAATTCTCGAGCACGATATCGGCCTGCTGCGCGAGTTGCCGAACTAGCGACTGGCCGTCCGGCCGGCTCAGATCGACCGCGATCGAGCGTTTGTTGCGATTGGCGCTCAAGTAGTATGCCGATTCGCCCGTCGACTGCCCGTCCGCGTCGAGCAGCCACGGCGGGCCCCACGCCCGCGTGTCGTCGCCCGTCCGCGGCCGCTCGACCTTGACGACATCGGCGCCGAGATCGGCGAGAAGCTGGCCGGCCCACGGTCCGGCCAGCACCCGCGACAGATCGAGTACGCGGAGGCCGGCCAATGCGCCTTGCTGTGGGATCGTTTCCATGGCGGCTCAGAATGCGGCAATGCCGGTAATCGCCCGGCCGAGAATCAGCGCATGGATGTCGTGCGTACCCTCATACGTGTTCACGACTTCAAGATTCACGAGGTGCCGTGCGATGCCGAATTCGTCGCTGATCCCGTTTCCGCCCAACATGTCCCGCGCGACCCGCGCAATGTCGAGCGCCTTGCCGCATGAGTTGCGCTTCATGATCGACGTGATCTCGACGGCCGCCGTGCCTTCGTCCTTCATCCGGCCGAGCCTCAGGCAACCTTGCAGACCGAGCGCGATCTCGGTCTGCATGTCGGCAAGCTTCTTCTGGATCAGTTGATTCGCGGCAAGCGGCCGGCCGAACTGTTTGCGATCGAGCACGTACTGCCGAGCGCGATGCCAGCAATCCTCGGCAGCGCCGAGCGCACCCCACGCGATACCGTAGCGCGCGCTGTTCAGGCAGGTGAACGGCCCCTTAAGGCCGCGGACGTCCGGAAACGCGTTCTCCTCCGGACAGAACACATCGTCCATCACGATCTCGCCGGTGATCGACGCACGCAGCCCGACCTTGCCGTGAATCGCCGGCGCCGACAAACCCTTCCAGCCCTTCTCCAGCACGAAGCCACGAATCGCGCCCTCGTCGTCCTTCGCCCAGACGACGAAGACGTCCGCGATCGGGCTGTTCGTGATCCACATCTTGCTGCCCGTCAGGCGATAGCCGCCGTCGACCTTCCGCGCGCGCGCCGCCATGCCGCCCGGATCGGAACCGTGATTCGGCTCGGTCAGGCCGAAGCAGCCGACCAGTTCCCCCGATGCCAGCTTGGGCAAGTATTTCTGGCGAGTCGCTTCGTTGCCGAATGCATGGATCGGCACCATCACGAGGGACGATTGCACGCTCATCATCGAGCGATAGCCGGAATCCACACGTTCGACCTCGCGCGCGACGAGGCCATAGCTGACGTAGTTGCTCCCCGCGCCGCCATAGGTGTCCGGAATCGTGATGCCGAGCAGGCCCAGCTCGCCCAATTCGCGAAAGATCGCCCGATCGGTCTGCTCGCGACGAAACGCATCCAGAACGCGCGGCGCCAGCCGCTCCTGACAGTACGCGTGCGCGGAATCGCGCACCATGCGCTCCTCCTCGCCAAGCTGCTGGTCCATCAGCAGCGGGTCGTCCCATTGAAACGAATTCGATTTGTGTGCATTGGTCATTTGTTGATCGCCCGCGTGAAGGTGTTACGCCAACTTTATTCGCCATGTATCGTCAAAACAAACGATTTGTTTGCACCGACATGTGCAAAAATCTCACTCGTTAATTTCATTACTCACCTGGACACGCATCATGCGCCGCACGATCCCCTCCACAACGGCTTTGTCCGCATTCGAGTCCGCCGCTCGCCACCAGAGCTTCACGAAAGCGGCGGACGAGCTCGCCGTCACGCAAAGTGCGATCTGTCGTCAGATCGGTGTGCTCGAGGAATTTCTTGGCGTGAAGCTGTTTCGGCGCACCCGACGCGGCGTGACACTGACCGAAGCCGGTGCGGCGTATAGCCGCCGTGTGGCATCGAGACTCGATCAGATCGAATACGACGCGCTGGAGATGATGGCGACGGGCGGCAAAGGCGGTACCCTGGAGCTCGCGGCCGTGCCGACCTTCGCAACCCGTTGGCTGCTGCCGCGCATGCCGGCGTTCATCGATACGCATCCGGACATCACCGTCAATCTGACCGCCATGCCGCGTCCGTTCATGTTCGATGCGACAGGGTTCGACGCGTCGCTCCACGCAGGCCCCGCGCCGTGGCCCGGTACGGCCGGCGATTTGCTGATGCAGGAAAGCGTGATCGCGGTCGCCAGCCCGAAGCTGGTCGCGTCGCGCATCCAGCCGACTCGGGCGGACTGGCGGCGCTATCGGTTGCTGCAGCAAAGTACGCGACCGTACGCATGGCGCGAATGGTTCGCGGCGCAAGGACTCGAAATGGAAGGCGACCTGTCCGGACCGCGTTATGAACTGTTCTCGATGCTGGCCGAAGCGGCGTCGAGCGGAATCGGAATCGCATTGATTCCTCGCCTGCTCGTCGAGGACGAACTATCGCGCGGGACGCTGGTTCAGGTCGGTCGCTACGAACATCCGACCGGGAATGCGTACTTCCTGATCTACCCGGAAGCCAAGGCGGAAAGCTCGACGCTGTCGGCGTTTCGGGAATGGCTGTGCGGCGAAGCGCGACGATACAACGAGAACATTGCGCACATGGCTCAATCACGCGGCGCGCGACATCACCGGCCCGCACCGTGACTGCATCTGATCGAAACGGCGTTTCGCGAGTGTGCGCGTCAACTGAAGCGCATGGGTGACTGACCGGCCTCGCCGCCGCGCCCGGCACGATATGCGCTGCACGCTACTACCGCGATGGTGTCGATCGCATGAGCAAACGCGGCGCCGGATAACCGGTCGCCGCGCCGACTACCTATAGAATCTCGCACGCCTCGTCGAAATCGAGCCGCGGGCTGCGGGGAAAAAGTCCGCCCGAATCGCCATACCCGAGGCAGCAAAGAAAGTTCACGCGCAGTGCCGTGCCTTCGAAGAACAGCTGATCGACTCTGGCCGCGTCGAATCCCGACAGCGGCCCGCAGTCGAGACCGAGCGTGCGCGCCGCCATGATGAAATAGCCACCCTGCAGCGAGCTGTTGCGAAAGCATGTGTCGCGTGCCAGCTCCGGTTGCTCGATGAATATCTTCGCTGCGCCCGGCCGATGCGGAAACAGCTTGTCGAGCTGCGTGTAGAACGCCACATCCTGCGCAATGATCGCAACGACCGGCGCGGTACGCACTTTCTCGACGTTCCCCGGAGAAACCGCCGACAACAGCCTTTCGCGCGCCGGCGGCGACCGCACGAACACGACGCGCATCGGCGAGCAGTTCATGCTCGTCGGACCCCACCGGGTCAGTTCGTACAGGTCACGCAGCACCGCATCGGGCACCGCCTGGTCCAGCCACGCGTTCTGGCTGCGTGCGTCGGTAAATAACTGCTGGCGCGCGCGGGTATCGAGCGGCTCGTTCATACCGTTTTCCTCCAGATCGACCATCGAAAGGCCATGCGCGCGCATCACGTGCGCGTCGCACCGACCATGAAGAACGCCACGGTCGCCGGGCTGTTCCCGTAGTTGCGCCATGCATGACGCGTGCCATTCTGTACGACGACATCCATCGGCCCGAGCCGCGTCGCCTGCCCGTCATCGAGTTCCAGCCAGATCTCGCCCGACAGCACGATCGCATAGTCGACCGTTTCGGTCGCATGCATGCCTGGATGGTCGGGCTCGAACGTCGCCGCGAGATCCGGCATGCGCGCGGCACATTCGTTTGCCGCCGCTGCCGGATCGAACTGCGGAGCCGCCATGACCTGATCCGGCGGAAAGGTGACGACCAGGAGACTGGTCGCGCCGGCCGGCGGAATCAGGGTGTCTTTTCCGACCGTCGGATCGGCCGTCGTCGCCATCGACGGAGATGCCGCGGTCGTCCACACCTGTGCGAATGCATGTCCGGGAATGGTGCCGAACAGGACAGTTCGGGGTGTCGGGCCATCGGAAATCACGACGGACCGGCCGTGCGGATCACGGCCGGTCACCACGCGTCGAATGTGCATGAGTTGCCTCGCTGTAAGGAAACGCTTTCGGCCGACGACACCCCGGCGCCGATGTGACGCGGAAGTGTCGCCGATGTGCTTTACGGACAGATCACGTAGTTGCTGAAGCCGCCATTGCGATTCTCGATCCCGCCCAGCGCGACATTGATGTCCTCCAGCTTGAACGTGCAGTGTTCGAAGACCGACAGGTCGACGACGCCGGATTCGACCATGTCCGCCATTTCCTGTCCTTGCCCAGCCGTGAACCACGCGGAGCCGCTCAGGCGCTGGTCGTTGTCCATCATGTAGTGAAGATTGACCGGCACGTCGCCGGCGACCGCGCCGACATTGACGAGATGACCGCCACGTCGCAGCGTCTTCAGCGACTCCTGCAGCGTCGTATGCGGTGCGCCCGGCCCGAGCGCATCGATCACCGCATCGACGCCTTCCCCGCGCGTGATGCGCGCCGCCCATGCGTCGACCGGCTCGTCATCGAGCGCCAGGACCTCGATGCGATCCGGCGCAATCGCCTTCACGCGCTGCAGCAATTCCTTGTTGCGTGCGGTGCCGAGAATCTTCCGCGCCCCCATTGCGAGCCCGAACAGTGCAACCCCGATGCCGAGCGTCCCGCTGATGCCGTTGACCAGGATCGTGCTGCTCGGCCCGACTTCCGCCTTCTTCAGCGCACGATAGGCGGTGCCGAGATAGCCGAACCGCGCCGCGGTCTCATGGCTCAGGTTGTCGGGTATCTTGACCAGGCTGTATTGCGGCGCGGTCATGAACTCGCACAGCCCGCCGTACGGATAGTCGTCGAAGATGGCCTGCGATCGCTGGCTGAACCCGAAATAGCCGTTGAATGTGTAGTACGGACAGGCCGTGGTATCACCCGAGCGGCACGCGCGGCAACCGCCGCAATAGCGCGCCGGATTCACATAGACGCGGTCCCCCACGTTGAACGCATGGACCTGACTGCCAACCTCCTCGATCACGCCCGTCGCGTCGAGACCGAAAATCGCCGGCAGTCGGGGCAGCGGCAGGTGGGGAAACCATTTCTGCCAGTTGCTCAGCACGTTGCCGAGGTTGGGCACGATCCCGCATGCCTTGACTCTCACCAGCACGTCGGTCGGCCGCGGCGACGGCACCGGGATGTCCTCCACCACCATCGGTGCGCCGACATCGTGCATCCGTGCTGCTCGCATCATCTTCGTCATGTCTGTCTCCTGTCTGTCACTCTTCGTGTATTCGCAACACACATTCACTGGCCCGGTCATCTGTCTGCGACTCAAGCCAAGCTAAATGCATGATATCAATTTTTATGCATAAAAACTCAGATTCCGCCTGAACTTCATCGCAGGCCGTCGAGACCCTTGACGTCCGACGCCGCGAGGCCGCCCAGTCGCGCATGCACGCGCCCGCCCGTCGCCATCGCGAGTGCGAACGCGATCTCGTTGCGGCGCGGGCCATCCCAGACGGTCACCTCGCACGTGCCATAGTGACTGCGGACATAAGACGCCTGAATATGGCCCAGCGGCACCATCAGGCGCGCACCAACGCCGCCGATCGTCTTGGCCGACGGCACCATTGCTTTCGGCTGGCCCAGCGATTCCCGCATCGCCCAGCCGCCGGCTTCGTGCCATACGGCACCATGCTCGAGTTCGCCATCCTCGCCGACGATCGCGCCCTTTCCGTACGCCTGGACGTTCTCCGCGCCGCCGAGCAGCGCCACGAGGCGTGACGAGAGGTCATGCCCGAGTTCGCGCAGCGCCTGCATGAACGGCAGCAGGTCGGGCTCGTACCGCCCCGCATACGGATTCGCGACGACGGCAGTCGCGACCGCAACCCGCAGCGGCTCGCGCACGCGCTCTCCCCCTTCGTGCCAGACCTCCTCCACATCGAGCTTGATCTTTCTGACATTGACCAGCGGCATCTTTCTGCTCCACGAAAATTGTTCGGATCGCCGGGAGCCAGTTTGTACTCCCGTGCTTGCATTATATCCATTCCGATGTAATATGCATAAAAACATGTTTTATGCCCAAACGGAGGAGCAATGAAACTCGTGTCGTATCGCCGGGCCGGCAAGGCCGCTTTCGGTGCAATCAAGGAACAAGGGATCGTCGATCTCGCGTCGCGCATGCCGGCGCTGGCCGATCTCGCTTCACTGCTCGCGGATGACGCGGCACTGGACGAAGCACGCCGGCTCGTCGCCGCGGCCGCGACCGCGGATTTCCCGTTGGCCGATGTCGAGCTCGAGCCGGTCATTCCACGCCCGAACAAGATCATCTGCGTCGGCATCAACTATGTCGCGCACGCAGCGGAAGCCGGGCGCACGGTCGGCAAGTACCCCGTCATCTTCCATCGGTACGCGGAAACCCTGTTGCCGCACGGTGCGCCGCTGATTCGTCCGACCATTTCAGACAATTTCGATTTCGAGGCCGAACTCGCGGTCGTGATCGGCCGCGGCGGTTCGCATATCGCACCGGAAGACGCGATGAGCCACGTTGCCGGCTATACGTGCTTCAACGACGCCAGCGTGCGTGATTGGCAATTCCATACGCACCAGTACGGGATGGGCAAGAATTTCCGCGACACCGGCGCGCTCGGCCCGTGGCTCGTCACGGCCGACGAAATTCCGGACTACCGCGAACTCTCGGTACACGGCCTGTTGAATGGCGAACAGATGCAGATCGGCAAGCTGTCCGACCTCGCCTTCGACATTCCGGCCCTGATCGCATACGTATCGCAGGCGCTCGACTGGCAGCCGGGCGACATCCTCGCGACCGGCACCCCGAGCGGGATCGGCTTCAAGCGCCAGCCGCCGGTATTCCTGAAGCCCGGTGACACCTTCGACGTGGTGATTCCGGGAATCGGCACGCTGTCGAACCCGGTGGCCGACGAAGCGTGAGCGATACTCGAACAATCAGGAGACGATTATGGCGGCACTGCCGAAAATTCAGTTCACTCACTGCGGCATCTTCTGCAGCGACCTCGACCGGATGGTCGACTATTACCGCAAGGCACTCGGGTTCGTGATCAGCGACAAGGGTGTCGCGTCGACCGGACACAATCTGTACTTCATGACGCAGGATCCGGAAATCCATCACCAGCTCGTGTTGTTCGATGGAAAGCCCACCGACCTCCCCTTCAACCCGGTCAACCAGCTTTCCTTCCTGCTCGATTCGCTGGACGATCTGCGCACGTATTACCAACGCGCGAAACGCGCGGGCGTCGCCGCTATCGAGCAGGTCGATCACGGCAACGCGTGGTCGATCTATTTCAAGGATCCTGAAGGCAATCCGATCGAACTCTACGTCGACAGCCCGTTCTTCACCGCGCAGCCTTGTCGCGAGCCGCTCGATCTCGATCTCCCGAGCGCTGAAGTCCTGAGACGGACGGAAGCGATGTGCCAGCGCCGCCCGGGCTTCCTGACGCGCGACGCATGGATCGCGGCAATGCGCGAACGCATCGCCGCCCAGCGCACCGCGTTCGACGAATAGACATACCAATCCGTAGCGTCCGCCGCATTCGACGGCAGGCGGACGCCACCCTGCAAAAATGGGGGAGATCACTGGTCATGAAGTGCAATCTGATTGGCGGGTCGTGGCGCACCGGCGCCACTTCACGCCGCAACATCAATCCGTCCGATCTCGACGACGCGATCGGCGACTATGCGCACGCGGATGTCGAGCAGGCACACGAGGCAATCGACGCCGCTAGCGACGCTCAACGCGGCTGGCGGGACAGCGGCATCCAGGCCAGAGCGAATGCACTCGACGCGATCGGCAGCGAATTGCTCTCGCGACAGACGGAACTCGGTACGCTGCTGTCGCGTGAAGAAGGCAAGACGCTTGCCGAGGGCATTGCCGAAGTCGCGCGTGCCGGGCAGATATTCAAGTTCCACGCCGCCGAAGCGGTACGCTCGGGCGGCGAATACCTGTCGTCGGTCAGGCCGATCGTCGACGTCAGTATCACGCGCGAGCCGGTCGGTGTCGTCGGCATCATCACGCCGTGGAACTTCCCGATGGCCATTCCGGCCTGGAAGATCGCGCCGGCACTGGCGCACGGCAACAGCGTCGTCTTCAAGCCGGCGGACCTCGTCCCGGGATCCGCGTGGGCGCTCGCGGACATCATCCACCGCAGCGGCATTCCGCCCGGCACATTCAATCTCGTGATGGGGCGCGGAAGTGTCGTCGGCAACGCGATGGTCGCCTCGCCGAAAATCCACGCGATCTCGTTCACCGGATCCGTCGATACCGGACGGAACCTGCTGCTGCAGGGCGCGCGCCAGTTCAAGCGGATGCAGCTCGAGATGGGCGGCAAGAATCCGCTCGTCGTCCTCGACGACGCGGACCTCGACGTCGCCGTCGACTGTGCGATACAGGGCGCCTATTACTCGACCGGGCAGCGCTGCACCGCGTCATCCCGTTTCATCGTGCAGAAAGGCATCTATCCGCGCTTCATCGCCCGTGTCGCGGAAGCGCTCGAGCAGCTCCGCGTCGGGCATGCGCTCGACGTCGACACGCAAATCGGGCCCGTTGTCGACAGCGAGCAACTGCGACTGGATGAGGCGTACGTGGAAATCGGCAGGAATGAAGGGGCGACGCTGATCTGCGGCGGTACGACCGTCTCCCGCAGCACACGAGGCCATTTTCTGACGCCGGCGCTGTTCTCCGACGCGGCGCCGAAGATGCGCATCGCGCGCGAGGAGATCTTCGGCCCGATCGCGTGCGCTATTCCGGCGAAGGACTACGACGAGGCGCTGGAGATCGCGAACGACAGCGAGTTCGGGTTGTCAGCCGGCATCTGTACGACGTCCCTGAAATATGCGGCGCATTTCAGGCAACACATGCGCAGCGGGATGGTGATGGTCAACGTGCCCACCGCGGGGGTCGACTATCACGTGCCGTTCGGTGGCACGAAGTCGTCGAGCTACGGCCCGCGCGAGCAAGGCCGATACGCCGCCGAATTCTTCACGACCGTCAAGACCGCCTACACGAAGGCATACTGAGATCAGTCGGGCGACGGTCCGGTGGACCCGCCCGCACCGCCGGGCGAACGTGGTCGGCTCTGGCGGAACGAATATGAACATGGAGGAGATGTGGACTTCGATTTGATCATTGTCGGTCTCGGCCCGGTCGGTGCAGTCGCCGCCAACCTGGCCGGTCAGGCCGGCCTGCGCACGCTGGTCGTCGACAAGTCGCCTACTGTCTACGACAAGCCACGGGCAATGGGATTCGACCAGGAAATCATGCGAATCCTGGCCAACCTCGGGATCGCAGACAGGATCGCGCAATACGTGATGCCGTACCGCCCGTCCGAATACCGGACGACCGACACGCGGGTGATCCGCCGCATCGACGCGGCAGCCCCGCCGTACCAGCTCGGCTGGGCACCGAACTACGTGTTCATGCAGCCGCAAATCGAAGGAATCCTGCGCGACAATCTCGCCGGCTACCCGTCGGTCAGGGTCGAGCTCGGTGCGGAAGCGACCGCGGCCGAATCGCACGACGATGCCGCATCCGTGACGATCTCGCTGGCGTCGGGCGAGCAACGCACGTTCACCGCGGGCCATGTGCTGGCCTGCGATGGAGGAACGAGCCCGATCCGTACGCGGCTCGGCTTGGACATGGAGGATCTCGACTTCGACGAGCCATGGCTCGTCGTCGATGTGATGCTCAAAGACGGTGCCGGCGAGAGCCTGCCGGCAACCAACGTGCAGTATTGCGAGGTCGCGCGCCCTTCGACGTTCGTCGTCGGACCCGGCCGCTGCCGCCGTTGGGAGTTCATGATCAACGCGGACGAGACGCCTGACGAGGCCTGCCGGCCCGAATTCGTGAAAAAGCTGATTTCGCGCTGGCTCGCCGACGACGAATACGAAATCTGGCGTGCATCCGCCTACCGGTTTCACGCGCTCGTGCTGCGCCGCTGGCAAGCCGGACGGATATTCTTCCTCGGTGACGCGGCGCACATGACGCCGCCGTTCCTCGCGCAGGGAATGTGTCAAGGCATCCGGGATGCGTCCAATCTCGTCTGGAAGATCGCGATGGTTTCGCGCGGCAAGGCCGGTACGGCACTGCTCGACAGCTACCAGGCTGAACGGTTGCCGCACGTCAAGCGCACGACACTCGTGACGAAGGAACTGGGCAAGCTGATCTGTGAACGCGATCCGGTCGCGGCCAGCGCGCGCGACGAGCGCTTGCATGCGGAGATGGCCGCCAATCCGCGGGGAATGGTCCGGCAATCGTTGATCCCGGGGTTGAGCGACGGCTTTCTGTCCGCTTCGAGCGACGGGCCACGCGGGCTGCTGTTTCCGCAACCACGCGTGCGGACGTCCACCGGCGACGAGCGCCTGCTCGACGACGTGACCGGCGCGACCTTCCGGCTCGCGGTGGACGCACGTACTGATGTCGCGACCGTCGCGCAACTTCGGCAGGCATGCGATCGCCTGCAGTATCCGGCGATCCGGTTCGTCTCGATCGGGCCCGACGCGCTCGCGCCCGATGCCTCGCCGGATACGTATCAGGACGTCAGTGGCGTGCTGACCGGCTGGATGGCTCAACACGATTGCCGTGTGGTTCTCGCCCGCCCCGATCACTATGTGTACGGTGGTTGCCGCGAGCCGCATGAGGCGCTTGCGCTGCTCGACGAGCTCGTGGGCGCGCTGGCCACCAACGGCTCGCAAGCACTTGAGGCGCCGGCAACGAGCCTTTGATCCGGAACGCGCATCATGTAACAGCCTTCAGCGCTCGGTGCTTTGCCCGAGCGCTTTTTTTGTTCGACGAGCCTTTCGAGTCAATCTTGCATAGAAGCGAGCTTTGCGCATAAAATTACCGCATTGACAATCCGGAATGCCACGCCATGGATTCGACACCTGCCTCCAATGGTGCCCCGCTCATCGATGTTGCTTTCGCACGGATGAAAACCTCGATCATCCGGTGTGAACTGGAGCCAGGCACGCGCCTGAAAGTCGAGAGTCTGTCGAAGACCTACGGTCTTAGCAGTTCACCGATTCGCGAAGCACTGAACCGCCTCGCGCAGGACGGAATCGTGCAGGCGACCGAGAATCGCGGCTTCTGGGTCGCACCGATCAGTATCGACGACTTCAAGGACATCACGCGCCTGCGCATCCTGCTTGAACACGAAGCGCTGATGGATTCCATCGAGCATGGCGACGACGACTGGGAAGTTGCCGTGCTGACGGCGTTCCATCGGCTGAGCCTCGCCGAAAAACGGATGGGTACCGGCCCTGTGGCCCTCGACGACGACTGGTCGGAGCGCCATCGCGCCTATCATATGGCGTTGCTGTCCGCGACGCCGAGCCCGCTGCTGCTGAACATGGTCGGATCGCTGTTCGACCGCGCCGAACGCTATCGGCGCTACTCGGCACTCCATCGGACGGAGGAACGCCACAAGGGCGCGGAACACGAAGCGCTGATGAAAGCGGCGATCGGACGGGAAAAAGACAAGGCAGCGAAATTGCTGCGCAAGCATATAGAAGGAACGTTGACTCGTGTTGCCGCCGCACTGGAACGGCAATTGGCATCGGTGCAGTAAGTCGCGCGCAGTGCCCCGATACTGCGTCTGCGAATGCACCCCATTGCGACGACGACTCCCGCCGCCGTCGCACGCATCAATCAGAACATCGTTTGCATGCCGATCCGGCCGATGAACTGCGAGCGACTGCTCGACGGGCCGAACGTCCCGTTGATCGCCGCATTCGCCCCCCCGTTCGTCAGCTGATACACCGATTGCAGATAGACGGCCGTCCGCTTCGACAGATGGTACTTCGCAACGGCCCCCCATTGATGGGCGTGATTGCGGTCGACAACCTCGTTCCCCCACATGTAGGTGTAGGCGAGGCTCGTCGAGAACGCCGGCGTGAACTGATACAGTGCGCCGACCTCCGCTGCGTTGACAACCGCGCCGTTGTGGGTATTGCGCGTGTCAGTGAACAGCGCCGTCAGCAGCAGCTTGTCGCCGCGATATTTCGCGCCGAGCCCGTAGTTCCTGATGCTGTCGCCGAGCAATGACGCATAACGCACGTCGGTATAGGCCGCGCCGAATGCAAACGCGCCGGCACCGTAGCTGGCACCGAAGCTTTCCGCGCTGTTTTGGCGGAAATCCCCGGCCACGCCGCCGAATGCGTACATTCCGCCGAACCGGAATCCTCCCAGCAACGGACTCGTGTACTTGACCGCGTTGCCAAGAGGCGTGTCGCCGTTCATGCGGTCGAAGTCGAACGCCTCGTTCGGCGGAGAATCAGGAACGCCGAGCTTCGCAAACGGACCATCCCGGAAGCCGTAGAATCCGCCGCCATACATCGCCATATCGGCCCCGACATCGGCGAACAGCGTGTCGACCATGAAGTCGTACTGGCGTCCGAGCGTGAGCTTGCCGAAGCGCGCGTTGTCGAGGCCGACCCATGCATTGCGCGCGAAAAGCCCGGTTCCGGTACCGCTCCCGTTGCTCTTCTGAGCGACGAGATTGCCCTGCAGCGTGAACTGCGTCACCAGCTGGAACACCGCGCGGGTGCCGCCACCGAGATCCTCGGTCCCGCGAAATCCCAGCAGGTTGGGCAACGCGATGCCGTCGTCGAGCCGCCATGCCGGGTGGCCCGACGTATTGCTGATGTATGACACACCTGCATCGAGCAAGCCCCAGAGCGTCACGCTGCTTTGCCCATAGGCACACGATACCGGGCCCAGACCCGCTGTCGCGCAGGCAATTGACGTAATGACCCACCTTTTCACCGTCGTCTCCTCCATATCGTTTACGAAGTCGCCAATGTGCACAAGAAATGCCTAAGATAATTTTTTGTGCATATTTATATTCTTTGCGCACACTCTACACGGCTTTGCAAGACGCAAAACTCCGTGTTTACGCGTGAGTGCGCTGCAGCATGAAGACGCATGCCGACGTCGAAGCTGCAGCAACTCCACGCGCTGCGGCGGTCGCTACGTGGCACGTCAATGACGTTGCAAAGGGCTGGCGATCAGCATCCGGGGGGCGCAGGCCGAGAAGCGAGGCTTCGCTTCGAACCGTGATGGTCTTTCAACGCTGCACTTTCATAACGGTCACGATGGCGGCGAGTTCGTATTCCCCGATCGCGGCAAGTACGTCCTCACGGTTGCGGTGGGGACACCATGTCGCACGACCCCATCAACTCCAGACCGCGATCTGAAGCGGGAAATGGTTAGGCGAATCGTTGGATTGGATGGCGATTATTCAGAGACTGGCGGGCTATCTCGGCGTGACGAGCCAGGATATTGGCCGACTGCGGTTCTACCCGTAGCAGGCAAAAACGCCCGCTGCCCGCACGATGGGGCCTTCAGTGTGCATAGGGTCACCAACCCGAGCACGGAGGAAATACACCCGATAGAATAATCTGCTCGTATGCCCATATGATCGACGATCAGCCCTCCCACGGCGGACCCAATCGCGATGGCGACTTGAACAACGCAAATGAAGAGCGCCGAACCGACTTCGGGGCAGTCAGCGGCATCGTGCTGAGTCCAGATGCTGAAGCACAACGGGATTGCACCGAACGCTACGCCCCAGAGCGACAATGCTGCGGCCTCGCCGATTCGCGCATGATCCAGTACCACCATCAGCAACAATGCGAAGAACAGCAGAGCCGTCGCGATCGCGGTGGCGACTTTCACGTGGCCATCCATCACCGCCGAAAGCGTCACGTTCGACATGAAGCCGACAATACCAAACACCATCAGCAGGCTTGAAATCTCCGATACCGAAAAGTCCTCTCCGAGACGAGGTTCCAGGTACGTATAGGTGGAAAAATGCGCGCCGAATACGAACGCCACCATCATCAGGCTCAGACGCACGTGCGGCCGGCGCAGCAGCGAAATGAAGTCCTGAACGCCCACGGTGGTTTCAGCTGTCAGCTTCGGCACGAAGGCGACCTGCGCAAAAAGCGCTACCGTTGCGAGGACACCGGTCGCAACGAACGATTCCCGCCAGGACGCGAGCGTAGCGATCAGGGTCCCGAGCGGCACACCAATGACAGTAGCCGATGCAACCCCGCCCAGGATGCATGCGATCGCACGCGCCGTATCCCGGGCTTGCACCATGCGCCCCGCCGCCGCGGTCGCGAGCGTCCAGAACCCTCCCAATGCGATCCCCAACAGTGCCCTGCCGGCAAGCATCGTCGTGAAGTTCGTCGAGTACGCACTGACGAAGCTTGAGCACGTCAGCAATCCGGTTAATATCAAAAGTATGTACCTGCGATCCCATTTTCCAGCAACAACCACCGAGGTCGGCGCGGCCAAGGCAGCCATCACACCGGGCAAGGTCATCATCAAGCCTGCCGTCCCGGACGTGACATGCAGATCCAGAGCGATGTGCGCCAGAAGGCCGACCGGTAGAAATTCGCAAGTGACGAACGCAAATGCGCTGACCGCGACGGCAAATACGGCGAACCATTGATGTCGTGAGGTTGGGACATCGCCGGGAAACTTTCCGGACGAGCGGCTATTGGAAGGCATGCTATCGGAGCGCAGATGAGGAATGATGGAAGCAACGGACGATACGGTCGACAGCGTGCGCCTGACGACACCGGGCGGGTCACCGATAGCGGAATGAAGGGAGCGCCCCGAGCAGTTGTTGCTCGCGAGACGCTCCTTGAGCGCTAATCCGGAATACCCTCGATCAGCGCGCATCCCCCGTTTCCCGTCCTCGGTCGCTTCAGGAAAAGCGCAACGGCAAAGTCAAATAGTTGCGAATGCGATCGTCGTGCTGAACCGCGGGAGAGCCGGCGAGCTCCACGCGTGAATAGCGTTCCGCTATGGCTGACAAGATCACCTCGATCTCGACACGGCTGATCAATTGCCCCGCGCAGCTGTGTGTTCCGATGCCGAACGACAGCATCTGGCTTTCACGCATCGAACGAGTATGGTCGAATGTGTTCGGATCCTCGAACACATCAGGATCCCGATTGACCGCCGCAGTCATGAAGCGAATGACGCTATTTTCCGGGATCACCGTGCCTCTGATCGTAACTGCGGCTTTGTTGTACCGAGTGAAGGACATCTCTGGCGGATACAGACGCAAGAATTCGTTGATCATCGCCTGGCGGCTTTCGCGATCGGCTTTGTAGAGGTCGAAGAGTTCAGGCTCGCGCGTGAAATGCTCCAACGTCGACGCGAGCACGTAAGCCGGATTAGGTGCACCGGAGAAGAAAAAATTGACCATGGCCTGGACGACTTCAGCCTCGGATAGTTCGCCTCGCGCTTGTGCCTCGATTAGCGCGTCCGCAAGACCGTTTCCAGGATTTCGGCGCTTCTCGGCAACAAACGCGTTGCACCGGTCGAACAGATACTCGAAGCCCTCTACCGCATCGTCCAGCTGCGCCTTCGTTGAAGCCGGAGACTGAGCCATGACAATACGCAATCCGTTCTCTATCACACCTTCGATGTCGTCTTCCGGTATGTCGAAGATGCGGCACATCGTGACGTGCGTGGGTACGACACAAATAGTGTGATGCGCCTCGACAATGCCATCTTGCGCGATATTGTCCAGCGCGTCGCTCACAAGCGCCTTTGTATGCTTCGCCCACTCCGCGACCATCTTCGGCGTGAACCACTTGTTGAAGTGCCGCCGCAATAGCGTCTGCCGTGGCGGATCGTAGAACAGCACACTTTCCTTGAACACGTGCCACGGATGGGGTTTCACCCAGTTCGGCTCCTCCATGCTCATCGCCGGATGCTTGGCAAACTCCACATAGTCGGAATACTTCGAGACGACGAACTCACGTTCGCTAATCCGATACACCGGTGCCTCGCGTTGCAATCGCTCATACCACGGATACGGGTTGTCGCGAAATGCGAGGCCCGCCCACGGAAGGTAAGGACCGCTCATGAAATCGTCCGTTTTATTTTTCATCGAAACCACCTTATTTGCCCAAAATCGAAAGGATGCCTTGGGACCATGCCACCGCCACCTGGTTTGCAGGCATGCCCTTCGATGCATTGTGTCGTCCCGTTTCGCCAATTTGCGTGGCGCCGCACGAAGCGAGCATCTCAGTCAATAGATCGATTGCACGGTTGTAATTCTCGTAGCTGGAATCCCCGAGCCCAAACGCGGCAAATCTCATCGAAGCCAGATCGGGACGCTTCGCGACGAGCGCGCGATAGAACGGCTCGGTCGTCTCCGGCATATCGCCCTCACCGTACGTAGAAGTAACAAAGATCGCGAATCTGACCGCCTCTAGTTCGTCCACTGCTTGATCCGCCATCGATTTGACGACGCTCGGCATATCCTTCTCGGCGAAGCACATCGCAATATCGTCGGCAACCATCTCTGCGTTACCGCTCTCCGTGCCAAACAGAATCAGAATTGATGCATTCATTTCTTTTGCTCATATTTAGACGATTACCCCACGCTCACGACCTGCCTTGCAACTTCCAGCAGGCGCCTGCGATCTGCAATTTTCTTGCGGAGTCTGTTCGGCCCCGCCGCATCCCGTTCATACCGGTCCACCTCCAGCCAGCCGGCGTAATTCACGAAATCGGCTGGAAACTGGTCTCCGAGCGCGGCCAGTCCAGGTCGGCCGATCGGCAGCGCTCCGTCTTGCACCATCGCAACAATCTGCGCGGCCACGGCTTGTGCGTCTCTGCGATTCGCGGCAACCCCGCCCTTTCCGCCGTTCTTCGCCCAACCGACATCGAATACATTAAACGCACGCCACGGCCCGCATCGAGCGCCGATATCGCCGACCTCGTTCGTAAAACCAATGGCAGTAACGATCGTGTCAACGTGAAAGCTCACGATACCTTCCGCTTTCGAGTGTCCGCGCAAAACACTTTTCGTCAGCCGTGCATCGACCTGCACCGGCGTACATTCGAAGTGGAAAACAATTTCCACCAGCGGTTTGGCAGATACGATGCGTCTCGCGGCATTCCGCAGCACTTGTGCCTTTTCGCTCTGATCGTCGTTCGAAAGACCCGAAGCAGATACCTTTACATGACCCAGATCACAGAGTTCACGCAGCATGGCAAGGTCAAATTTCGCGTCGCCTGCGCTGGATCTTCCGACGAGGTGAATCCGCTCGAGACGATTCGAGCGAAGCATCGATAGCCGCTCGTCGTCGATATCGGAGTTATCGAATTGCTCGATGCGTTTGGCCAGCAACCGGGCAACGTCTATGGCGACGTTCCCGTGCCCGACGATCGCCAACGATTCACCCAAGGAGCAAAATCGCCCTCTTTCATGGGGCAACCGAGGCTCGGGATAGCCGTTCAGCGCCCGCAGTATTTCGCCCGCCCCAACGACGTTTGCTTTCGGGTGTTGTGGAATCGGAAGAACCGAATCCGTTGCCAAACCCGTCGCGAGCGCCACAATGTCGAAACTCTCTGTCAATCGCTCAAACGACAGGTCTTTTCCGATTGTTACATTCCCGAAAAAATTGACCCCATCGCGTCTAAACAATCGATCGAACTGCATCGCCACGGATTTCGAACCCTGATGATCGGCCGCGATGCCGTAACGCAACAGACCGAATGGTACCGGCTCCGATTCAAACACCGACACTGCGGAATCCGGCCAAACCTTTATCAACGACTGAGCCAGGTAGCACCCCGACGGCCCGCTTCCCACGACGGCAATGGATGGATTAATGATGCGCATGAACGTACCTGGACTGGTCTCTTGAAACCGAGATGAATCGGATGCCGAGTTGCTTCGCGGCTGAAGCCGAAGCTATCGAGATTCACATCCGAAGCATGGATATGTCATTGGGTGACGGCGAGAACGGTCTCGTCGTCCGTGCCGCCATCTCGCGGCTCTACGTCAGGATTGCGCCCCAACCGCCGGAACACTTCCGGCTTGGCCTTCCTGAAATAAACGGCCAATGCCATCCCGAAAATCTGCACTGCGCACAGGCTATAGAGCATCCACGTGCTTTGGCCCGGTTCGCCGCCAACGAGAAGCTCGAAGTGCTTGCCAACGAGGACGACGAGCGCAACAAACAGGACTGCGGAGATGCCGGGCGCAACACACGCTTTGAAAACGCCTGCACCGATGAACCGCCCCTCGCGGAAATACCAGACGAGACATGAAACATTCACGACGGTCATAAGGATCAGTCCTCCTGCGGTACCGACGCCAGACAGTCGACCGTAAAGCAATTCCGGTTGGGCCCCGGTCACGATGAACGGCAGAAGAACAAGCAGCGTCAGCGTCGAAACCGTAACGGACGAGCGGTACGGTGACAAATGCTTCGGATGGATCGCACTCAGGTACTGCGGAAATGCGCCGTCGATGCCGAGGTTGTGAAGATAACGCGTCAGCACGTTATGAATGGACAAGCTGGACGCAAACGCCGAGGTCAAAACCAGGATCGCGACCGGCGTGCGCATCCGCGCACTGACGAACTTGTCGAAGGCATTCTGAAACATGGTGGCGGGCGATTGCGTTGCGACGGAGATCACGTCTTGTCCATACACGCGAATCAGTGCATATGCGCAGAACGTATACAACAGACCGATGAAGATAACCGCACCATAAGTTGCTCGCGGAATGGTTCTATCCGGGTCGCGCACCTCATCACGGAACAATGCTGTCGCCTCGAACCCCATAAAGAAAGAGACGGCAAACAGCATGGCAAACGGGCTGTTCGCGTTGAACAATCCGGATGGGGAAAAAATGGCGTTCGGCGGCAAGTCGCTCGGGGGATTGCTGCCAATAACTCCTGTGCAGAACGCGATGCAAACGATGACTTCGGCGACCATTACCCAAGTCAGGAACTTCGCGGATACTTCGATGTGCAGATATCCGAAAATCGCGATGGCAAGCCAGCATGCGAGCGTAAAGTAGTGCCAGGGGAATGCCCATCCCGTGAGCGTCCGCTGCAGATCAGCGGACGCAACGCCAAAATACGCCGGAACACCGGCAAGGATGATGAAGTACGTAATCGTGGCGAGCATTCCGGCTCCAAGCCCGGCACTCTTGCCCAATCCATGCGTGATGAATGCGTAGAAGTCGCCTGGTCGCTTCGCAGCATGGTTGAGTGTCAGATATCCCAGCGAGAACAGCATCAGCAGAACCATCGTCGCGATGAAGATGGTAGGGCTGGCTGCACCGCCATACATCAACGCGACCGGCACATATCCCGATACGGTCGTGAGAGGGGCCGAAAAAGCCAGAACACTCAGCGCAAGACCAAAGGCGCCCATATTCCCGGTAAGTTTATTTCCCTTCTCAGCAATCGCCCTGTAACCGCTTGTCTTCATTCGAGCCACCTCTTTTCTGTGCGCGGCTCTCTCGGTATCGCACTGTGATGCGCGTACCGCAGAACCCGTTGACTTGGTAGCCGAACTATATTCAGCGAATTTCTGGCCAACATCCTCCGAAAGTATCTATGCGTCGCTTCAAGATGGAGCGCCGATCGCGCGTGGTGCGCCATGCACGACCAACGTGCAATGACGCGCTTCCAGATCGTGCGTCTACCTCTACGGCACCCTGGCACTTGGCCGGATTCGTCGCCACCGTCGCCATATACGGGAGCGTGTGACCCGCCAGTCGCCTTGGCTCGGTTCTTGCGTCCAATCGTTGAACATCGCGCTAGCAGCCTTTTCGCGTAGGCCGCCAGCGTTCCAGCCTCCGTCAGACAGGTTCGGAAAAGGATCCTTTGTCTATTCCACTTGGATAAACCATGCGATATCATCTGAACGACGATTGCAAGGACTTCGCCAAGCGGACCATTGCGTTTTCCCAAACCCTTCTGGAATCGTCTGCCGCAATCTTTACCTGGTTTGACGCTACCCAGAAGATCCCACCGTGCACGGAACACGGCCTCGGCGACGTGATGATTCGCGACTATTACCGAGACTTCAGAGAGTTCGATCCGATCTCCCCCGACTTCCTTTTATCAAACAGATCTTCGGTCGTTACTCTAAGAAAGATCGCAGACAATAGATTTAGAGATTGCCACATCCCATACGCACAGTTTATGGCGCGGCACGGGTTCGTGGACGAGGCCGCCTTTGTCTTTTGGCAGGACAACCGAGCCATCGCTTTTCTCAATGTTCTAAAAGGCAGACACGACAAAACGCTAGACAATGAATCCGTACTCCAGGAAATGCATAGCTATATCCAGTACAACCTGCTCGGATTGAATTCAATAAAAACCCATCGACTCAATCGGAAACTCACCGAGCACCATCTATTGACAGCCCGCGAGCTAGCGATCGCCAACTTGATTGCGAGTGGACTTTCCAACAAGGAGATTTGCCACGAATGCCAGATCGAGCTGGTGACGGTCAAAACGCACGTGGGAAGGGTTCTGGCAAAGCTCGGATTGAATACACGGTCACAAGTCGCGTCATTTCTGCACTCGATAACCGCGGATTGACCGTTGCAGTTCCGCCTCAGCGAAGTCTGATGCGTGCGGTCCATTGCAGTTCAGTTGCAGGCGGGGCGAACCGACGCCGCCCTCAACCAGGCCGTCGAAACGACTTGCGCCCCGCTCCAGGCACCATACGAACGCACGCGGCCCGCTGAGCCTGCAAGCTTTCGCAATACCATCAGCTTGACACGCCACGGTTTCGACAGCTTCGTCAAAGGTACAGACGAGAGATCGGGGCCGAATTGGCATGTTCAGTGGCGTTTCCACCGCGTACTCTCGCGGTGGCCGCTTCCATGCCGTGATCTGAAGTTGGACCGTTTTTTTTACTTTCGGCTACGCTCGGCCGGACTCTGCTCTCCATTCCGCACGTCGAAACGCAGGTGCGCAACCACTTGTCCGAGGCTGTAGTACGTAACCAAGCTGTTTCGGTCTGACTCAATGTTACGGATTCCAGCATCGGAATCCGTCTGACAAGCAGAGACCTCCGCTGAGTCAATCGGATGACGGCTATGCAGCGATCGCAGGAATATCTTTCGCATGACTCGGTTCCCTGTTGAGTCCACTACTGAGGTCTGTGCGCCAACCCGACGTTGAAGCGCAGAGGTGGTTACAATCGACAAAGCGTGAAGCATCATGATCTGTTCAAGTCGAACACCGGATCGCTCGACGCCAATCACAACGACATCGGAACGACGACGACCCAGGCGACGTGGACGATCTACACATCGTCTCTAGCGATACCCGATGCCCCTTGCTTGGCCAAGGCTTCCGCCAATAGCTTCCTTAGTCGATCATTCTCGCCCTCAAGGTATTTCAACCTTTGCGATTCAACGCCGTCGTTGCCACCAAACTTCGCCCGCCAAGAGTAGAAGGAGGTATCGCTGAAACCGTACGTCCTGCACAGATACTGGACCGCCTCGCCAGCTTCGGCCTCTCTCAAGAAGCCGATGATCTGCTCGTCCGTAAAGCGCTTCCGCATTCTCAAACCTTCCTCGAAAGTGACCTTTGCTGGCGTCAGGTAGCCTAGCGCTCCAGAGAACAGGTCGTTTCTCACATGGTCCCTCTAACTCGAGGCAGCATGTGACGACAGTTCCCTTCGTCGATTGCAGTACGATTCGATACCAACAAAGAGGATCACCTGGACAAGCACCGACACCGGTGTCGCCCACTGGTACAACGACGGGAAGAGCGACGCGTTACCGATGCACACTCCACATAGGGTTGCGATCAGGCATGAGCTCAATCCCGTCCATCGCCAGTTCTTGGTCACTTGAGGCATGACATCGGGCACATCTCGAGATCGTCCAACCCAGAACTGATCGACGAGAAGCAACGTGACGAAGCAAGCCATGGACATACCGATATAGTTCAGGGCACTCGCGAGCAAGTGCGTACCATCTGAAATCAGCACAGTGGCTGCAACCGCGCAGAACGCAACGATGACGACTCGTCTGCCGACGGAAACGCCAAATAGATGCTCGAGTGCGTTGACGAAGGCAACAGTGCCCGAGTAGATGTTCCCGAGATTGATTCTGAGCTGCGTCGTACAGGCGAAAATGATCCCCCCCGCACCCAGCAACGAAACGAAATAGACGCCAGGATTGCTTTCCCGCATCCGGACGGCGAACCAGATCCCCAAGATCCCGGTGATCCCATAACAGAACGCTGGAAACAACGCGCCGACAAAGACCGTCCCTGCTCGGAGCTCTCGTTTGCGCACAAATCGTGCATAGTCGGCCGTCACGAGACCAATGATGAAAGCGAGACCGTTAACGATGCCCAATACTTCAAGCAGGCTGGTGAAGGGGGCTGCCGCAAGCCGAATCTCCGGGAGCGGAGCGCCAGCCACGGGAACATCAAGCGCGTTTCTTATCGCCCACACAACAAACACAACGAACAGCACCAGACTCATCGTCTGGAATCTTGCAAGGACCTTCATGCCCGACCACACGAGCGGCAACATGACGAAGACAAGGCAGATGTATATCAACGCATGAGGAGCTTGCGGAAAGAGAGCCTGCAGCGAAGCCCCCATGATGCTGGCTTCTGCGACGAAGTAAGTGAGGCAGGCCACTCCGTAGACCAGGCTGAATAATCCCGCTCCACGATACCCGAGCACGGTTCTGGCCCAGATATTGATGCCAAACCCTGTCTGGATGGATCGACGAACGAGCAGCACACCGACGAATGTCGAAACGCAGTATCCGTAGGCCAGTCCGATCAGCGCTGCTGCTACGCCAAACCTCACAGTAATGATCGACGCAATCTGAGCAAAGAAAAGCGCGGTCGCAATACCTAACGTAGCGAAGAATATGCCCTTCCAACCGGTCCTTGCATCTTCAGGAACCGGACTGGACGCGTAATCATCATCGGAGTGAGTTGATGCCGGCATACAGAAATCCCAATACCTTCGTGTCAGGAAAATGCGCAACGCGGCGCCGCGGAACTCACGAAGGAATCACCCTCGTATCGGTCCGCGGCGCCTCATACAGATTGCTTCAGAACTTGTGCCGCAGGCCGACGGCTACAACTTCCTGAGTACCTTTGCCCGCCGCAATTCCGTACGACCCGATGGAAGCCTCGGCGGCGCCTTGCCCGTTCTGCCCGCTTGCATGCTGATACCCTGCGAGCGCATAGACGTCGGTGCGCTTGCTCAAGCTGTAGTCGGCCCCGATATTCACCTGGTGGTACTTGGCAGACGAATCCCCCAGTGCGCGCGTGTAGTTGTAGCCGGCGATGAGCAGGAACGCAGGCGTCACCTGATACTGGGCAAAGACCGAACCGTTGTGATACTTCTCCGACCCCGTGAACGTCGATGCCGAATCGGCCGAATACTGGGCATAGCCATACGCCGCGCCCACCGTGAACGGGCCCGCAACGTAATTGGCACCGATCCGGGCGATATTGATCGACCGGGCTGACGCATAAGCCGCATTCACCGGCGAATTAAACAGCGAGTCGGACGAGGAAGTGCCGCGATTGCCCAACGTCGCGTTGCCGTTGTCGATGTGGAGAACGCCGCCGCCGACGCTGAACGACGTGCTTTGATAGCCAACTGCTGCGCTCCACGTCTGCCCCGACCCCGTGGATCCAGCGACGCCGCCGAGCGCATACATGACCTCGGCCGAAACGCCGCCCCACGACGGACTCACCCATTTCACGGCGTTGTTGAATCGAGCACTCGAGTCGTAATTGTCGACGTCACCCGGCGTAGCGAACCAGCCGCTGTAGACATCAGCGGTCAACTGCTGTTCGAGATCGGTCAGCGGATCGTACTGACGACCGAGCGTCAGGGTGCCGTACTGGCTCGAAATGCCCACGAACGCTTGTCGGCTGAACAACTTTCCCGGTGTCGCAAGCGCGCCGTTCGTGCCGTCAAAGCCGCTCTCTACTGTAAAGATGGCCGAGAGCCCGCCACCCAGATCCTCCGTTCCCTTCAATCCCCACAGGGAAGCCGAAAGATTGCTGGGCAACATCCTCACTTGCGAACTCTGCCCGCCGCTGTTGTGTACATAGCCCACACCCGTGTCGACGATCCCATAGAGCGTTACGGAACTTTGAGCCTTTGCTTGCGAGTAAGCTACGATGCTCAGTGCGGCGACTGCAATGATTTTCTTGTTCATTTCCCCCCCCAAAATCACCAAAGTTAATTTCACTAGGAATACTGATTAAACGAACCATCGAATTTCTTCGATGCCTTCCGTTTCCATCTCAAGATCGACAATCTCTCATCGGGCAGAGTGCAGCGCCCGCGACGCACTGACATCGCTCGGCAGCATGCGGCGCGCGCTCCATACCCGTTCGAACTGGGCGCCGGATTTCTCCAGACGCTGGCCAGATCGTCAGAAGCGGCGCCGGCTTGTCCGCTCGTACTAGCCGAAGAAACTCTCGAGTTCCTTTGCAAGCGCCTCGGGCGCCTCTTCCGGGATATAGTGTCCGGAAAAGACCATCGTGCCGCGAACGTCCGCCGCGACCTGCTGCAGCTGCGGAACCAGGTCGGGCATTGATCCCTGATCTGCACGGACCGCAAGAACTGGCATCTTGAGCTTGCCCTTCGCGCTCAATTCGCGATTCTGCTCCGCAGACACCGAGATAGCACGGTAGTAAGCGAGACCGCCTTTCAGGCCATTCGTCAGGAACACGCGATGGTATTCCTCGAAGTCCGCTTGGGAGAACACCTGCGGGTTTGCCGCCTTCCGTTGCAAATACCACTCGAGATAGATGTGTTCGCGGCCGGCCAAGAGCGCTTCGGGAAGATCCGGGATGTTGTGGAATGCGACGTGCCACGTCCGCCACGCAACGTCGGAAGCCCACGGCAGCGTATCCGGAAGACTGATGCCCGGGATACCCGTGTCGAGGATCGCGAGGGCCGTGACCTTGTCGCCATTCATCGCCGCATAGGGATAACCGACCCATCCACCGATGTCGTGTACGACAAGTGCATGTCGATCGACACCGAGTTTCTCGACCAGGCCACGAAGGAGCCTGGCGGCCTTAGCCGTGTCGAGCGTACCCGCGGGACGATCCGAGTCACCTTGCCCGGGAAGATCCGGGGCAATAACACGGTACCGATGCCCAAGCAGAGGCAAAACCTTGCGCCATGCATACCAGCTTTGAGGGAAACCGCAAATCAGAACCAGCACGTCGCCGTCCGCCTTGCCGCCGCTCACATAATGCATCCGCACGCCATCAACCGTCTGAAAGCCTCGCTTGAAACCTTCGATGCCGGTCTCCGGCCATTCACGATTCGAAAACATTCACAAGCTCCTGTTGTTCCACCGACATGTGCAGGCGCGGGTACCTGCGCCGCGCCACGCGTGTAGCCAAACGCCCGCTCAGAAGGGATCCCGGGCAGCAGCAAGCCAGCCGCCGTCCATCACGTACTCGCTGCCATGCACGAAGTCGGCATCGTCGCCGCCCAGATACGCGGCGAGCTTGGCAATTTCTTCCGGCTGACACCAGCGGCGGGCCGGGAATTTCTGAAGGGCCGCCTCCATATCAGGCGAATTCGCCGTCGTGTGCTCCGACATCGCCAGCGGGGTTGCGGTTGCGCCCGGGCAAATCGTATTGACGCGAATGCCACGCGCTCCGTATTCGAACGTGAGTTGTCGAGTCAGACCGATTACACCGTGTTTGGACGCCGTGTAGGCAGTCCCGCCGCCCGCAGCACTGAAGCCCGAGGTGGACGACGTGTTCACGATCGCCCCTTTGCCTTGCTTCAACATCTGCGGAATGACCGCTCGGGCCATCAGGAACGGTCCCGTGAGGTTAACGGCGATGACGCGGTCCCACTCTTCGACGCTCACCTCGTGAGCCGTCGCGTGTCCATCCAGTATGCCGGCGTTATTGCACAGAAGCTCGATGTGCCCCCAACGCTCGATCACCGCCTTGACAGCGGCCTCGACGCTACGCGGGTCGCTGACGTCCACTTGATGTGCGTACGCCATCGACGGATTCGCCAACGCTTCGACAGTGGCAACGGCATTCTTGAGATTGATGTCGAGTGCGGCTACGTTCGCCCCTCTCGAAACGAACTCGCGAACCATTGCTCGCCCCATGCCGGAACCAGCACCGGTTACGACAACCACGCGCCCGGAATAATCATTCACTGAAACGTCTCCTTGACTTCACTTTGACCAGCACGTGCGCTGCTCACTGAGCCGGCGAATCGTGCGCTTTCTGTTTACAGGATTCGCTTGCATGCATCGTCTTGCGCCAATTAGACGAGGTCCAATTGTGATTCTCGATGCATGCAGATCACGAATTTCTATCAATTCGGCGAACTGGACCGAATACGGTCCACAATCAACCGGCACTCGGCAAACATCCGTCACGCGTCGTAAGTTACTTCGTTATGCGAATTAACAGCCGGACGCCGCTCAAGCCATGTGTAACGCACACCATCCTCAAGGTTGAAGATCGTGATCGATGAAGTGAGCTGTCAGGCACCGCAACAGGCGTGAACCATTGCGAGCGTTACGACCGTCTGGATGATGTCCGGCGGCCTTGAAACCATTGTATGTATGGCCAAGACGCCGTTCGTCCATCCAAAGGATGAGAAAAATTTCCATTTATGCAACCGGCGGCGAGGACGAACGCCCCGCCCCGGTGCACTCAGGCTATTTCGTTGTCGGTGTGCCCAGGTCGGCGGAGAATGCCGCAAGCTGGGTTCGGCTCTCGATTCCCAGCTTGCTCAGGATTCGAATGACATGTGACTTGACCGTGGCAAGCTCGATGCCCAGTGTCTCGGCGATATCCTTGTTGGACAGGCCGGCGGTCATCAGGGACGCGACTGCAAGCTCCCGCTCCGTCAGGAAATACTCGTTTCTCAGCGCGTGGTCTGCCTGGACCTTCTTGACGGATGCAAGCATCGAGAAGCTGTGCTGCATATAGTCGTACATCTGCCCGAAAGGTTCGGGAGTCGAGAACGGACTATCGCCTTGCTTCTTGATGACGGAGAGGCACGCTAGTGGCGTATCTCCCGCCCAGAACAGGAATCCGACTTCGTCCACGAGCCCGTACTTCCGCTGGTAATCCGACCAACTGGAGTGCTGGTCGTCGCGCTTTGCCCCTTTGAGGGTCACTACGGTCGCACGCTGTTTGATCAGACGATAGACGTTCAGCGGATCGGCCGAGGCGAATACCGTGTAATAGTCCTTGATGGTCTCTTCGGGCCATCCCATTTGGGTGTGCGGCAATAGCTGGTCGTGCGAATCGAGCCATGTGAACACGGCTGCCGAACAATTGAGCATCGACCGTGCAAAGTTAACGGTCTGAAGAGCGAACTCCTGGGATTCTCTGAATTTGCTGACTTCGACTAACATCGCCAATTCTCTTTGCCGGTAGGGATGAGCGCGAGCGCTGATCGCCCGAAATCAGCGGCCCGACAGGTGCGCCAGCACCGAAACCGCAAGCCTCACGAGCGGAGAGCATGAAATTCGCACCGGACTAACATCTGATACCTAATGCGACAGGCTACCGTAACGCGCCGCCGGATCATATTAGGGAAGTCATATACCCGCCGGCGACCATATTCCGAAAGTCAATCGGTTACACCCCCACTGCCCGAACGACCGTAATCGGGATGATCGGTCACGCGGCCCGGATCAGCGTCTCCGGTTTTCCTCGGCAGTATGTGGCGCACACGTCCCGGGCCGCGTCGGCTGCCGCTACGACGGCCGGTGATGCATTGACCGGCATGCACAACGACACGTCGATCGACGGCGGCCGCGGCTCCAGCGCGAGCTCGGCGATTCGCCCGTTCTCCAGTTCGTCATGCACGAACAGGTGCGGGACTGCCCCGACACCGTATCCATCACGCACCAATTGCACGATCGCAGCGACCGAAGAGGCACAGGTTATGCGTATCGCCTCGTCCGGGATGCCGGCTCCACCGGCCAGTGTTCGGACGATGCTTTCCACCGCCAGGTGCGACGTCGTGCCCCTTCCGAATGTCAGTATCGGCCGCGCCAGGGCGAGGCGAACCGGATCCACGTCCGAACCGGAAAGCAGCTCCCGGCTGACAATCCATCGAACCGGATAGCTTGCAATCCTGCTCGACGTGACTTTGTCGCTATCAACAACCTCTGCGCAGACAGCCATGTCGAGCTCGCCCTGCAAGATTTTCTTGTTCAGCGCCGGGCTCGAATCTACGGTCAGCTCGACCACCAAGCCCGGGATGCGCTCCCTCAACTGCGTCACATACAAGGAAAGCCAGCTGTGAACGATCGTGTCTATCACGCCGAAACGTATCGGTCCGCGTAACGCGAGATCGAGACCGGCTGCCTTCTTGAGCGCAAGGGTCGCGTCTACCACGTTCATCGCCAGCGTCAACAAGCTCTGCCCAGACAGGGTGAGACGAAAATCCGCCGCCGTTCGATCGACGAGCTCGGTCCTCAACTCGTCTTCCAAAGCCTTGATACGTGTCGATATCGTCGCGGGCGAAGTATGAAGAAGACGCGCCGTAGCCCGGAAGCTGCCTTGTTGCGCGAGCGTCACGAACGTCTCCAGGAAGCGTGTATTCATTGCCTCACCATCGAGGATGCAGGTTTCCGTCCCGTCATACGCCACAGAACACCTGCCTGCGCCCGTCGATCTTCTCGAGTCAACACGGCGAAGACAGCGCATTGGCGTCGAACATCGCTACGTTCGTCTCTGCTTGTCAGGAAAATGTTGACAGCCGTGTGCGGAATTTCTCGTTGGCTCAAGATCATTTCCGATCCTATTATTTATTCGCATTCCTTCTTTACGACGTAGAGTGCGAAAGCCATTCGGCAAACCGCGAATCTCGAAACGACGGATATATCTGGACCCTCGCCCCATGACGCCACGGAAAGTTCTCGGCACCGCCCTTCACAACGCTGCCCCGATAACCCGTACGAACCAGCGAAACGTATCCGCCACGGACCAGCGAAACGTCTCTCCGTACACCGCCCTTCTGCGTGAACCGATGTCTTCCATCGCGGCGAATGTTCCCGATCGGCCCGATCTCCGGTCGGTATCGATCCTCGGCTACAACTAAGTCTCGCGCCACGGATCTACATCCGCGACAGGAATTCGAGGCTCGCCGAGCGAGCCTCGGGCAGTATGTCGCGCAAGTTCTCCCGACTTGAACGCCTACAGCAGCAGCCGCTTCTCCGTTCTCGGTACGGCGCGCACATCATCGAGCGTCAGGTTCCGGCGGCTAAAACGCGTCGGTTCGACGGATACCACCGTTCCCGTGCGAGCAGACGCCTCGATCGCCAACAAGGCCCTCAGGTCAGCCAGGCCCTCTTCGACACTCGACGCAGGCTTGCTGCGTTTCTGAATGCATTCGGAAAACTGCTGAATCAACCCGCCGAAGTGATCGCAGTGCCGGAAATGCATCGTCTCCGAAGCATCCTTCGTGTTCAGTACCATTCGGGTCGGCGTTTCGAACCTGAAACCAGGTTCCATGGTCAGGTCCCCTTCGGTTCCCAGCACCCTGTACATATCGATCGACGCCGTGCCAAAACTGCAATAGAACTGCGCGATTCGATCGCGAGGGAAGCGCAACGTGACCGCAATGGCGTCGTCGATGTCCGAGAAGCGGGGATCTCCGGGCCGGCGCGTCGTGATCGCCGACGCATCAACGGGTTCGTCGGAGAAGACATGCCGCGCCGCGTTGACGCAGTAAATCCCGATGTCTTGAAGCGGGCCGCCCCAGTTCTTGCCGTCCAGCCGGTGGTTGCCCGTCGCGGACTGAAATCCGAACATCCCGCTGAAGTACTTCGGATCACCGATGCGGCCTTCCCGGATCGCTTCCAGTGCCGCGATCGTCCCTGCCTCGTGATGCAAGCGGTAACAGGTGCTCAACAACACGCCGGCCTCGGCTGCCGCCCCAATCATCGCCTCGGCATCCGCGACGTTGGTCGCCATCGGTTTCTCGACCAATACGTGCTTTCCGGCTCGCGCTGCGCGAATCGCATAGTCGGCGTGGAGCGGGTTGGGTACCGCGATATAGACCGCGTCGACGACATCGCTGTTCAACATCCGGTCGTAGTCGTCGTACCCGACGATCGTATCGACGCCGTGGAATCTCGCGAGCTTCCGCGCGCCGTCAGGATTTCCGGAAACCAACGCGCCGATCACCGAATTTCCTGTCTGGGCAACAGCCGGTATGAACGCCTCTTGCGATATCCATCCAGCACCTACAACAGCGTATCTGATCATGTTTGCCTCTATGCGTTGCTCAGGAACCGTAGACGACCGGCACAGCGCTCCGCTCGCACAGAGACCGACGCGCCGCATCCAGCACGACGGCTGCGTCATATGCGTCGTCGAGCGTCGACAACGGGGTCGTACCTTTCGCGACGCATTCGTTCACGAAGAAGCTTTCGACCTGAAGAAAGCTGTCCCAGTAGGTCGCGTCATCCCAGAACGGAAGTCTCGCGTCGCCAAACTTCGTGATATCCCAAGGGATCACGCCGCTTCCGTCGGAGCCGATGATCTTGAAATAGACGGACCATGGGTCCCGACTGCGATCGTCGGCGGAAAAGCTTCCCCACAGATTCGCAATCCTGCCGTTCGGATATTCCGCGGTGATCATCAGTTGATCGTCGGCATGCGGATCGTCGAAGTGCACGTTGGAACCGGTCGCGAACACCGACGACGGGCGGCCGACGAAGTACAGCATGCAGTACGCGTGATGCACCATCAGTTCGCGCATCGTCATATCCGGCGCACCGATCGAAGCGTCATGTCGCTTGTTGTAGATCGCCCAGAAATTGACAATCCTGCCCAGTTTCCCGGAAGCAACATGCGCATGCAGTCGCCGCATGCTCTCTGCATAGACATAATTGTGGGAAGGCATGCAGATCCTCGATTGCGAACGTGCAATCTCCGCAAGCTCGCGAATCTGCGTCGCCTGCTCGCACAACGGTTTCTCGAGCAATACGTGCTTGCCTGCCAGTAGCGCACGCCTGGCCATGTCGAAGTGCGACGCAGTATTCGTGCACACGACAACCGCGTCGACCGCTTTGTCGCCCAGCAGTTCGTCGACAGTTTCGTACGCACGTCCACCGAACCTGTCGACGAATTCTTGCGCCTTCCTGTAAGTCCGGCTCCAGCCGCCGCAAAACAACTGCGGATCCAATTCGGCGAGAGCCGTCACGTGCAGCTCTGCTACGTTGCCGAGGCCGGCGATACCGATCTTCATGAGCGCACCCGATATGTGAGAAATGGCGACCGGCTGGCCTGCTCATGCCGGTCATGTCGATCAGCCGGCGATGTCCACCGGCTGCCCGCGCTGCCACGAAAGCGTGGCGGCGTCGGCGATCAACTGGGCCTTCAAGCCATCGCCGGCATCCGGCAGCGGCATTTTTCCCGCCGACAGGGTGTCGATGAAGTAGCGCATTTCGGCGAGATAGGCGGCGCCGAAGCGCTCGAGAAAGAACGGCTGCGCGACCGGCATGGCGAACCCGACTTCCGTGGCACGCTCCACCTGAGACTCGTGAACGTTCTTGACACGCAGCATGCCGCGCGATCCGTGGACCTCGATTCGCTGGTCATAGCCGTAGGTCGAGCGGCGCGAATTCGAGATCTGGCAGATGCGCCCCGACTTCGTCGTCAGGATCACTGCCGCCGTGTCCACGTCGCCCACTTCCGCAATGGACGGCTCGACCAGCACCGATCCGGCGGCGAACACACGCACCGGATCTTCGCGCAACAGGAATCGCGCGAGGTCGAAATCGTGAATCATCATGTCGCGAAAGAGGCCACCGGACGTCTCCAGATACGACAGCGGCGGCGGTGCCGGATCGCGCGATGTGATCGTGACGGTCTCGACGTCGCCGATCTCGCCCTCGCGTACGCGGCGCGCCAACTCGCCGAAGTGCGGGTCGAACCGCTGGTTGAACGCCGTCATGAAGGGCACCCCCACATTCTCGACGGCCTCCATGCATGCCTTTACCCGGGCCGACGACAGGTCGATCGGCTTCTCGCAAAAAATGGCCTTTCGCGCGACCACCGCCGCGTGAACGAGATCGAAATGCGTCGATGACGGTGTCGCAATCACGACCGCATCGATGTCCTTCCCTTCGAGAATTTCCGATGCATTGCGTGCGTCAACCCCAAATCGGTCAGCGCAGGCTTCCGCGGCGCTTTCGTTGACGTCTGCAACCGCGACCAGCGTTGCCGACGGAATCTGCTTGATACCGAGTGCATGAACTTGACCAATGCGCCCACATCCGAGAATTCCGATTCTGATCATTTTTCCTCCTGAGTGGCACAAACCTCTGCATTTCCGTGGATTGGCATGACTACGCGTACATCGTCGGACGGTAACGCTCGGCCGCGAACGTCACTGATGTTCCGCGCCCCATCTCAGCGACGATCTGCTCTGCGACTGACGTCGTGACATAGCCGTCCCAAGCATTCGCGCCACCGCTTGACGTACCGGCGCCGATCGAGCGGACCCACTCATTGAGTTGCTTCACATAGGCCGACCTGAATCGGTCGATCCAGTTACCTGCATAGGCCGTCATGCCGTAGCCGCCGGCATTCCTGCCAACACATCCGGGCGGAGCAGTCTCGATCGTTCCGTTTCGCCCGACGACCTGTACGTGCACGTGATAGCCATACTGGCAATTCATGAACACCTCCGACGACACGATTACGCCGCCGGTCATTTCCATCACGACGACCAGCGGATCGCCGTTTCCAGCACTGTAGACACGTGCGCCAACAGGTTCGGAATCGAGCAACCATCGGCTTGCATCGATTTCATGAACGAACGCATTGGTGATGGACATCGGGCCGTTGAACCAGTCCGGCGCGATGGGATTTCGGTGGACGTTGTGCACGACAACCGGTGCGCCGATGTCGCCCTCCCGGACAGCACGCTTCATCTCGATGTACGGTTGGTCGAAACGACGCATATAACCGACCTGGACCAGCCTTCGGCCCTTCGCAATTTCCGCGTCGACGACCTTGAGTGCCTCGGCCGCCGTACCGGCCAGCGGCTTCTCGCACAGAACCGGCTTGTCGGCCTCGATGCACTGCAGTACGAGGTCGCCGTGCAGCGTGTCCGGTGCGGCAACGAGAACGGCGTCGACATGCTCGGAGCGAATCAGCTCCCGCGGGTCCGTATAGACTCTCGCGCCGCCCGCCACGGTCCGCGCGCGCCCTTCATCGGCATCGCAGACCGCGACCAACTCCGCACCCGACGTCTCTTCACGCAGAATGCGCGCGTGCTCCGATCCCATTACGCCGACACCGATCACCCCAATTGCCAAGGTCATCCCCTGCCTCCGATCTATTGACACGCTATCGTTCGAACGCGGCCGTAGTGGAGGCCGCATCCGGATCTATCGCAGTTCGCCGCCCCGACGGTGATGCTTCGACGTTGGCCGCAGATGAGGAGGCGCTCGCCGGATCCATTACCGACGAGCCGCGTTACCGATTCGCCACTCACCGAGGAGCTCACCGCCTTCGCACGACTTCAGGCGGCGGCCGTGTTATCCGCGAGCCGGCTGCTGGATGTGTTCCCACACGCCGCTTTGCCCCGACACGAGGATCGCATCCGCGATGCGCTCGATCTGGACGCCGTCCTCGAAGTTCGGCGCGGCAGGCTGGTTCCCGGCGATGGCCTGCAGGAAGTTGTACCACTCGATCGACTTGATATCGATGTAGCCCTGCCCCATCCCGGCAACCGGCCACAGCTTGTCGCCGAACGGTTGATGCGGGCCGGAGTAGATCGTGCGGAAGCCGAACGCGTCCGACGGATCGTCCGCGAACGCCACACGCAGTTCGTTCAGGCGCTGATAGTCGAACGCAATCGAGCCACGGGTGCCGTGGATTTCGAAGCCGAGCTGGTTGTGGTGGCCCCACGCATTGCGCGTCACTTCGATCGTTCCGCACACGCCGTTGCTGAACTTGATCATCGTCATGGCCATATCGTCGACGTCGACCTTGCCCTTTTCCGACGATGCCTGACCTGCCGGGCCGAAGAAACGGCCCGCCGGCAGCGGCCGCTCGGCGATGAAGGTCTTGACGATCGAGTTCACCGATTCGAACTCGCCGACGAGCAGGCGCGCCGCATCGATGACGTGCGTGCCGATATCGCCGAGCGTGCCCGAGCCTGCCTTCTCCTTGTTGAAGCGCCACGACAGCGGCGTGCTCGGATCCGCGCCCCAGTCCTGCAGGTAGTAGCCGCGGAACGTCAGGATCTCGCCGATACGCCCTTCGTCGATCAACCGCTTGGCCATCTGCAGCGCCGGCGTGTGGCGATAGTTGTACGAGATCATCGTGACCACGCCCGTTTCCTTCGCGGCCGCATGCATGGCTTCCGCGTCGGCTACCGTCATGGCCATCGGCTTCTCGCACATCACGTGCTTGCCTGCCTTCGCGGCGGCGATCGCGATCGCCGCGTGCGTGTCGTTCGGCGTACAGATGTCGACGATGTCGATATCCGGGCGCGACACGACTTCGCGCCAGTCCGTCGCATGCTCGGCGAACCCGTATTGCGCAGCGGCATTGCGTGCGAGTTCGTCGTCGATGTCGACCACGACCTTGCGTTCGATTTCCACCGGCGAGCCGAACAGGATCGGCACCACGGCAGTTGCGATGGAGTGGGCCTTGCCCATGAAGCCAGTGCCCACCAGAGCGACATTCAGTTTTTTCACGGTTTTCCTCCAATAAGGCTGTCGTACTCGTGACGCACTCAGCCGATTCCTTGACGCTTCCGGCATCAATTGGGTTTCTCGCCAGTCACTCAGGATTCCGAATGATGTGGCATGCATATTTTACATCTCGACAGTTCACGCTCGATTCAATGTCGCTTTCGCTCCTTAATCGATAACCGCGATCTTTTCGCCCGCCGCCACCGGACGTCCGGCTGCCCCCTGGATCCGGATTCGCCCGCCTTTCGGCGCGACGACACGCATCTCCATCTTCATCGCTTCCATGATGGCGACGGCATCGCCCTCCGCTACGGTCGCCCCTTCTTCCACCAGCCATTTCTGCAGCGTGCCGGGAACCGGTGCGGTCACGATGTCGGCACCCGTTTCCGCCTTCACCGTGTCATCGAATGCGCGTGGGGCACCGACGTTCGCAAACAGCGACGCGGGCAAACCGACCGTGTGACGCTTTCCGTCGATTTCGATGAAGCTCTGCAGCAGGCCTCCGTCAACGGGCGCGACGCGTCCGGAAGGCTCGACCCCGCCGAACTCCGTTTCGATCCAGTTGGTATGAACCTTGAAACCATCGTCGCCGGTGAAGCGCTTGTCCTCGAGCACCGCCCGATGGAAAGGCAACACCGACGCCACGCCTTCGATATCGAATTCGGCGAGCGCGCGACGGGCGCGCGCGAGTGCTTGTTGGCGCGTATCGCCGGCAATGATCAGTTTGGCCATCAGCGAGTCGTACAGCCCTGGAATCTGCGAGCCGGATTCGACACCGGAGTCGAGCCGCACCCCGGGCCCCGCGGGCGGACGAAAGCGCGTGATCGCGCCTGGTGTCGGCAGGAAGCCTCGGCCCGGATCCTCCGCGTTGATACGGAATTCGATCGCGTGACCGCGGGGCTCCGGCGTCGCCGTCAGCGAGACAGGAAGGCCGTCCGCGATGCGCAGTTGTTCGATCACGATGTCGACACCGGTGGTTTCCTCCGTCACCGGATGCTCAACCTGCAACCGCGTGTTCACCTCGAGAAACGAGATGACACCGTCTTGAGAAAGCAGAAACTCGACCGTGCCCGCCCCCGTATAGCCGGCCTCTGCGCATATCCTGCGCGCGGCGTCGTGAATGCGCGCGCGCTGTTCGTCGGTGATGAAAGGCGCGGGAGCCTCTTCCACGAGCTTCTGGTTTCGGCGCTGCAGCGAACAGTCGCGCGTGCCGAGCACGACGGTGTTGCCGTGATGGTCGGCCATGATCTGCGCCTCGATATGGCGCGGACGGTCGAGAAACTGCTCGGCGTAGCAGTCGCCCCGGCCGAACGCCTCCGTCGCCTCACGGACGGCCGAATCGAACATCTCCGCGACGTCTTCGATACGTCGGACGATCTTCATGCCGCGCCCGCCGCCCCCGAACGCGGCCTTGATCGCCAGCGGCAAGCCCACTTCCCGCGCGAAGGCCACCGCGTCCGACGCACTGTTCAACGGCCCGTCGGATCCCCTGACCAGCGGCGCGCCGACCTTCGATGCGATACGCCGGGCCTGCACCTTGTCGCCGAGCGCGGTGATGACCTCCGGCGACGGGCCGACCCAGATCAGTCCGGCATCGATGACCGCCTGGGCGAACTCCGCGCGCTCGGACAGGAAGCCGTAGCCCGGGTGGACCGCATCGGCACCGGCGCGACGGGCGATCGCCAGAATCTTCGAGATGTCGAGATAGGTCTCCGCCGGGCGGCCAGCACCCAGCCCGTACGCTTCGTCGGCCAGTTCGGCATGCAGCGAACCGGCGTCCGCGTCCGAGTAGATTGCGACCGATGTCACGTTGTAGTCGCGCGCGGCGCGAATGACGCGAATGGCGATTTCGCCGCGATTGGCGATGAGCAGCTTCTTCATCGAACGAGTTCCTTCACTTGCTGATCGAATGCGGATATCGGGTTGAAGCGGATGCGGGCGCCGATCGGAATCTGCCCGAGCATGCCGAGATGATGGGCCGCGACGACGGCAATCACCGGGTACCCGCCGGTGACGGGGTGATCGGTCAGGAACACCACCGGCTGGCCGCTGTGCGGCACCTGAATCGATCCGAACAACGTGCCTTCCGACGGTAGCTCCGCGTCGTCGCGCCGCGCCAGCGCCAGGTCGCCCGACAGTCGCATGCCGACGCGACTCGACTCGGGCGTGACGCGCCATTCCTGCGACAAAAACCGTGCAACGCCTTCGTCGGTGAACCAGTCGGTGCGCGGCCCCGGGACGACGTCGACATCGACTACGTCGCCTGCGCGCGGAAGTGTCCGCGCGGCCGGCAGCTCCGGCTCGACGAACGTAACGGCCTCGTCGGCCGGGACCAGGACATCGCCTCGAACGATCGGCGCCGGGCCGATCCTCGAAAGCGTATCGGTCGACGCAGACCCCAGCGTGCGCTCGACGACGAACCCGCCACGCAGTGCGACGTAGCTCCGCATGCCGCGGCCGGGCATATCGAGCGTGACTTCATCGCCCGCATCGACGGCAAAAGGACGAGAGTGCGGGATCACCGTCACGCGGCCATTCGCGTCGCGAATCGAAATCGGGCACGGCGCCCCCGTCACTGCGAGGGTCACCGGGCGATCGGGCACCAGCGAAAGGCCGCCGAACATCACTTCGAGCGCGACGCGACTGCCCGGATTGCCGACACAGGCGTTCGCGAGCCGCAGCGCGGCGCTGTCGACGGCACCGCACACGGAGACACCCTGGTCAGCCTGTCGGGGCCGCCCGAGGTCCTGATACAGCACCGGGCGATCCGCACGCGTCACCAGAATGCCGGTGCCCGAAACCTGGCGCACCGGCGTCGGCGCCGGCGCCGGCCACCCCGATACCGGAACGGCCGAACCTTTGCTCGCATCGCGGAAACGAACCCGATCGCCGGGTGCAAGCAAAGCCGCACGCGGACGCGTCGCGTCCCACATAGGCACCTGCGTCGTGCCGAGAAGCTGCCACCCTCCGGGGCTATCCGAGGGATAGATCCCGCTGAATTTGCCCGCGATCGCGACCGAGCCCGCCGGGATGCGCACTCGAGGCGTCTTGCGTCGGGGAACGTCGAATCCCGGATCGTCGGTGGTCATATACGCGAACCCCGGTGCAAATCCGGTAAACGCGACCGAGTGGACCGCATCCAGATGTCGCTGGACGAGCTCGGCCACGGACCATCCCAGCAGTTCGGCAACCTCGCCCAGATCCTCTCCGACGTAGGAAATAGGGATATCGAACATGCTCCCGCCGCGCTCCCGGCGAACGGACACGTCCAGCTGCCCGAGCCGCTCGATCAGCGCCGCACGATCGATGACAGCCGGGTCGAAGCGAACCAGCACGGTGCGCGCGCCCGGAACGACTTCGTCGACGCCGTCCACTTCGCTCGCGAGCAGCCGGTCGAGAAGCGCCAGCGTCGTTTCGAGACTCTCGAGCTCGACCAGCATGCCGGCAGAGCCGGCCGAAAGGATGCGCATCTGCTCAGACACGGTTCTCTCCCCTGCACGCCCCGGCAAATGGCCGAAGCGCGACGCCGCGCGCGGCGAGTTGCGTTTGCAGCAAGCGAGCAGTTGCAACGGCCGACGGGTTGTCTCCGTGGATGCAGATCGACTGTGCGTCGATCGTGATGTCCGTGCCGTCGATCGCGGTCACGACACCCTCCTGCACGAACCGCAGCATGCGACGCGCAACAGTGTCTGGATCGTGAATGACCGCCCCTTCCGCGCGGCGATTCACGAGGCTTCCATCCACGTTGTACGCGCGGTCGGCAAATGCCTCGCCGACGACGGCAAGGCCGGCTTCACGCGCCTGATCCGCAACAGGTGCGCCGGCGAGCACCATCAGCACGAGCGTCGGATCGATCGCCAGAATCGCGTCGATGACGGCCGCCGCCTGGTAGGTATCGTGCGCGATCGTGTTGTACAGCGCGCCGTGAGGCTTCACGTAGCGAATCGACGTGCCCGCGGCCTTTGCAAGCCCCTGCAGGGCACCGATCTGGTAGATCACGTCGCCCGTCAGTTCTGCATGGGATGGCTGCATGTTGCGACGTCCGAAGCCCACCAGATCGCGATAGCCGACGTGCGCGCCGACGGCGACACCGCGCCGTGCCGCTTCATGCAGCACGGTATAGATCCCCGCCGGATCGCCGGCATGAAAACCGCAGGCAACATTCGCGCTCGTCACGATGTCGAGCATCGCCGCATCGTCGCCCATCCGCCAGGCGCCGAAGCTCTCACCGAGATCGCAGTTCAAATCAATGCTTACCATGACGCTGCCCACAGGATTTCTTCAGTGCACGAACACGCGATGCCGCTCGGGCGTTCGTGCGCGGTTCACGCGATTTTCCGGAACTTGCTAAGCGAGACGGATTCGATCCATTGTCCCGCCCGTGCGCCGAACGCCTTTGCGAACTCGGTATTCGAATGGGTCTCGAGGGCTGCTTCGTCTTCCCAGATTTCGTAGAAGACGAACTGCCCCGGCGTGTCGGCGGATTCGTGGAGATCGTATTGAATGAACCCCGGCTCCGTCCTTGCGTACGGCACCAGCTCCTTCAACGCTTCGCGCAGCACGTCTTCGCTGCCGGATCGGGCAACGACGGTTGCAACCACGACCAGACCTTCCTTCTTCATCTCACTTTCCTCACTACGTTTGTTGATCGGCTGGCAACCGATCCCGGTCAAAACTCAGCCGAGATCGATTTCCACTTTCGACTTGATCGAATTGGCGATGAAGCACCCTTTGTGGGCTCGGTGATGCAGCCGCTCGAGTTGCGCCTGGTTCGGCTGCTTTTCGGACGTGAAGGTCACGCGGGGCCTGAGCACGATTTCGGATACCCAGTGAAACCCGTCCGCGCTTTTCTCGACTTTCCCGACTGCATCGTCGGAGTACGATGCGACCGCATACCCGCTTCCTTCGCAGAGCGCGAGGAAGTACAGCATGTGGCAACTCGCGAGCGCGTTGACGAGCAACTGCTCCGGATCGGCCAGACGTTCGTTCCCGAGATAGTCGGGAGCCGCGGATACAGGGATCGTCACCGTCGGGCTGATGATCGCCCGGTGGTCCCGGCTATAGGTCCCTTCCCTCTCGTGGTGCTGCTCGATCGTCCATTCCAGTCGGACGCCATGCTCGGACATCGGTGTCTCCCGGCGAGCTTCCCCGCCAATCGGTCAATTTCCATTGCGGGCAGGCTGAGACAGTCTCGCCGTATCATTGCGCCGCAATATATTTGTTCGCACTATTTATCGATTCGACGCCGCCGGGTTTCACAATCGAAACCCATTCGCTCCAGCCCGTTTGCGCATCGTCGGCACGAATGCGCAACGCGCGAGAGCCGTCGCCGAATGTCAGCCATTCGATTTCGCGAGGAACCTCGGAACCGGCGCCCTCTACGTCCAGACGCTCGATCCGATGAGAAAAATCGAGCTGTCCCTCGCGCAACACGTCAAGGTATTGCCTGCCACATTCGTCCGACGCCTGCGATGTGCCGCGATTGAGCAGCTTCGCGGCGATTTCTGCATCGAACATTGCAACGACTCCTGGCTCACACGGCCGCCGCGTTAGCCGGCAAATCCGTGACGAGCATGTACCCCGGTTCATGCGTGATCGCAAAATCCGGCTTCGCCGCCTGAAGTGCCATCTGCGGCGTGACCCCACAGGCCCAGAAACCGAGGATGTCACCGGCCTCGATCACTGGCGGATCGCCGAACTCCGGCCGGGTGACGTCGCGAATCCCGATGGTCGTCGGGTCGCCGATATGCACCGGTGCGCCGTGCGCGAGCGGAAACCGTTCCGACAGCACGATCGCCTGGATCGCATCGGCGGGCTTGAACGCACGCATCGACACGACCATCGGGCCGCGAAACGGCCCCGCGGCCGTCGTCTGGATATTCGTCACGTACATTGGCACGTTCCGGTTCGCACTGATGTGGCGAATGTCGATTCCCGCCTGCAGAATCGCGCTCTCGAACGAGAACGAGCAACCGAGCGCAAACGTCACGAGATCGTCACGCCACAGATCGACCAGATCGTCGACCGTATCGGTGTGAACCCCGTTCCGGTACACGCGGTAGCGGGGCACGTCGGTCCGAATATCGATCGCGCCCAGTCCGTCCAGCCCCGGGTTGCCGGGCTGCCCGACTCCCACCAGCGGACAGCTCTTGGGGTTGATTCGGCAAAACTCGCGAAAATCATCCGCGTACGTCTTCGGCAGAATTGCCAGATTTGCCTGCATGAAGCCGTCGGCGTATCCCGTCGTCGGCGCACGCAGCTTGCCGTCGCGAATCAGCAGCCGAACCTGGTCGGCCGACATCGCCCGCGTACCTGCAGTCGATTCCATTGAAAGCACCCTTGCAGGAAGATGTTCAGTTGTCGCCGAGCGCAGCAACCATCGCACGCGCAATCGCCACGTCCGCTTCCTCCGGACCACCCGACACGCCGACCCCACCAATGACCTCGTCGCCGTGCTTCACCGGCAGGCCGCCGCCGAACACGACCAGCGGGCGGGACGCCGCGCGCTCGAGCCCGTAGAGCGCGGCTCCGGGCTGGACGAGTTTCATCCAGTAATCGGTAGGGAACCGCAGTGCTGCAGCGGTATACGCCTTGTTGTGCGCAATTTCGATCGTGCCGAACGCCGCGTCGTTCACGCGTGTGAACGCAACAAGGTGGCCGCCCGCATCCACGATCGACAACGACGAGCGCTGCGCCAGTTCGTTCGCCTTCGCGACGCCCGCTTCGATCGCCCGCCGTGCGGCTTCATATGTGATCTGCTTGCTCATTGGTTTCTTCCCGATTCTGTCCGGCAGTCAGTTGTACGCGCCGCCATCGACATTGATTGCCTGCGCGGTGACGTAAGACGACTCGTCCGATGCGAGGTAGACAAACAGCGGCGCGACCTCGTCCGGCGTCGCCTGTCGGCCGAGGGGGATAGCCGTCCGAACCACCGACTCCTGCTTGTCGCGGCCACCCATGAAATCGATCACCGGTTGATTGAACGGCGTATCGATCCAGCCGGGACACACGGCATTGACACGCACGCCGTCCGGCGCGAGCTCGATTGCAAGCGTGGTCGTCAGACCGATGATGGCCGCCTTGGACGCCGAGTAGCATGCGAGGCCGGTGCCGCCGCGCTTGCCCGCGAGCGACGACATCATCACGATCGACGACTTCTTCGCGGCTCTCAGGTGACGGAGCGACTCGCGCGCGAAAATGAAGTTGGCGCGCACGTTGATCCCGAAGACCTTGTCCCAGCTCTCGGTGCTGAACTGCTCGATCCGCCCGGAGAGCTGGACGCCGGCATTCAGACACACCGTGTCGATGCCGCGCATCCATTCCGACGACTTCTCGATGACGGCCTTGATCTCGTCTTCGCTCGAGATGTCGGTTCGAAAAAAACGCACCTTGTCGCCGAACCGGGATTCGAGCGCGCGGCCCTTGACCTCATCGATATCGACGACCGACACGGTCGCACCTTCGGCAACGAACGACTCCAGAATGGCGAGACCGATATTGGCAACGCCGCCGGTCAGAAGTACCCGCTTGCCTGTCAAACGTCCTGACATGACTGTTTCCTCAAGATCACTGCGCCGATAACCGCTCCACACCGCCGAATCGGCGTCCCGCCGCCCGGCACGAGCGGTTATCGGGCGCGACGAATGTTCTCCAGCAGCGCGTCGTTCACGACCGACGCTGCCTCCATTTGCGGCATGTGGCCGACATCCGGAATCACGCGCAGCTGCACCGTGGACGGCAGACCGTCGGCCTGCGGGACCGGAATGATGGCGTCGCGCTCGCCCCAGAGCAGCATCACGGGGCAGGTGAGTCCCGCCAGCGTCGCACCGATCGTCTGAACCTGGCCGTTTTCGTCGGCGATGGTGTCGGCGATGGCAGACAGCGCCTCCTGGACGCCTTCCAGCCGCTTGAACTGAAGCGTGCCCTCGACCATTTCGCTCGTGATCTTCGACGGATCGGCAAACAGCTTCTCCAGCGCGGCCTGAAGCGGACGGCGGCGCTCCGCGGCAACGAATTCGGTCACGAAAGAGCGGTTGATCTCCTTGCCCAGGCCGATCGGCGCGATGAGCGTCACCGATGCGACACGCGACGGGTTGGCGGCCGCGAAGGCCGCGGCGATCGCGCCACCGAACGAGTGACCGACCAGGTGCAGTTTCCCGGACGTGATCGCGCTCGCCGCTTCCTCGACCGCCACAGTGATCTTTTTGATCACGCCGCCACCGGTAATCGGCGTCGACGCGCCGTGCCCGGGAAGGTCCACCGCGATCGTCCGGAACTGCTCGGCGAGCGTGCCCTGGTTGAACAGCCAGGTCGACAGGTCACCGCCGAAGCCGTGAATGAACAACACGGTTTCGTTGCTTTCGGGGCCGAGCTCCAGCACGTTCACGCTGCCGCCTGACACGGCGACCGCCTTCGGTGCGACCACACCGCCCGCCTCGCCGTCGTCCGCATTCAGGCGATGCGCGTAGCTTGCGACAAGCGCGTCGATTTCCTCCTCGGTCGCCGCTTCATCGGCGATGACGCCGATCAGCGCGCCGACCGGCGCGATTTCGCCCTCGTCGATGACGATGCGCCGCAGGATCCCGGACACGGTCGCCTCCACCACGTTGTTGACCTTCGTGGATTCGACCTCGAGGAGTTCCTGGCCGCGTTCGACCTTGTCTCCCTCCTTCGCGTGCCATTCGAGCACGGTGCCTTCGGTCATCGTCATCCCCCACTTGGGGATGGTGACGGCTTCAATGAACGACATGATTGATTACCCCTTCAGAATCGACTTGACGGCATTCACGACGGCTTCCGGCGACGGCACGTACGCGTCTTCCAGGTTCGGTGCATACGGCACCGGCGTGTGCGGCGCCGTCACGAGCCGGATCGGCCCCTTCAGCGAGTCGAAGCACTTGTCGGCCAGCAGCGCGGAGATGTCCGTCGCGACGCTGCAGCGTGGATTCGCCTCATCGACGATCACGACTCGTCCGATGTCCTCGGTGTATTCGAGCAGCGTGTCCTCGTCGAGCGGCGACGTCGTGCGCGGATCGATGATGCATGCCGACACGCCGTCTGCCGCGAGGAGGCGAGCGGCCGTCTCCGCCACGCCGACCATGCGGCCGAGCGCAACGATCAGCACGTCTTTCCCGTCCCGCACCACCCGCGCCTCGCCGAACGGAATCGTGTATGCGCCGTCGGGCACTTCGCCCACGGTGTCGTACAGCATCTTGTTTTCGAGGAAGATCACCGGATCGTCGTCGCGGATCGCCTGGAGCAGCAGGCCTTTCGCGTCGTACGGATTCGACGGGATCACGACCTTGAGGCCGGGAATGTGCGTGAAGATCGGATAGAACGCCTGCGTGTGCTGCGCGGCTGAGCGCGTGCCGGCACCGTACGTCGCGCGAATCACGAGCGGCGTCTTGGCACGGCCGCCGAACATGTACCGGAACTTCGCGATCTGATTCATGATCTGGTCGAGACACACGCCGGCGAAGTCGACGAACATCAGTTCGGCGATCGGACGCAAACCCGTGAGGGCCGCCCCGGCGGCCGCGCCGACGAATGCGGCCTCGCTGATCGGCGTATCGCGAATGCGCTCGGGGCCGTAGGCGTCGAGCAGCCCGCGCGTCACGCCGAAAGCACCGCCCCACGCATCCTTGACGCCGTTGGCGCCCGCGCCGCCGGTCAAATCCTCACCCATCATGATCACGCGCGGATCACGCGCCATCTCCGAGTGCAGCGCGTCATTCAGCGCTTGACGGAACGATTTCTTTGCCATTGCTGTGGGTCCTTACAGATACTTCACGTAAACGTCGGCGGTCAGTGCCGAAAGCGGCGGGAACGGGGCTGCGCGCGCAGCACTCACGGCGGCGTCGATCTCGGTCTCGATCTGCGCATCGACCGCGTCCAGCTCGCCGCTGGCCACTTGCGATCCTTCCTGCACCTGCCTGCGGAAATTGGCGACGCAATCGCGCTCCTGGCGCATGGCCTTCTTTTCTTCCGGCGTGCGATAGTTGTCGGGGTCTCCGCTGTAGTGACCGTAGTAGCGCGGCACGTGAATCTGCAGCAGGCTCGGGCCGCCGCCATTGCGGGCACGATCGATCGCCTGGCCGGCGGCCTCGTAGACCGCGAACAAGTCGGTGCCATCGACTTCCGCAGCGGGAATGTCGTAGCTCTGCGCGCGCCGCGTGAAACTGCCGGCCGAGACGAACGAGTTCGCCGTCGCTTCGCCGAAGCCGTTGTCCTCGATCACGAAGACGATCGGAAGCATCCAGATCTTCGCGAGGTTGAAGCTCTCCGACATCACGCCTTCGTTCATCGCACCGTCACCCGCGAACGCAACCGCCACGCCACCGGTGCCGAGCAACTTCGCCGTGAGTGCGGCGCCGCACGTGATCGGCGCACCGCCGGCCACGATGCCGTTCGCGCCCAGCATCCCCTTGCGCAGATCGGCGATGTGCTGCGAGCCGCCTTTGCCGCCGCAGGTTCCCGTCGCACGCCCGAACAGCTCGGCCATCATTGCGCCGATATCGCATCCCTTGGCAATGCTGTGACCATGCCCGCGATGGGTCGACGAAATGTAGTCCTTGTCCGTCAGGTGCAGGCACACGCCGACGGCGCTCGCTTCCTGCCCGGCACAAAGATGGGTATTGCCCGGAATGTCGCCGGTCGCCATCTCGTCCATCACGCGCTCCTCGAAGCGGCGAATCGTTCGCATGGCGCGATAAGCGTCCACGAGCCGCTCACTGGGAAACTTCAAGGCGGACATTCCAATCTCCTTAATTTAAATGGTGTGCGTGGCTGTGCGCTTCGACGAGACACACTCGACCGTGTTGCAAATCCGGCTCGCCCCACGAATATCGCGACAGCAGTGCCGACATGCCATTTCAATCGTCACCGTTCAATTTCGTCCGGTCCAATTGTGATTGGCGATTTCGCGCGATCACCGATTCTTATCAGTGCGTGAGCGCCAGTCCGCATCCCGATCATGAATTCACGTCGACACTCGAACCGTGCGATCGCGATCGATCATCGACTGCTCGCTTCAACCGCCACGAATGCACTGTTCGTTTCAGCGTTGTTGAAATTCTAGTGATGCGCCTGATGAGGTTCGTCCACCTAAAGGTGGAGAAAGAAATCGCAGCGCGGCCGCTTTCCCCGGAATCGGGTGTTCCATGTTGAGCACCCCGACCTTCGTCGCTATGATCGATCGAACCTTCCCCGCACCGGGGATATGCGTCGCCTCGCCCGATCGTCGATCGACATTCGGATATGCGCGATCGAATCGCTTTTCCCCATGCGGGTGGAGTTCGCCACATGATCGATCTTCGAAACCTGGAGACCTTTTACGCCGTCGCCCAGCTGGGGGGATTTCACCGTGCCGCGGAAAGGTTGCACACGACACAGCCCGCTGTATCCGCGCGCATCGCGCAACTCGAACAGCAACTGAAGGGACGCCTGTTCGAGCGAGACAAGCGGGGTTGCTTCCTGACCATCAAGGGCAGGCAGCTGCTCGTCTACGCGGAACAAATGATTTCGCTGAGCGCCGAAATGGTCGAGGCCGTCGCTGGCCGGACGGCCCTGAGCGGGACGGTTCAGCTCGGCGCGTCCGACACGATCGTGCACACATGGCTGTCCGCGCTGCTCAAGCGGCTCAGCATCGAATACCCGGAGATCACGCTCGAGGTCAATGTCGACGCCACGCCGAACCTGACCGCGGGGCTCGCCGACGGCACGATCGACGTCGCGCTCCTGATGGGCCCCGTGAACGCGAGCAACGCGGAGAATCTGCCGTTGTGCAGCTATCCGATCAGCTGGATCGTCTCGTCGGATTTTGAATGCGACACGACCCACCTCACGCTGAGCGATCTTGCGCGGCATCCGATCATCACGTTCTCCAGATCGACACGTCCGTACATGCAGCTGAAGGAGATGTTCGATCGGTCGCATCTGCATCACGTGAGAATCTTCGGCAACTCGTCGCTGTCGTCGATCGTCCGGATGACGCTCGACGGCATCGGCATCGCGGCGATTCCACACCACGTCGTGGCCGAGCATCTGGCGAGCGGCCGGCTGCGCCGGATCAACACCGGCCACGAGATGCCGGTGATGCCGTTCACCGCCAGTTTCGTTCGCCGCGTCGACATGCCGCTGAGTGCGATCGTTGCCGGGCTCGCGCAAAACGTCGCCGCGCATTACGAAGGGCGCTAGGCGCCACGCCGCGCTTGCTTGGCGCAAGCGCAAAAAAGCCAGGACTCGGCGAGTCCTGGCTTGTCGTCATCGTCAACCGTTCTGGCTGCGCCCCAGGCATTCGAAGACTTCGGGGCGCCGGTGCTTGAAGTATTGGGCAAGTGCCATGCCCGCGACCTGCACACCGATCAGGCAGTAGAACATCCACACGTACTGCCCGGGGTCACCGCCCGCAAGCACGTCGAAATGTGCGGCCACGAGATAAACCAGCGCGATGAAGAATACTGACGAAATCGCCGGTGCCAGAAACGACTTGGCGAAACTCACGCCCTGTTGCCTGCCTCGACGAACGTACCAGACCAGCGACGAGATGTTGACGATGGTCATCAGAATGATGATGCCCGACGTTCCGACGCCGGAGAGCTGCCCGTAAAGCAGATCGGGCTTGGCGCCCATCAGAATGAAAGGCAGCAGCACGCACAGCACCATGACCGAGACGGTCATCGAGGCAAGATACGGAGACTCGTGCTTCGCGTGCACCTTTCCGAGGAAGCGGGGCAGCGCGCCGTCCGTGCCCAGGTTGTGCATATAGCGCGAAAGCACGTTCTGCGTGGACAGGCTTGCCGCGAACGCCGACGTCATCACCAGCACCGAAACGATCAGGTGCAGGCCAGGGCTCACGAATTTCGCGAAGGCGTCAGGGAACATCGCCGCGGGCGTCTTGGCCGCGATCGACTGAACCTGCGGCCCGTAAGCCATGATCATCGCATACGCACACAGCGTGTAGATCACGCCGATGAAGATGACGGCACCATACGTCGCACGCGGAATCGTCCGATCCGGCATCTTCACCTCGTCGCGAAACAAGGCGGTCGCCTCGAACCCCATGAAGAACGACACGGTGAACAGCATGCAGAACGGCACGTTGGTACTGTTCGCCAGTTGGCTCGGCATGAACGGAGCGGATGCGGAAACACCCGGCACGCCGCCTTTTGACAGCACACCGAATGAAAATACCAGACAGACGACGATCTCGAGAATCATCACCCACGTCAGCACCTTCGCGGACAGCTCGACATGAAGATATCCCAGCATCGAGACCACCAGCCAGCACGCGAGCGTCGGCCAGTACCACGGAATCGCCAGGCCGGTCATGTCGTGCACGAGATCCGAGCACGAGACGCCGAAGAACGACGTGACGCCGGCGAGGAGCAGGAAGTACGAAACCGCCGCGAGTATGCCGGAGCCGAGTCCGGTCGACTTTCCGATGCCATAGCTGATGAACGCATAGAAGTCGCCCGGGCGCTTCACGATATTGTTGAGCGTCACATAGCCGACGGAAAACAGCAGCAATACCAGCGTCGTCAGTACGAATATCACGGGGCTGCCGACTCCGCCGAACATCAGCGCGAACGGGATGTAACCCGACACGGTCGTCAACGGGGCCGAGAACGCAAGCACGGTAAGCGCCAGACCGACGGCCCCCATGCTGCCCGACAGTTTCTTCTGCGGAGACGCTTCTATCTGCACGTCTTCCACATTCAGTTTCATCTCCATCTCCATTTCCATCTCCTTACGCCTCCAACATATCGTCAGCATGATCGAACGATCGCTGCATCGCGCCGCGATCGTTCATGTGTCCGGGCACCCTTCATCGGTTTCGGGCCGGTGCGGTACTCAGTCCGGTTCGTATCCCGGTCATCGTCGGCCGCCAAATTGATCGGGTCCAATTGCCGTTGACGATGTTTTTCGATAACCGCGCATTATCACGCGCACCGGTTTCGCCCCTCACGCAACGCCGGCCCCATGCGCCTGCAGATCCGCGTGATAGCTCGACCGCACCATCGCGCCGACGGCCGCGTGCGTGAAGCCCATCTTGTACGCCTCTTCCTCGTACATCTTGAACGTATCCGG